>NZ_BAABJO010000023.1:0-143339 GCF_039543345.1 Pseudonocardia adelaidensis | reverse complement strand
TGACGAGCCGCTCGCACACCAACTCCGGTGCCGGCACACCAACTGCAGTTGGTGTGCCGGCACCGGAGTTGGTGTGTGACTCTGCGGGGACCCGATGGGATGCGCCCCCTGGACCGCGACAGCCTGCTGCGGGAGCATCGGGGGGAGCCCGGACCCGGAGGGAGTTGACCTGCCGATGGAGGCGAAAGCGGGCGACCACATCGTGGTGGAAGGCACCACCGTCGACCAGGGACGGCGCGAGGGCGAGGTCCTCGAGGTGATCGGCTCCGGCGACCGCACCTGCTACCGGGTGCGCTGGCAGGACGGCCACGAGTCCGTCTTCCAGCCCGGCCCGGGTGCGCACGTCGCATCGCCGGGCTGAGCGGACCACCGGTCGGCTACTCGGGCACCAGCGCCGCGCGCAGGCTGGAGGCGCCGCTCACCACGAGCATCAGCAGCGTTCCCATCGCCTTCTCGTCGAGGCCGGAGGCGGGGAACGCGTAGCGCCACGTGACGTCCCAGCCTGCGCTGCCGCGGATCACGCGCGCCGTGCCGAACAGGCCCTCGCCCATCCCGAGCGCCACCTGGCCGGGGACGTCGGACTCGATGGGCAGGTCCCAGGCCACGACGCAGGTGAGGTTGAGGATCGGCAGACCCTCCTCGATGTCCAGGCCTTGCAGTGCGCAGACGACGCCGCCGTGGGCGAAGGTGAGCGCGCCGTCGTCGTCGGCGGTGACGTCGTGGAAACGCTCCAGGGCCGCGCGGGCCACGGCGAGCTGTTCGGCGATGGCACCGGTCATGAGGCAGCCTCCGGAGTGTCGAGGGCGCCACCGAAGCGGCGGTCGCGCCGCGCGTAGATCTCGACCGCCTCCCACAGGTGGCGGCGGTCGAAGTCGGGGAAGAGCGTGTCGAGGAACACCAGCTCCGCGTACGCCGACTGCCAGAGCAGGAAGTTCGAGGTGCGCTGCTCACCGGAGGAGCGCACGAACAGGTCGACGTCGGGCATGTCGGGCTCGTCGAGGTACCGGGCGATCATCCGCTCGTCGACCTTGTCGGGCCGGATCCGGCCCTCGGCGGCGAGCCGAGCGATCTGCTTCACGGCGTCGGCGATCTCCGCCCGCCCGCCGTAGTTGACGCACATGGTGAGCGTCAGCACGTCGTTGTGCTTCGTCTTCTCCTCGGCGATCTCCAGCTCCTTGATCACCGAGCGCCACAGCCGCGGGCGGCGGCCCGCCCAGCGCACCCGCACGCCCATCGCGTCCATCTCGTCGACACGGCGGCGGATGACGTCCCGGTTGAAGCCCATCAGGAAACGCACCTCGTCGGGGCTGCGCTTCCAGTTCTCCGTGGAGAACGCGTACGCCGACAGCCACCGGACGCCGATGTCGATCGCGCCGCGGGCCACGTCCATCAGTGCGGCCTCGCCACGGCGGTGGCCCTCGATCCGGGGCAGGCCGCGGGCGTTGGCCCAGCGCCCGTTGCCGTCCATCACGAGTGCGACGTGGTTCGGCACCAGCTCGGGTGGGATCGCCGGGGGGCGCGCGCCCGAGGGGTGCGGCGGCGGAGGCTGGAACCGGCTCATCGCATGGCCTCGCCGGCGCTCGGCCAGCGCTTCGCGGCGGCGCTGTGACATCGGTTCGCTCGCTGGCGCTCGCTCACGAGGACAACCCTAGGGGCCGGGGTGCGGGAAACCTCAGGGTCCCTCCGGCGAGCGCCCCAGTCCGGGCAAACCGCCCATCCCTCTACCGTGTGAATCATGACCGCCCCCGCCCGAGCGCCCCGCCAGGAGAGGTTCGCCGCGTCCCTCGACGGCCCAGCCGCCCGCTGGCTGCGTTGTCGGGAAGTCCGAGTACGCCCGGCACGAGGACTCCCCTCCGCCTTGCCAGCGAACGGCTGGATCCGCCGATGAACGCACCAACCTCCCCTGGCGGGGCGCTGGAGCTCGACGGCATCGTCGGATGGGTCGTCGATCTGATGGAGACGCTCGGCGCCCCCGGCGTCGGCCTCGCGATCGCCCTCGAGAACGTGTTCCCGCCACTGCCGAGCGAGGTGTTCCTGCCGCTCGCGGGGTTCGCCGCGTCCCGGGGGGAGCTGAGCCTCGTCGCCGCGATCGTCTGGACGACCCTCGGGTCGGTGGTCGGTGCGCTCGCGCTCTACGGCCTGGGCGCCGCACTCGGGCGCGACCGGCTGCGCGCGATCGCCGACCGCATGCCGCTCGTCGACGTCGGCGACATCGACAAGGCGGAGGCCTGGTTCGCCCGCCACGGCGCGAAGGCGGTGTTCTTCGGGCGGATGGTGCCGCTGGTCCGCAGCATGATCTCGGTGCCGGCCGGGGTCGAGCGCATGAGCGTGCCGCTGTTCCTCACCCTCACCGCCGCGGGGAGCCTGATCTGGAACTCCATCTTCGTGGTGTCCGGATACGTGCTCGGCGAGAACTGGCACGTCGTCGAGAGCTACGCCGGCATCCTCTCGAAGGTGGTGCTCGCGGCGGTCGCGATCGCGGTGGTGGTCTTCGTGGTCCTGCGGGTCCGGGGCGGGGGCACCGCGCAGACCGGTCCGGACGACGCCCCCACGGAGCGGATGCCGGCGATCCGGGTCCGGCCGCAGGAGCCGCCGCGGCAGTGGTCGGCCGAGCCGTCGTCGACGGAGTGGGGGGTGCAGCCGACCCAGCGGATACCGGTGGTCCGGCCCGACGCACCGCCGCGCCGCGCACCCCGGTAACCCCCGTGCGGACGTGGGTGCGCACCGGCGGGGGCGTCACGCTCGGTGCCTGCTCGGCCGTGGCGCACGTTGCGCTCGCCCTCCCGGTCGCCGCGGCCCTGCTCCTGCCCGCGCTCCGGCAGGCGGCGGAGACGGCGGTCCGGCGGCTCGCGGCGCTGGAACGCCGCCGCGTCGTGGCCCTCCTCGACGGGGCGGGCGGCAGCACCGAGCCGGCCCCGGACAGGGCACTGCGCTACCTCGCCGCGCGGATCCCGGTCGGGCTCCTGGGCGGCGCGGTGCTCGCGTTGCTCGGCCTCGGCCTGGCCTTCGCGGTCACGCTCGTGTTCTCGTGGGTCACGCAGACCCCGTGGATGCTGGAGCGCGACCCCGGCACCGTCATCAGCGGCGGCGCCATCGCCTACTACGCCGTCCCCGGCGCCGTGCTGCTCTACCTCGCGCTCGCCGGTGCCGCGGGCGTGGCCCGCTGGGACCGCGCCCTGCTCGCCCGGCTGCTCACGCCCTCCCGCGAGGAGCGGCTCGCACAGCGCGTCGAGGAGCTCGCGCGCACCCGCGACGCCGTCGTCGCGGCCGTCGACGACGAGCGGCGCCGCATCGAGCGGGACCTCCACGACGGCGTGCAGCAGCGCCTCGTCGCGCTCGGCATGCTGCTCGGAAGGGCCCGTCGCCACCCCGACCGGGCCGAGGAGCTCGTCGCGCAGGCCCACGACGAGGCCCGGCACGCGCTCGTGGAGCTGCGCGACGTGTCGTGGCGCGTCTACCCGGCGGCACTGGACACCGGCGGGCTCGCGGCCGCGCTGGAGTCGGTGGCCGAGCGGGCACCCCTGCCCGTCCGCATCCGCTGCGACCTGCCCGCGGAGCCGCCCGCTACCGTGCGCGCGGCGGCCTGGTTCCTGATCAGCGAAGCAGTGACGAACGCGGCCAAGCACTCGGGCGCGCTGCGCGTCGACGTGGAGGTGACGGTGGTGGACGGGCGGCTGCGGGTGGCGGTCCGCGACGACGGCCGCGGCGGCGCCGACCCGGGAGGCGGCGGCCTCGCAGGCCTGGCCCGCCGGGTCGCTGCCGCCGACGGCGTCCTCACCGTGGACAGCCCGCCCGGCGGTCCTACCGTCGTCACCGCGGAGCTGCCGTGCGCGTGACGATCGCCGAGGACTCCGCGCTGCTGCGCGAGGGGCTCGTCCGCCTGCTCGTCGACGAGGGCCACGAGGTGCTGGCCGCGGTGGGCGACGCGGGAGCCCTGCTCGGGGCCGTCGAGCGGGACCAGCCCGACGTCGTGGTGGCCGACGTGCGGATGCCGCCGAGCCACAGCGACGAGGGCGTGGTGGCGGCGCTGGAGATCCGCCGCCGGTGGCCGCGGGTCGGGGTACTCGTGCTGTCGCAGTACGTCGAGCGCCGGCACACCGCCCAGCTGATCGGGGACGGCGGGGGCCGCGTCGGGTACCTGCTCAAGGACCGCGTGGCCCAGGTCGGGGAGTTCCTGGACGCGCTGGAGCGGGTCGGTGCGGGCGGTGCGGCGTTCGACCCCGAGGTGGTGCGGCAGCTGCTCGCCGCCGGACACCGCGCCGACCCGCTCTCCCGCCTCACGCCGCGGGAACGCGACGTGCTCGACGCCATGGCCGAGGGCCTCACCAACGCCGGGACGGCCGACCGGCTGCGGATGTCGGTCAGCGCCGTGGAGAAGCACGTCGCCTCGATCTTCGGGAAGTTGGGCATCCCGGAGGCGGCGGGCTACAGCAGGCGCGTCCTGGCGGTGCTGCGCTACCTCGGGTCCTGACCGACTGGACGCCGCGACCGGGGCGGAGTACCGTCGGCCTTATTCATCAGACGATGAAAAAGGGGGCGAGATGAGCGAGCACACGACCTGCGCGATCGTCGGCGGCGGACCGGCCGGCATGGTGCTCGGCCTCCTGCTCGCCCGGGCGGGCGTCGAGGTCACCGTCCTGGAGAAGCACGGCGACTTCCTGCGCGACTTCCGCGGGGACACCGTCCACCCGTCCACGCTGCAGCTGCTCGACGAGCTCGGGCTCGGCGGGCGCTTCGCCGACCTCCCGCACAGCGAGGTGCGCGAGATCGCCTTCCCGTTCCCCGACGGGTCCCGGGTCGTCATCGGCGACCTGCGTCGGCTGAAGGTGGCCCATCCCTACATCGCGATGGTGCCCCAGTGGGACCTGCTCACCCTGCTCGCGGAGGCGGGAGCGGAGGAGTCCTCGTTCACGCTGCGGATGCGCGCCGAGGTCACCGAGCTGGTCCGCGAAGGCGGGCGGGTCCGCGGCGTGCGGTACCGCACGGAGGACGGCGAGCTCCACGACCTGCGGGCCGACCTCACGGTGGCCTGCGACGGCCGCTGGTCGATCGCCCGCGCCCAGGCGGAGCTGGAGCCCAAGGAGCTGCCGGTGCCGATCGACACGTGGTGGTTCCGGCTGCCCCGCAGGCCGGGTGACGACCCGGGAGCCCTGACGCCGGTCGTGCGCAGCCGCCGCTTCGTGCTGGTGATCCCGCGGGAGGGCTTCCTCCAGCTCGCGTACTTCGGCCGGAAGGGCAGCGACGCCCAGCTCCGCGAGCGCGGCGTCGAGTGGTTCCGCCGGGAGATCGCCGCCACGGTCCCGTGGCTCGCGGACCGGGTCGGCGAGCTGGCGTCGATGGACGACGTCAAGCACCTCGACGTCCGGTTGAACCGGCTGAACCGCTGGCACGTCGACGGGCTGCTCTGCATCGGGGACGCGGCGCACGCGATGTCCCCGATCGGCGGGGTCGGGATCAACCTCGCCGTCCAGGACGCCGTCGCCGCGGCCACCCTGCTGGCCGAGCCGCTGCGTCGCGGTGCCGTCGGCGCGGACGTGCTGGCCGGAGTGCGCAGGCGGAGGCTCGTGCCGACGATCGCCGTGCAGACCCTGCAGCAGGTCCTGCACCGCGCCGTCCTGAAGCCGATCATCGACGGTGAGCGACAGGGGCCGCCGAAGCCCATCGTCGCGCTGCTGTCGGCGATCCCGGCGGCATCGTTCGTGCCGGCGTACCTGATCGGCGTGGGGCTGCGTCCCGAGCACGCGCCGGAGTTCGCGCGCCGGTCACCGATCAGGTCGTGACCCGGCGCTCCACCAGCGGCAACGACCGCAGCTGCCGCTCCATGTGCCACTGCAGGTGGGCGGCCACGAGCCCGCTCGTGTCGCGCCGGGTCACCGCAGTGGCGCTGTCGGCGGCGTCCCAGTCGCCGTGCAGCAGCGCGTCCAGCAGCGTGAACGTCTCCAGCGACGGCCGCACCGAGCCCGGCGGGCGGCAGCGCGGGCACACCGCTCCCCCGGCGGCGATGTTGAACGCGGCGTGCGGGCCGGGCTCGGCGCAGCGGGCGCACTCGGAGATCGCGGGCGCCCACCCGGCATGGGTCATCGCGCGCAGGAGGAACGCGTCGAGCACGAGCGACGGGTCCCGCTCCCGGCCGGCCAGCGCCCGCACGGCCCCCACGAGCAGCAGGTAGACGCGCAGCGCCGGATCGCCCTCCTCCGCGACGAGCCGGTCGGCCGTCTCCAGCATCGCGCAGCCTGCCGTGTAGCGGCTGTAGTCGCCGATGATGCCGGCGCCGAAGGCGTCGACGGTCTGCGCCTGCGTGACGATGTCGAGGGAGCGGCCGGTAGTAGCCCCGCTTCTCGTGTAGCACTGGACGTCGACGTGGTTGAACGGCTCGAGGCGCGCCCCCCAGCGCGACCGGGTGCGCCGCACCCCCTTCGCCACCGTGCGCACCTTGCCGCGGCGGCGGGTGAGCAGCGTGACGATCCGGTCGGCCTCGCCGAGCTTCTGCACCCGCAGCACCACGCCGGTGTCACGCCACAGGGTCACCGGCCCAGCCTACGGGCGGGCGCCGCTTGACACCGCCTCCCCACACCGGTGAGGTGACCCTAAGTCGATCCGAGGAGTCCAGGTGACCCATGTCGTGCCCGAGCACCAGCGTGCCGCGGCCGAGCGCACCCTCGCCGCCACCCCGGGGGTTCGGGGCGAGCCCAGCGACGCGGAACGCTCCCGCACGCTGATCGCCGCCGTCCGCACCGGCGCGCTCGCCACGATCGGCGAGGGCGGGTTCCCGTTCGGCTCGCTGGTCTCCCACGCGGTCGACCCGGCAGGCCGGCCCTTGCTGCTGCTGAGCGACCTGGCCGAGCACACCCGCAACCTCGCCGCCGACGCGAGGGCGTCGCTGATGGCGACCGAGGCCGGTGCGGGCGACCCGCTCGCGCTGGCCAGGGTCACCGTCATCGGACGGGTCGGCGAGCTGCAGGGCGACGAGCGCGCCGCCGCTTTGGAGATCTACCAGGCCGCCCAGCCGGGCGCGTTCTACGCGGGGTTCGGCGACTTCCGGCTCTACCGGCTCGCCGTCGAGTCCGTCCGGTACGTCGGCGGCTTCGGCCGGATGAGCTGGGTGGACGAAGCGAGCTACGCCGAGGCCGAGCCCGACCCGCTGCACCCGCACGCCGACCGGATCATCGCGCACATGAACGACGACCACGCCGACGCGCTGGTGCTGTTCTGCCGCCGCTTCGCGGACCGGCCCGAGACCGCCGCGGCCCGGATGGTGGCCGTCGACCGCTACGGCTTCGCCGTGCTCGCGGCCGACGAGCCCGGTGGCCGGGAGACCGCGGTGCGCCTGCCGTTCGACGAGCGCACCGACACCCCCGACGCCGTCCGGAAGGCGATGGTCGAGCTGCTGCGCCGGGCCCGAGCCGCCTGAGCGGGCCGCACTCGAACGCCGGCGTGGTGGCCTTACTGGCACAACACGGCGGTATGGCCACCATGCCGGCGTTCCGTGCCGGGCCGATCAGGCCGTCGCGGCGGCGTGGCAGGCTCCCCTCCCCTCGGCCGCGGCCACGATCCGGCCGTTCGCGATGCGCACGGCCGCCTCGGTGGCGTCGCTGACCACGCGCTCTCCCGCCGCCGCCGCAACGGCCCCCGACGGGTCGTGCACCACCTGGAGCCGCGGCCATGCCGACTCGGGGAACGCGGACCGGATGCAGCGGCACACGTCCGCGACCACGAGCCGAGCCAGCGGCGCCAGCTCGCCGGGGTCGCCCGACACCACCACCGCCGTGACGACCGAGCCCGACGGCGCCGCCCGGACCGCCTCCTCCACCGCCACGAGCCGGTGCATGCCGAGCACCGCGACGACGCCGTCGTCGGCGAGGCGGGCCGGGACGTCACGGACGGCGTCGATCGCCGCCGGAGGCTCCCACGGCCGCCCGGCCGGGCGCGCGCGGGGCACGTACGGCAGGTGGGGCGGGGCCCACTCGTCCCCCCGCCCGCTGCCGAGCTCGAGGTCGGCGAGCCCCTCGCAGGCGCTGACGACGTCGAAGGGGTCGGCGAAACCGGGCGCGGCGGCGGCGAGCTGGGCGGCCCCGTGCAACGTGGTGAGCGCGACCTCGGCCGCCCGCACCCGGCGGCCCGCATCAGATGGGCCGTGCATCCGCTCCAGCGCGAGCCCGAGAAGGATCGCGTCGAGCGCCATGAGCTGGGCGAACGGCGTGCGGATGCGCTCGTCGGCCAGCACCTCGGGCAGGAGGTCGGCCCCGAGCGGCACCGCGCCGCCGGGTTCGTCGGTGGCGAGGGGCAGCCGGCCGACCCAGGCCCTGGCGAAGGCGCCGAGCGCCGTGCGGGCCGTGGTGCCGGCGACCACCTGGGGGATCGCGGCGCGCTCGGCCTCGGCCGCGAGCACAGCCAGGTAGAGGGCGCGTTTGCCCGGGAAGTTGGAATAGACAGCGCCCCGGGTGAGCTCGGCGCGCTCGGCGATGACGTCGATCTTGGCATCGCGGAAGCCGCGTTCCAGGAACTCGGTGCGCGCCGATGCCAGGACCTTCTCGCGGGTGCGTTCCTGCGCCTGGGCTCTCGTGAGCCGGCCCATCGCCCTCCCACCGTTGGCCGATCTCCGTCGGGGAGGGATGATACGTTCACCATTCAGATGATGAGAACATCTGCTTTGGCCATCCAGGAGGCTCCGTGTCCGACCTGCCCGAGATCGACCTCACCGACGCCGCCGTGCTCCGCGATCCCTTCGCCGCCCACGGGCGGGCGCGGGAGCTGTCGCCGCTGGTGCGGCTCGTCGTGCCCGGCATGACGCTGTGGGGCGTGCCGCGCCATGCCGAGGCGCGGGCGGTGCTGTCCGACCCGGCCCGGTTCGCCCTCGGCCCGGGCACGTTCGCCTTCCGGCCCGACCTGCCCGACGACCTGAAGCCCTACCTGCGGTCCATGCAGGAGGTGGAGGGCCCCGAGCACACGCGGCTGCGCCGGCTGGTGGCGCCCGCGTTCACCCCGCGGCGCGCGGCCGAGTTCCGCCCGCGGATCGAGGCGATCGTCGAGGAGCTCCTCGACGACCTGTGCGCGCACGCCGCGAACGGTCCGGCCGACCTGATCATGCACCTCACCCGGCCGCTGCCGATGGCGGTGATCTGCGAGCTCGTCGGCATCCCCTGGCCGGAACGGCCGCGCTGGCGGGAGTACGGGGCAGCGGTCGCCGCAGGCGCGGGTGCCGCGTTCGTCGAGGCGATGCCCGGCATCATCGAGGGCGCGAAGGCGGCGGTCGCCGCCCGCCGCGCCGATCCCCGCGACGACATCGTCTCCGACCTCGTGCGTGCCCAGGACGAGGACGGCGACCGGCTCGGCGACGTCGAGCTGGTCGGGCTCGTCTGGCAGCTCGTCCTGGGCGGTCAGACCCCGACGAACCTGCTCGCCAACGGCGTCGAGGCGCTCCTCGCCCACCCCGAGCAGCTCGCCGCGCTCCGGTCCGACCCCGGGCTCGCGCCGCGGGCCGTCGAGGAACTCATGCGCTGGTGCGGTCCTCAGCTGCTGGCGTTCCCCCGGTTCACGACGCAGGACGTGGAGCTGTCCGGGGTGCGGATCCCACGAGGCGAACCGGTCGTCGCTGTGATCGCGGCCGCCAACCGCGACCCGCGCGCGTTCCCCGACCCCGAGACGTTCGACATCACCCGCGCCGCCCCCGCGCCCCACCTCGGGTTCGCCCACGGGCCGCACTTCTGCCTGGGCGCCGCGTTCGCGCGGGTGCAGACCGAGGTGGCGCTGACGGCCCTCCTGCGCCGCGCACCCGGCCTCACGCTCGCCGGCGACGCGCAGCGCGCGCCCGACGGGGGCACCTGGCGGCTGGCGGCGCTGCCGGTGGCGCTCTGAGCCCCGTGCTGCGCCAGCATGGTGGCCTTACTGGCACAGCACGGCGGCAAAGCCACCATGCTGGCGTTCGTGCTGGCGTCAGAAGCCCAGCTTGCGCAGCTGCTTCGGGTCCCGCTGCCAGTCCTTCGCGATCTTCACGTGCAGGTCGAGGTAGATCTTCGTGCCCAGCAGCGCCTCGATCTGACGGCGGGCGTCGGCGCCGACCTGCCGCAGCCGGGAGCCGCCCTTGCCGATCACGATGCCCTTCTGGCTGGACCGCTCGACGTAGATGTTGGCGTGCACGTCCAGCAGGTCGTCCCGGCCCTCGCGCGGCACCATCTCCTCGATCACCACGGCGATCGAGTGCGGCAGCTCGTCGCGCACCCCCTCGAGCGCGGCCTCGCGGACCAGCTCCGCGACGAGCGTCTCCTCGGGCTCGTCGGTGAGCTCGCCGTCCGGGTACAGCGGCGGGCCTTCGGGGAGGCGGGCGACGAGCAGGTCGGCGAGCAGGCCGACCTGGAACCCGTCGACTGCCGAGCAGGGCACGACCTCGGCGAACTCCATGAGCCCGCTCAGCTGGGTGAGCCGCTCGGCGACCTGGTCGGGCTGCGCGATGTCGGTCTTCGTGACGACGCCCAGCACCGGCGTCCGGCCGGCGACCGAGCGCAGCTCGTTCACGATGAACTCGTCGCCGCGGCCCACCGGCTGGTCGGCCGGCACGCAAAAGCCGATCACGTCGACCTCGGCCCACGTCTCCCGCACGACGTCGTTGAGCCGGCTGCCCAGCAGGGTGCGCGGCTTGTGCAGGCCCGGCGTGTCGACGACGACGAGTTGGGCGTCCGCGCGGTGCAGGATGCCGCGGATCGCGTGCCGGGTGGTCTGGGGCCTGCTGGACGTGATCGCGATCTTCTGCCCGATCAGCGCGTTGGTCAGCGTCGACTTGCCGGCGTTCGGCCGTCCGACGAAGCAGGCGAAGCCTGACCGGAAGCCCTCCGGGACGGACGCGAAGCCCGTCACGACGCCGTCAGCGGCGCGAGCTTCTCGCCGGTGAGCTTCTCGAGGATCTCCCGGCCGATCGGCAGCGCCGCAGTGGCCGCGGGCGATGGCGCGTTCAGCACGTGCAGCACGGACCCCGCACCGCTCCCCTGCTCGGCGAACAGGAAGTCGTCGACGAGCGTGCCGTCGGCCTTCACGGCCTGCGCGCGCACGCCCGCGCCCGCCCGGTGCAGGTCCTCCGCGCGCACGTCGGGGAGCATCCGCTGGATCTGCTTGACCATCGCCGCACGCGAGAGCGACCGGTGCATCTCGCCGAAGCCGTACTTCCAGTGCTGCTTGGCGATCTTGAGCATGCCCGGGTAGGTGATCGTCGCGAGGAACTCCTTCGGCTTGACCACGCCCCACGAGTACCCCTCGCGCGCCAGCGCGAGCACCGCGTTCGGGCCGGCGTGCACGTGGCCGTCGATGCCGCGGGTGGCGTGCACGCCCAGGAACGGGAACGCCGGGTCGGGCACCGGGTAGATCAGGCCCTTCACCAGCTCCGCTGCCCGGTCGCTGAAGCCGGAGTACTCACCGCGGAAGGGGATGATCCGCACACCCGGGTCGGCACCCGCCGCCTTCGCGACCTCGTCGCAGCGCAGGCCGGCGCACACGACGACCTGCTTGCCCAGCAGGTCACCCGACGACGTGCGCACCACGACGTCGTCGGCCCGGCGCACGATCTGGTGCACCGCCCGGTTCAGGTGGACCTCGCCACCCTCCTTGCCGACGAGCTCGCCGATCTTCTCCGCGATCACCCGGTAGTCGGTGATGCCGGTGGACGGGACGTACAGCGCGGCGATGCCCCGGACGTGCGGCTCATGCTCGCGCATCCCGGCCTGGTCCAGCTCGTGGTTCTCCACGCCGTTGGCGTCGCCGCGCCGCTTGAGCTCCGCCATCCGCGGCAGCTCCTCCGGGTCGGTGGCCACCACGAGCTTGCCGGTGACCTCGTGCGGCAGGTCGTGCTCCCGGCAGAACGCCACCGTCTCGGCGCAGCCGGCCACCGCGAGGCGCGCCTTGTAGCCGCCGGGCGCGTAGTAGAGCCCGGAGTGGATGACGTTGGAGTTGTTGCCGGTCTGGTGGCGGGCGAGCTGCGGCTCACGCTCGACGACCGCGACCGAACGCCCGGTGCGGGCCACCGCGTGCGCGGTGGCGAGGCCGACGATGCCGCCGCCGACCACGACGACGTCGAACGAGGGAGTGGTCATGTGATGGTCTCCAGATGATGGGTCTCGACGACGGGGTCAGCCTGATCGGGCATCGCTCTCCTCCCGCTGGGCGCCGTCCTCGTCGGGGGCCGGTTGTTCGACGGGCTCCACCAGCACCGTGTTGATCCGCACGCGGCCGCGGGCGTCCTTGCCGCCCTCGGCGAGGAGCCGCAGGCCGGCCACCTCGGTCTCGGCCCCGGGCAGCGGCACCCGGCCGAGCTGCTGGGCGAGCAGCCCGCCGACCGTGTCGACGTCGGCGGCCGCCAGCACCTCGCCGAGATCGTCCTCCAGCCCGGCGGGCCCGGCGGGGCCCGCGAAGAGCTCGAGGAGGTCCTCCACCGGCAGGCGCGCCGACACCCGCAGCCGCCCCTCGTCCAGCTCCTGGACGTCGGGCACCTCGGCGGTGTCGTACTCGTCGGTGATCTCGCCGACGATCTCCTCGAGGATGTCCTCGATGGTCACGACGCCCGCGGTGCCGCCGTACTCGTCCACCACGATCGCCATGTGGTTGCGCGCGGCCTGCATCTCCTTGAGCAGCTCGTCCACCCGCTTGGTGTCGGGCACGAGCACGGCGGGCCGCATGACGTCGACCAGCGGGGCGTCCGGGCGTTCGGCCTGCGCGCGCACGAGGTCCTTCAGGTAGGCGACGCCGATGATGTCGTCGATGTTCTCGCCGAGCACCGGGATGCGCGAGTAGCCGCTCTTCAGGGCGAGCCGCAGCACCTTGTCCACGGGGGTGGCGCGGTCGGTCCAGACGACGTCCGGGCGCGGCACCATCACCTCGCGCACGAGCGTGTCGCCGAGCTCGAAGACCGAGTGGATCATCTGCCGCTCGTCCTCGTCGACCACGCCGCTGGTGCTGGCCATGTCGACGAGCTCCCGCAGCTCCACCTCCGAGGAGAACGGGCCCTGCCGGAACCCCTGCCCCGGCGTGATCGCGTTGCCGACCAGGATCAGCAACTTGGTGAGCGGGCCGAGCAGGGTGGCGAGCGCCCGTACGGGCGCGGCGACGAGCATCCCGATGCGGTAGGGGTGCTGGCGGCCGAGCGTGCGCGGGCCGACGCCGATGAGCACGTAGCTGACCACCACCATGATCGCTCCGGCGGTGAGCGCGCCCGCCCAGTCGTGCTCGAAGATCTGGATGAACGCGATCGCCAGCAGCACGGTGGCGCCGGTCTCGGCGGCGAGCCGCAGCAGCAGGAGCAGGTTGACGTGCCGCGGGCGGTCGGCGGCGACGGCGGCGAGCGCGCGCGAGCCCGGACGCCCCGCGCGCACGAGCGCGTCGACCCGGGCGCGGGACACCGTGTTGAGGGCCGCGTCGGCGGCGGCGAAGAGCCCGGCGAGCGGGACCAGCAGGACCGCGGTGACGATCAGCGGGAGGGTGCCTTCCACCGGGCTCAGGGGTCCTCGAGGCCTGCGGTGCCGAGCACCGCGGAGTCGCTCCGGTGCCGCGCGGCCTGCGCTGCGGCCTGGCGGCGGGCGGTCTGCCAGTCGGAGAGCAGCTTGGCCTGCAGGCCGAACATCTCCCGCTCCTGCTCCGGCTCGGCGTGGTCGTAGCCGAGCAGGTGCAGCACCCCGTGGACGGTGAGCAGGTGCATCTCGTCGGCGAGGGAGTGGCCCGCCTTGCGGGCCTGCGCCTTGGCGAAGTCCGGGCAGAGCACGATGTCGCCCAGCAGCGCCGGACCGGTCTCCGGGGCGTCCGGCCTGCGGGACTCCTCGACCAGCTCGTCCATCGGGAACGACAGGACGTCGGTGGGGCCCGGCTCGTCCATCCACCGCTCGTGCAGCTCGCTCATGACCTCCTCGGTCACGACGAGGATCGACAGCTCCGCCGCGGGGTTGACGTGCATGGCGTCGAGGGAGAAGCGCGCCACCGAGGCCACCAGCGACTCGTCGACGGGAACGCCCGACTCGTTGCACACCTCGATCGACACGTGTTTCCCCTGCTCCACTCGCTCACCGGACAACCAGCCTAGACCGTGGGGCCCGGTAGGTAGGTTCCCCTCCATGGTGACCGCGAACTGGGCAGGCAACGTCGTCTTCTCCTCCCGGGAGGTCCACCGCCCCGATTCGGTGACGCAGCTGCAGGAGCTGGTGGCGCGCAGCGACCGGGTGCGGGCGCTCGGGTCGGGGCACTCGTTCAGCCGGATCGCCGACACCGACGGCGAGCACGTCACGCTCGCCGGGCTCCCGCCCGTCGTCGAGATCGACGCGGCCGCCTCCACCGCGCGCGTCTCGGCGGGCCTGCGCTACGGCGAGGTCACCGGCCGGCTGCACGAGGCGGGGTTCGCCCTGCCCAACCTGGGCTCGCTCCCCCACATCTCCGTGGCGGGCGCCTGCGCCACCGGCACCCACGGGTCCGGACGGGCCAACGGCGTGCTCGCCACCGCCGTCTCCGCCGTCGAGCTGGTGGGCGCCGACGGCGAGCTGCGCACCGTCCGGCGCGGCGACCCGGAGTTCCCCGGCTCGGTCGTGGCGCTCGGCGCGCTCGGCATCGTCACCGCGCTCACGCTGGACCTGCGCCCGACGTTCGGCATCCGGCAGTGGATCTACGAGGGCCTCGCCCTGGAGGACGCCGATGAGGCGCTGACCGGCGGCTACAGCGTCAGCCTCTTCACCCACTGGGCGGGCGCCGGGTTCGAGCAGGTGTGGCTCAAGCAGCTCGACACCGACCCCGAGCCGCCGGTCCGTTGGCTCGGCGCGACGAGGGCCCCCGCGCCGGTGCACATGGTGGCCGGCGTCGACCCGCAGCACTGCACACCCCAGCTGGGCGAGCCGGGCCCGTGGCACGAGCGGCTGCCGCACTTCCGGCTCGCGTTCACCCCGAGCAGCGGCGACGAGCTGCAGTCGGAGTACTTCGTGCCGCGCGGTGCCCTCCCGGACGCCCTGCGCGCCGTCGACGGCGTCCGCGACCACCTGCGGCCGGTGCTGCAGGTCTCCGAGATCCGCACGGTGGCCGCCGACGAGCTGTGGATCTCCCCCGCCCAGGGTCGCGACACCGCGGCCCTGCACTTCACCTGGGTGCCCGACACCGCGGCCGTGCTGCCCGCGGTGGCCGCGCTGGAGTCGGCGCTCGCCGGGTTCGGCACCCGGCCGCACTGGGGCAAGGTGTTCGGCACGGCCCCGGCCACGGTCGCGTCACTCTGGCCGCACCTGCCGGAGTTCGCCACCCTCACGCTGAAGCACGACCCGGAGGGCAAGTTCCGCAACGCGATGATGGAGGCGTACCTGCCCCGCTGATCCTCAGGCCGGCACCACCGGCGACGCCAGTTTCCTGGTGCCCCAGGCGAGCACCACGGCGACCACGGCGATCGCCAGGCCGGGGAGCACCACGGCCGCCGTCGTGGAGCGTTCGACGGGCTGCGGTGACGACGGAGGGTGAGGCATCTGGGCTCCCGGGGCTGGGGGCGTGGTCGCAGTCGGGACCAGCCGCCGGAGCGGAACCCGTCACCGCAGCCGGGATCGGGGCGATGGCGTGCGTCACACGCCGGTCGGCTACCCCTGCACGACCGGGTTGGTCAGCACCCCGACGCCGGGGATGCGGCACTCCGCCACCGTGCCCGGGCGGATGTGCACCGCACCCGGCGTGCCGGTGGAGATGATGTCCCCCGGGTACAGCGGCATCACCGCGCTGTGGAAGCTCACCAGGAACTGCGGGGAGTAGCGCATGCGCGCGACGGTGTTGCTGCGGTGCACGGCCCCGTCCAGCACCGTGCTGACCTCGACTGCGGCGAGGTCGCCCACCTCGGCCAGCGGCACGATCTGCGGCCCGAACGAGAAGAAGCCCGGGAAGTTCTTGGACCGGGTGAGGAACCGCGGGTTGCGCTCCAGGATGTCCTCGGCGGTCTGGTCGAGCACTGTGGTGACGCCGAAGACGTGGTCGAGCGCGTCCTCCTCGCTCACGTTGCGGCAGTAGCGCCCGATCACCAGTGCCAGCTCGGCCTCGGCGGTGGTGCGCGAGCTCTGCGCGGGGATCGGGATCTCCTCGCCGGGGCCGATCACGGTGTGGTCGCCCTTGACGAACGACGCAGGCTCGTCCGGCACCTGCTCGGAGAGGTCGGCGGCGTGGTCGACGTAGTTCAGCCCGATGCCCCAGATCAGCCGCGGGTGCCGGTACGGGGCGCCGAACGCCACCGAGGACTCCGGAACGAACAGCGCGTCGACCGCCGCCTCGGCCGCCTCCGCCAGCTCGCTGAGCCGGTCCTCCACGAGAACCGCGCGCACGTCGCCCGCGAACCCGGGCAGCAGATCACGAACGCGGGCGACACCACGGACGGGATCGACGACGGCGGGAACCTCGATCCCGTCGACGCGGATGGCGGCCAGACGCATATGAGTCCTTTCCTGGGGCCGAGGAAGGTCAGCAAGGTGGCCTTGCTGCCACGACACGGCAGTATGGCCACCTTGCCGGCGTTCTCACCCGGAGCCTCCCGGGGTGCCACCACCCACGTGCTCGTGCTCCGTCGGCGACCGGCGCCCGCCCAGCGTGGCGATCCGGGCCGTGACCGCCCGGCGGATGCGGGGCAGCACCGTCGGCAGCAGCACCAGCACCGCGATCACGACGAGGAGCACGAGGCTCGTCGGGCGGTGCACGAAGATCGTGAAGTCACCGCCGGAGATGATCATCGTCTGCCGCAGCGTCTCCTCGGCGAGCGGCCCGAGCACCAGCGCGATCACCATCGCCGCGGGCGACATGCCGTAGCGCCGCATGAAGAAACCGAGCACACCGCACGCCAGCATGATCGCGACCTCGACGATGCTGCCGTTCACCGAGTACGTCCCCGCCACGCAGAGCAGGATGATCACCGGGGCCAGCATCCGGAACGGGACGCGGGCGATGCTCGCGAAGACCGGGATGCAGAAGACGTTGACCAGCAGCAGCATCACGTTGCCCAGGTACATGCTCGCGATGAGCCCCCACGCGAACTCCGGGTTCTGTTCCATGAGCAGCGGCCCCGGCTGCAGCCCCCACATCAGGAACCCGCCGATCAGCACCGCGGTGGACGCCGAGCCGGGGATGCCCAGCGTCAGCAGCGGCACCATCGCCCCCGCGGACGCGGCGTTGTTCGCCGCCTCGGGCCCGGCCAGCCCGGCCATCGCGCCCTTGCCGAACCGCTCCGGCGTGCGCGAGACCGACTTCTCCAGCGTGTACGACATGAGCGACGCCACCGTGGCGCCCGCCCCCGGCGCCGTGCCGACGGCGAACCCGAGCAGCGAGCCGCGCAGGATCGGGCCGCGCGACTCCCGGACGTCCTGGCGGGTGGGCCAGAACCCGCGGCTGCCCGCGCCCACCGCGAAGTAGCCGAGCCGCTCGAGGTGCCCGCCGCGCCAGAGGGTGTGCAGGATCTCGCCGATGCCGAACAGGCCGATGGCGACCGGGATGAAGTCGATCCCGTTGATCAGTTCCGTGGAGCCGAACGTGTAGCGCTGCGCCCCGCCGCCGATGTCGACGCCGACGGTCGCGAGCGCGAACCCGATGAGCGCCGACAGCGCGCCGAGCAGCCAGTTGCGACCGACGACCACGATGAGCGTGAGCAGGCCCGCGATGACCACCAGGAACAGCTCCGGCGGGCCGAAGCTGCTCGCAACTGCCGCGGTGACCGGGGCTGCGATGCTGATGAGCACCGCGCCCACCGTCCCGGCCACGAACGAGGCGACGGCGGCAATCACCAGAGCGGGACCCGCCCGGCCCTGCCGGGCCAGCGGGTACCCGTCGAACGTGCTGGCGACGGTGGCCGACTCCCCCGGCGTGTTGATCAGCACCGAGGTGATCGTGCCGCCGTACATCGCGCCGTAGTAGACCGCGGCGAGCATGATGATGGCGCCGGTCGGGTCGAGGCCGAACGTGAGCGGCAGCAGGATCGCGAGGCCGGCCGACGGGCCCAGGCCGGGGATCACCCCGACGACCATCCCGATCATCACGCCGGCGGCGAGCAGCAGCACGTTCTGCACGGTGAGCAGCGCCAGGATCCCCTGGCCGAGATCGACGAAGACGTCCACGGTGTCGTCCCCCGGCTTCCTAGAACGGCAGGACGCCGGCGGGTAGGCCGGCGTTCAGCAGCGTCTGGAAGAGCAGGTAGAGCCCCACGGCCAGCCCGACGCCGAGCACGGCGTTCAGCACGGGGTGCTCCCGGTTGAGCAGCCACAGGCAGCCGAGCAGGAACAGCGCGCCGGCGACGAGCGCCCCGAGCACCGTGAACGCGGCGGCGAGCGCGGCGCTGGCCGCGACGACGATCGCCATGGTGCGCGGGTGCCGGCCGAGGTCGGGCCCGTCGGTCCCGGTCCCGGTCGATGGCCCGGTCTCCGTCTCGGCCTCGACGCGCCGCACGCTGCGCACCAGCGCCACGAGGGTGAGCACGATCCCCACCGCGCCGATGAGGCGCGGGAAGAACCCCGGCCCGATCCGTCCCGCGGCGGTTCGCCACTCCATCCCGAGCGCGATCTGGAAGTAGACCGCGAAGACGACGAGCAGGATCCCGAAGAACACCGCCCGCGCACCGACCTGCCACCGGCGGGTCTCGGCTACCGGAGCGGGGTGCACGGCGGTCACAGGGCGCCCCGCTCGGTGAGGATGCGCTTGAAGTCGGCCTGCGTCCTGTCGAGGAACGCGGTGAAGTCCGGACCCCAGCGCAGGTCCTGCGACAGGTGGTTGCTGGCGACGTAGTCCTTCCACTCCTGGGTCTCGACGACCTTCTGCATGGTCGTGATCCACCACTGCTGCGCGTAGTCGGGGGCGCCGGGCGGGAGGATCAGCCCGCGGGGCATCGAAGGGAGGCCGGTGAAGCCGAGCGACTCGTCCGTGGGCACGTCCGGGATCTCCGGCAGCGGCTCGCCCGCGGTGGTGAGCAGCGCCCGCAGCTGGCCGGCCTGCACCTGGCCCAGCACCGTGCCCGGGTTGGAGATGATCGCTTCGAGGCTGCCGGACAGCATGGCGGTCTGCATCTGGCCCTCGTCGTTGAACGGCACGTACTCGATCGCGTAGCCGGCCTGGTCGGCGAGCATCGCCTGGACGATGAAGTCGACGTTGACGGTACCGATCCCGCCGACGACCACGCTGCCCTTGCCGCGCGCGTGCTCCACCCAGCTCGCCCAGTCGGTGACCGGGCTCGTGCCCGGCACCAGGAACAGCGCGTCGTCGGTGGCGAACAGCCCGACCGGCGTGAAGTCCTGCGGCTGCCACCCGGTGTCGGCCTGCAGCGGGGTGGTGATGAACGAGCCGGAGGTCGTCGAGATCGAGTACCCGCTGCCGGCGTCGCCGAGGAGGTGCCCCCACCCGGTGGCCCCGCTGCCGCCCTCCCGGTTCTCGACGACGATGTCGTGCGGGTAGAGCTCGTGCTTCTTCAGGATGTCGACGATCGTGCGGGCCATGATGTCGTTCCCGCCGCCCGGCCCGAAGGCGATCGTCCAGTCCAGGTCCTGCGACGGGTACTCCTCCGGGGACTCGGTGGTCCCGGCGCCGGAGCAGCCTGCCAGGAGCAGCACGGCGGCCGCGGCGAGTGCCCTTCGGAGAAACATGGCGGTCTCCCTTCCCGGCGACGGTGCCGGAGTGCGGGTTCTCTACGTGCGGGGCTTCGGGTCCTTCGCGTCGAGCCGGTGCCACGAGCCGGCGGCGAACGCCACGAGCCGGCCCTCGTCGTCGGTGAGGCGCGATTGCAGGTGCACGATCCGGCGGCCCGCGTTCAGCACCTCCGCCGTGCAGCGGCCGGGGCCGGTGAGCGGGCGGAAGAACCGCAGGTTCATCTCGATCGTCACAGCGGTCGACAGGAAGCGGTGGCACAGGTGCCCCATCGACACGTCCATCGCGGTGGCGAGCACCCCGCCGTGCATCGACCCCTGCGGGTTGCACAGGTGCGCCGCGTAGGGCAGCGCGACGGTGCAGGTCCGGGCCTCGTCGTCGTAGGAGATGCCCAGGTCCAGGAAGCGGGCCAGGAAGAACGCACCGAACTCCGGACGCGCCTGGGCTGCCGCCTCGGCGGCCCGGGTCACCGCAGCGTCGGGGCTCATTTCCACGTGAACCGGGGCGGGCGCTTCTCCAGGAACGCGCGCACGCCCTCGGCGTAGTCACCGGTGTCGAACGACCCGTTGCGGATCGCGGTGGTCTCGGCGTCGTCGCGGAGCTGCCCGGCCACGACGCGGCGGACCATCTCCTTGCCCTTCCGCACGCTGTACTGCGCCCGCGTGGTGACGACCTCGGCGAACCCGTACGTGGTGGCGGCGAGGTCGTCGGCGGGAACGACCTCGTCGAACAGGCCGAGCTGCAGTGCGCGGTCGGCGGGGATCTGCTGCCCCGAGACGAGGATCCAGGTGGCGCGCGACGGCCCGGCGAGGTCGACGATCCGCCGGGTGGACTCGAGGCCGTAGACGAGGCCGAGCTTGGCCGGGGTGATCGCGAAGCGGGCGCGGTCGTCGGCGAACCGAAGGTCGCAGGCGAGCGCCAGGCCCGCGCCGCCGCCGATGCAGTAGCCGTGGATCATCGCGATCGTCGGCTTCACCATGCCGTCCAGCGCCCGCTCGGCCGCGGCGACGTGCTCGTTGTAGCGGCGGGCGCGCTCGGCGTCGCCGCGCTCCCGCTCGAACTCCGCGATGTCGGCGCCGGAGGCGAAGGACTTCTGCCCGGCCCCCCGAAGCACCACGACCTTCACGTCCGGGTCGGCGTCGAGCCCGCCGAGCAGGCCGGGCAACTCCCGATACATGTCGATGGTGATCGCGTTGTGGCTCTGCGGCCGGTTGAGCACGACGGTGGCGACGCCGTCGGGCCCCTCGCCGTCGATCAGGATCTGGTCGGACATGCTTCAGGAAGCCTGCCTTCCGGGGTGGGCGTCGAAGGCGACTCCGGTCGCGAACAGCTCGGCCACCTCGTCGTCGCGGATGCCGCTGTCGCGCAGCACCTGCCCGGTGTGCTGGCCGAGCCACGGCGCGGGGCCGCGCACCCGGAAGTCGATGCCGGAGAACTTGGTGGGTGGCGCGATCGTGCGCATCGGCCCCATGATCGGGTGCTCCTGCTCGACGATCATGCCGCGCTCGATGACGTGCGGGTCGTCGAGCGCCTCGGCGTAGGTGAGCACCGGGCCACCGGGCACGCCCGCCCGGTCGAGGCGCTTGATCCATTCATCCGTGGTGCGGGCGGTGGTGAGCCGCTCGATCTCGACCTCGAGCTCGTCGATGTGCGCCATCCGGTCGCTCAGCGTCGTGAACCGCGGGTCGGTGAGCCACTCCGGCCGGTCGAGCACGCCGGTGACCAGGCGCTTCCAGAGCCGGTCGTTGTTGGCGCCGATCGTGACGTAGCCGTCGGCGGTGCGGTACGCCTGGTACGGCGTGGACCGCCGGTGCCGGGTGCCGGTCGCCGCGGGCTCCTCGCCCCCGCCGAACCAGGCGCCCGACTCCCACACCGTCCACGCGAGGCCCGCGTCGACCAGGGAGATGTCCAGGTACTGGCCCTCGCCGGTCCGCTGACGCTGGATCTGGGCCGCGAGCACGGAGTAGATCGCGGTGGCTCCCGCGGCGATGTCGTTGATCGCGATGCCGACCTTGGCCGGGCGGCCGCCGGGCTCGCCCGTCATGCGCATCAGGCCGGTCGCGCCCTGGGCCATGATGTCGAAGCCCGGCCGGTCCCGGTACGGCCCGGTCTGCCCGAACCCGCTGATCGAGCAGTAGATGACGTCGGGGCGCACGGCACGCACGGCCGCGTAGTCGATGCCGAGGCGGCGGACCACGCCCGGCCGGAAGTTCTCGATCACCAGGTCGACGTCGGCGGCGAGGCGTAGGAAGAGCTCGCGCCCGCGGTCCGTCTTGAGGTCGAGCGAGATGCTGCGCTTGCTGCGGTTGGGCATCGCGAAGGGGTAGCTCTCGCCCTCCACCTTCGGCGCGAGCCTGCGGGAGTCATCGCCGGTGACGGGCTGCTCGACCTTGATCACATCGGCGCCCAGCTCGGCCAACACCATCGTGCAGTAGGGCCCGGAGAGGAACCGGGTCAGATCGAGGACGCGGAATCCGTCGAGCGGGAGCACCGTACCGCCTTTCCCGTATCACGGGATACCATCCCGTGTTGTGGAAACACTACGATCCGTTTCCGGCCTGGTCAAGGGCTCGAGCAGTGGAGGCGCGGTGGACGGGGACGCAGCGGACGCCCCCTCGCGGGCCGGCGTCCAGTCGATCGACCGGGCCGTCGCGATCCTGCGCTGCTTCGACGCGCGCCGCCCCGAGCTGGGCATCAGCGAGATCGCCCGCATGACGGGGCTGTCGACGAGCACCACGCACCGCCTGCTCGCCGCGATGCAGAGCAACAGCCTCGTGCGCCAGACCCCCGGCCGCCGCTACGGGCTCGGTCCGCTGCTCGTGCAGCTCGCGCGCAGCGGGGCCGTGCCGACCACCCTGCGCGACGCGGCGCTCCCGTTCCTGCGCGCGCTGCGCGACGAGATCGAGGAGACGGTGGCCGTCCACGAGCTGCTGCCCACCGACGAACGCGCCGTCGTCGACCAGGTCGAGAGCCACCAGGAGCTGCGGCGCACCTACACCGACATCGGCGTGCCGCTCGCCCTGCCCCACGGCGCCCCCGGCAAGGCGATCCTCGCGATGCTGCCGCCCGCCCGCCAGGAGCGCTGGCTCTCCCGGCCGATCCCCGCCGCGACCCCGCGGACGATCACCGACCCGGACGAGCTGCGCGCCCAGCTCGCCACGATCCGCACCCGCGGCTGGGCGGAGTCACTGGCCGAGCGCTACCCGGGCATCCGCGCCGTCGCGGCCCCGCTCTTCGACGACACCGGCGCCGTGGTCGGCGCCCTCGGCACGTCGGTGCCCGAGGTGCGGATGGACGACCGCCGCGCCGCCGAGCTGGGTGCGCGCGTGAAAGCCGTGGCCTGGTCGGTGTCCGAGACGTTGGGCGCGACGACGGAGGCGGTGGCCCGCACGGTGGAGGCGGCCGGCGGCGGCGCCTGACGCACCCCGAGCCCGCTCACGCACCCCCATTCGCGCCACGCGCCCGTCGACGGGCAGCCCGGAGCCACCCGGGGCGCGTCGGCGGGCGCTGCGGTCAGCGGCGGTTGCGGCGCCTGTGGTCCTGGGGCGGGCCGTTGCGGGGCGCGGCGGCGCGGAGGTTGGGGCGCTCGCCCGCCGCGTCCCACCTCGCGTAGGCGTCGACGATGTCGGACACCAGCCGGTGGCGCACCACGTCCTTGCTGCCGAGCTGGGCGAAGTGGATGTCGTCCACGTCCCCGAGGATGTCGCGGACGACGGTGAGCCCGGAGCGGGTGCTGCCGGGCAGGTCGACCTGCGTGATGTCGCCGGTGACGACGACCTTCGAGCCGAAGCCGAGCCGGGTGAGGAACATCTTCATCTGCTCGGGCGTGGTGTTCTGCGCCTCGTCGAGGATGATGAAGGCGTCGTTCAGCGTGCGCCCACGCATGTAGGCCAGCGGGGCCACCTCGATCGTGCCCGCGGCGATCAGCTTCGGGATCGACTCCGGGTCGATCATGTCGTGCAGCGCGTCGTACAGCGGCCGCAGGTACGGGTCGATCTTCTCGTAGAGCGTGCCCGGCAGGTAGCCCAGCCGCTCCCCCGCCTCGACGGCCGGGCGCGTGAGGATGATCCGGTTGACCATCTTGGCCTGCAGCGCCTGCACGGCCTTGGCCATCGCCAGGTACGTCTTGCCGGTGCCCGCCGGGCCGATGCCGAAGACGATGGTGTGGGCGTCGATGGCGTCGACGTAGCGCTTCTGGTTGAGCGTCTTGGGCCGGATGGTCTTGCCGCGCCGGGACAGGATGTCGAGCGAGAGCACCTCGGCGGGCGACTCCCCGATGCGGGCGCGTTCGTCGGCCTCTCCGTCGCCGAGCATCTCGACGGTGCGCCGCACGGCGTCGGGCGAGACCTGCTGGCCCCGCTCGGCCAGCATGATCAGTTCGGTGAAGACGCGTTCGGCGAAGGCCACGTCGGCCGGGGTCCCGGTGAGGGTGAGCTCGTTGCCGCGGACGTGGACGTCGGCCTCGAGCATCTCCTCGGCGACGCGGAGGCTCTCGTCGCGCGAGCCCAGCAGCGCGAGCAGAGCGGCGTCCGGAACGGCCATGCGGGACTGGACGGGATCCGGATGGGTCAAGGGGTGTGCCGCCTGCTTCCTGTCTCTGCTCGTGGGACGCGACCGATGGTACCGCCTGCACCCGACGGAACGCCCACCGTTTCGCGGTGGCGCCGCCCTTGACACGGCATTTAGTCCACCGATTGGATTTAACGCATGCACGACGACTCGAAGCTGGTCCTGCAGCGGATCGCGCGCTTCGTCCGCGAGCGGCTCGTCCCGGCGATGTACCGCGAGCGGGTGCCGCTCGAGGTCACCGCGTGGACGGCGCCCGGCGAACCCGTGCCGTTCGCGGAGGCGGTGCGGCAGGAGTTCACCCCGTTCCCGGTGGGCTCGCCATGGGGCAGGCCGTGGGGCACGGTGTGGTTCCACGTCACCGGCACCGTGCCGGACGGCTGGACCGACCCCGGAACGCGCCCCGAGCTCTCCGTCGACCTCGGGTTCGCAGGCGTGCAGCCCGGCTTCCAGTCCGAGGGGCTGGCATACACACCGGAGGGAACGGTGGTGGCGGCCGTCGAGCCGCGCAATGCGCACGTCCCGCTCCCGGGCGGGCCGGGATCCGCGGTCGACCTGTACGTCGAGGCGGCGTCCAACCCCGGCGTCGCGAGCGACTGGACGTACGCCCCCACCCGGATGGGCGACCTCGCCACGGCCGGCGACGACCCGCTCTACCGGCTCGTCGCCGCCGACATCGCGCTGCTCGACGTGCCGGTCTGGGAGCTGGCGCAGGACTTCTGGACGCTGTCCGGCCTGGTCACCGAGCTGCCCGCGGACCTGCCGCGGCGCGCCGACGTGCTGCGCGCGCTGGAGCGGGCCGTCGACGCCGTCGACCCCGATGACGTGGCGGGCACCGCCGAGCAGGGCCGGGCCGAGCTGGCCGGCGCGCTGGCGGGCCCCGCGTGGCCGAGCGCGCACCGGGTGCACGCCGTCGGGCACGCCCACATCGACTCGGCCTGGCTGTGGCCGGTGCGCGAGACCGTCCGCAAGGTCGCCCGCACGTTCGCGAACGTCCTGGACCTGATGGACACCGATGACGAGTTCGTGTTCGCCGCGTCCTCGGCCCAGCAGTACGCCTGGCTGCAGGAGCACCAGCCGGAGCTCTTCGAGCGCGTCAAGCGGCGCGTGGCCGAGGGCCGGTTCGTGCCCGTCGGCGGGATGTGGGTCGAGTCGGACACCAACATGCCCGGCGGCGAGGCGCTGGCCCGCCAGTTCGTGGCCGGCAAGCGGTTCTTCACCGAACAGCTGGGGGTGGAGCCGCTCGAGGTGTGGCTGCCCGACTCCTTCGGCTACTCCGCCGCGCTCCCGCAGCTCATCACGGCCGCCGGTTCCCGCTGGTTCCTCACCCAGAAGATCTCCTGGAACGAGACGAACGTGATGCCCCACCACACGTTCCGCTGGGAGGGCATCGACGGCACGCAGGTGTTCACGCACTTCCCGCCGGTGGACACGTACAACTCCGAGCTGTCGCAGCACGAGCTGCACCGCGCGCAGCGCCGGTACGCCGAGAAGGGGCGCGCGAACACCTCGCTGGTGCCGTTCGGCTGGGGCGACGGCGGCGGCGGGCCCACCCGCGAGATGCTCGCCGCCGCGGCCCGCACGAAGTCCCTCGAGGGCTCGCCCACCGTCCGGATGACCACGCCGGCCGAGTTCTTCTCCACCGCCGAGGCCGAGTACCCCCGACCCCCCGTCTGGTCGGGAGAGCTGTACCTCGAGTTCCACCGCGGCACCTACACCTCGCAGGCCCGCACCAAGCGCGGCAACCGGCGCAGCGAGCACCTGCTGCGCGAGGCCGAGCTGTGGGCCGCGACCGCGGCCGTCCGGACCGGCCTGCCCTACCCCGCCGACGTCCTCGAGCGCTGCTGGCACACGGTGCTCCTGCAGCAGTTCCACGACATCCTGCCCGGCACCTCGATCGCCTGGGTGCACCAGGAGGCCGAGCGCAACTACGCCCGCGTCGCCGAGGAGCTCGAAGGCGTCATCGCCCGCTCGCTCGCCGCTCTCGCGGGCGAGGGGGACGGCCCAGTGGCCGTCAACGCGGGTCCGTATCCGGTCGACGGCGTCCCCGCGCTGGGCGGCGGCCCGATCGCCGTGCCGGCCGAGCCGGTGCGCGTCGAGGAGGACGCCGGCGGCACCGTGCTGGACAACGACGTCGTCCGCGCCGTGATCGACCGGCGGGGCCTGCTCACCTCGGTGTACGACCTCGCCGCCGACCGCGAGCTCGTGCCGCCCGGCGCGGCGGCGAACCTGCTGCAGCTGCACCGCGACACCCCCACCCAGTGGGACGCGTGGGACATCGACGAGCACTACCGCCGCCACGGCCGCGACGTCACCGACGTCGCCGAGCTGGCGGTCGTCGACCGCGGGCCGGAACGGGCCGCCGTGCGGGTCGTGCGCAAGGCGGGGGCGTCGACGATCACGCAGGTCGTGTCCCTCGACGCCGGGTCCGCGGCGATCGACGTCGACACGCACGTCGACTGGCACGAGCGGCAGAAGCTGCTCAAGCTCGCCTTCCCGGTGGACGTGCACGCCGAGCGGGCGACGTCGGAGATCCAGTTCGGGCACCTGCACCGGCCGATCCACACCAACACCTCGTGGGACGCCGCCCGGTTCGAGACCGTGGCCCACCGCTGGGTGCACGTCGGAGAGCCCGGCTACGGCGTGGCCGTCGCGAACGACTCGACGTACGGCCACGACGTCACCCGCTCCACCCGGCCGGACGGCGGCACGACCACCGTGGTGCGACTGTCGCTGCTGCGCGCCCCGCTCTTCCCCGACCCCACCGCCGACCAGGGCGAACACCGGCTGCGGGTGTCCCTGCGCGCCGGCGCGACGATCGCCGACGCGGTGGCGGAGGGCTACCGGCTGAACCTGCCGCTGCGCACCGTCCGGGGTAGCTCGCCGATCGCCCCGCTGGTGACCGTCGACTCGCCCGCGGTGGTCGTCGAGGCCGTGAAGCTGGCCGAGGACGGCAGCGGCGACGTCGTCGTCCGGCTGTACGAGGCGCACGGCGGGCGGGCGAGCACCCGGATCACGGCGGCCTTCGAGCACTCCGGCGTGGTCGAGACCGACCTCCTCGAGCGGCCGCTCCGGGAGCCGATCGCACTCTCCGCCGACGGCACGCGGCTGCGCCTGCGCCCGTTCCGGATCGCGACGCTTCGGTTCCGCCGGTCATGAACAACCGATGCTGATCCGTCATTGACACCCGTGTGAGCCGAGCCATAGCGTCGACCGCCGAGTAAGGGCTTTCCGCCTACCCCGTCAAAGCGGACGAGAGGCCAGTATGCCACCGCAGAAATCCCATTTGCCGAGTATGCCCGCGTCTACTCGGCGGACGTTCCTGTCGCTCGTCGGCGCCCTCGGCCTCGGCGGCGCGCTGGCGGCCTGCGGTGGCGACAGCGGCGGTCTCGACAGCGGCGGAGGGTCCGGCGGCGGCAAGCCGACCCTCAAGCAGTGGTACCACCTGTACGGCGAGTCGGGCACCGAGCAGGCCGTGCAGCGGTACGCCCAGGGTTACGACAAGGCCGCCGTCGAGGTGCAGTGGACGCCCGGTGACTACGAGTCGAAGCTGTCGTCCGGGCTGCTGTCCGACAACGGCCCGGACGTGTTCGAGTACCAGCTCAACGCGGACATGGTCCGCAGCGGGCAGATCGTCGAGCTCGACGACATCGTCGGGCCGGTGCGGGACGATTACACCGGCACCGACATCACCGCCACGTCGCTCGACGGGTCGGTCTACGGCGTCAAGATCGTCGACGACACCGGGTTCCTCTACTACCGCAAGAGCCTGCTCGCCGCGGCGGGCGTGCAGCCGCCCAAGACGATGGACGAGCTGATCGACGCCACCCGCGCGCTGGACCGGAACGGTGTCAAGGGCCTGTTCATCGGCAACGACGCCGGCGTCACCCCGGCGTTCGGTGGCGGTGCCCTGCTCGACCTCGTGCTGTGGTCGGCCGGCACGGCGAACCTCACCGCGGACAACAAGGTCGGCTTCACCACGCCCGAGGCGAAGGACTCGTTCCGCAAGCTGCAACAGCTCGCCCAGAGCGGCTCGATCCTGCTCGGGGCGCCCACCGATTTCTGGGACCCGTCGGCGTTCACCCAGGAGCTCTGCGCCATGCAGTGGACCGGGCTGTGGGCGATGCCGAAGATCCTGGAGACCTTCGGCGACGACGTCGGCATCGTGCCGTGGCCCGCACTCAGCGCCACGGTCGGCAAGCCGGTCACCTTCCTCGGCGGCTGGACGTCGATGGTCAGCGCCAAGGCCACGGACGTCGACATGGCCAAGGACTTCGTCAAGTGGCTGTGGATCGACAACGCACAGGCGCAGGAGGACTTCAACCTCAACTACGGCTTCCACATCCCGCCCCGCAAGAGCATCGCCGCGGGCGCCCAGAAGCTGCAGGAAGGCGTGGCCGCCGAGGCCCTGCGCATCTTCAACGAGTCCGCGGTGGCGCCGAACCCGATGTGGACGCCGAAGATGAAGTCGGCCTTCGCCGATGCCGCCACCGCGATCGTGCGCGGGGGCGGCGACATCGACGCCGAGCTCGCCAAGGCGCAGCAGACGGTCGAGGCCGAGCTGGCCCGCCTCGCGGCGTGACTGCGGTACAGACGCCCCCGGCGGCGGCGCGCGCGGTGGGCGCCCGCCCGCGCCGCCGCGGGAGCATGGGGGCCACCCCGGCGTTCTGGCTCTTCATGGGGCCGTTCCTCGCGGGGCTGGTCGTGTTCGTGTACCTGCCGATCGCGTGGAGCTTCGTCCTCAGCTTCAACCGCGCGCAGAACACCGTGCAGGCCCGCGAGTTCGTCGGGCTCCAGAACTACATCGACCTGCTCACGCCCGGGCCGTTCCTGGACAGCCTGTGGACGTTCACGATCTTCGCCGCGATCATCGTGCCGCTCACGTTCGTGCTGTCGTTGCTGCTCGCGGTGCTGCTGAACCAGATCACGATCGCGCGGGCGTTCTTCCGGTCGGCGTTCTTCCTGCCCACGGCGTGCTCGTACGTCGTCGCCTCGCTGGTCTGGAAGCTGTCGATCTTCAACGGGGTGCGGTTCGGGCTGGCCAACCAGGTGCTCTCGCTGTTCGGGGTGGAGAACATCGCGTGGCTGTCGTCGGTGAACCCGCCGTGGTACTGGCTCGTGATCGCCACCGTGCGGCTGTGGCTGCAGCTCGGCTTCTACATCATCCTGTTCCTGGCCGGCCTGCAGCGGATCTCGCCGGAGCTCTACGAGGCCGCCTACGTCGACGGCGCCAAGGCCGGGTGGCAGACGTTCCGCCACATCACCCTGCCGCAGCTGCGGACGACGTCGGTGGCGGTGCTGCTGCTCAACCTGATCGCGGCCTACCAGGCCTTCGACGAGTTCTACAACCTGCTGGGCAACAGCTCGCTCGCCCGGCCGCCGCTCGTCTACCTCTACTACACCGCGCAGGGCAACCAGGACTACGGCCACGGCAGCGCGGGCGCGATGATCCTCGCCGGCCTGATCGTGCTGGTGACGCTGCTGCAGAACCGCGTGTACGGGTTCGGGAGGCCCGAGTGAACCAGTCGAGCGTTCCCGGCACCGTGGCGCGGTACGCCGCGCTGGTCGTCGCGACGGTGCTGTTCCTGCTGCCGTTCTACCTGATGCTGCGCAACGCGCTCGCCACCGACAAGGAGATCACCGGCGTCGACTGGACGATCTTCCCGACCTCCCTGCGGTGGGGCAACATCGCCGAGGTCTTCGAGGACTCGTCGGCGAACTACGCGCGCACCCTGTTCAACTCGGCGTTCATCGCGGTGACGCAGACCGTCGGCACGGTGCTGCTCTCGTCGATGGCGGGGTACGCGCTGGCCCGCATCCCGTTCCGGTTCGCCACGCCGATCTTCTACGCGGTGCTGCTGACGCTGATGGTGCCGCCCGCGGTGACGTTCGTGCCGAGCTTCATCATCGTGTCCCGGCTGGGCTGGGTGAACTCCTACCAGGGCATCATCGTCCCGGTGCTGTTCAGCGGGTTCACCGCGTTCCTCTTCCGGCAGTACTTCCTCAACTTCCCGCGCGAGCTGGAGGAGGCCGGGCGCATCGACGGTCTCGGCCACCTCGGCGTCTACTGGCGGATCGTCGTGCCGAACTCGCTGGGCTTCTTCGCCGCCATCTCGGTCATCACGGCCATCGCATCGTGGAACCAGTTCCTGTGGCCGCTCGTCGTCGGGCAGGACCGGTCGATGTGGACGGTGCAGGTCTCGCTCTCCACGCTGATGACGGCGCAGACGATCAACCTGCACCAGGTGTTCATGGCCGCGCTGATCTCGATCGTGCCCCTGGTGCTGGTGTTCGTCTTCCTGCAGCGCTACCTGGTGCAGGGAGTAGCGGAGACGGGGATCAAGGGCTGACCCCGACCAGCGGAGAGCGAGGTCGCGGCCGCCGCACACATCCATCCGGCACCGCGCACACGCCCGGACGTGTGCGCCGACCCCACACGATGTGTGTGGCCACGCGCCCGTCGCTCTGCGTTCCGTCGGAGCGGCGCGTCGCTACTCCCCCGCCAGCTCGGCGGCCGCCGTCCGCCCGGCGGCGGTCGTGCGGCGGAGGAAGTCGGCGATCAGCTCCAGCTCGGCCTCGGTGTAACCCGCGCAGAGCTCGTCGAGCGCGGTGTTCATCCCCGCGTAGAGGCGGAACAGCTCGGCGTTGCGCCCCCGCACCGCGCGGACGGCGACCGCCCGCCGGTCCGACGCCGCCGGGTCCCGCTCGCGGACGATCCAGCCGCCGCGCTGGAGCCGGTCGAGGACGCCCGTCATCGTCGCGGGGTGCAGCCCGGCGCGGCGGGCGAGGGCGCTCGGGCTCAGCGGGCCGTGCCTGCCGATCAGCTCGAGGCAGTCCAGGTCGACGTCCTTGAGCGCGACCTTCGTCCCCACCTGGTGGTGGACCAGCGAGAGCTGGGTGCGCAGCTCCCGCAGCGACTCCTTGACCGCCCTCGTGAGGCGGCGGTGACCAACTCGTACGGAACTCATATGATTTGGTCCTAATATCGTCTCGAATGCAGGCCCATCCTATTCGCCACCGGAGTCACGGATGGTCAGCGTCCACCGTCACCCGGCGTAGAAGGCGCTGCCGTCCAGCCGGCCGCCGTCGCAGACCGGCCCGAGGTCCCAGATCACGGAGAACGGCGAGGTCTCGTCCGGAGGGATCACGCGGAGCTGACTGGCCGGCACCTGGCACGGCTCGTCCACCGGCTCGTCGCCGGTGGGCACCACGGTCCACCTCAGGTCCTTCCGGGCGCTCGACCCGGGCAGCAGCCGCACGAGGGCCGGCGCGGGGTCGGGCAGCCGGGTCAACCTGGTCGGGATCGGCACGCCGCTCGCGGTGTAGAGCTCGGCGCCGCCGTAGCCGTAGAGCGTGCAGGTGTTGGTCGACGTGTTCGTCACCACGAGCGTCGCCGCGCGGTGCCCGGCCCCCGGGTCACCCGGCTCCATCCGGCCCTCGAGCTGGGCGGGCGCGCACCGCGGGTCGCTGGTGACGACGTCCGGCGGCCTCTCCTCCCCGCCCCCGGCGGGTGCCGGGGCCGCGGGCGATGCGGGCGCGGGTGCCGCGGTGGACGCCGCGGTGGCCGGTACCGCGGTCGTCTCCCCCACGCCCGTGGGTTGGGACGGCCCGGCGCACCCCACGAGCAGCCCCACCCCCGCCAGCAGAACACCCGCTGTCGCCGCGATCCGCGATCCGTCCATGATCTCTTCCCCTGCCGACGACTCCACCGTGCAGGGAAGACGCTCGGCCGGGGGTCGTGGTTGCCACACCGCAGCTCCGCACGACTCCACAGACCCGGCCCGGACTCCACACAGGGCGGGCCTTGTGCGAAGCCCGGGCTCGGTGTGTGAAGTCGTTCGTCAATGGCCCCGGAACGCCTCCGCGAGCCACCAGGAGCCGCCGTCGGAGGCGATCCGGGCGTGTACCAGCAGCGGCGCGTCCCGCGGCCCGGCCACCCAGCGCGCGACCGCGTCGAGGTCGGCCTGCCCGTTCACGGTGATGGCCTCGAAGCCGTAGCCCCGGCCGATGGCGGCGATGTCGGTGTCCGGGAAGGCGACGGTGGTGTGGTCCTCGCCGGTGAAGTGGTGCACCTCGGCGCCGTAGCCACGGTCGTCGTACACCACGACCACCATCGGGAGGCCCAGCCGCACCACCGTCTCCAGCTCGGCCGCCGCCATCAGCGCACCGCCGTCGCCCAGCGCCGCGACCGCGAGCCGGTCCGGCCTGGCGCACGCCGCACCGATCGCGGTGGCGAGGCCCAACCCGATCGACTGGAAGCCCTGGGTGAGGCAGTAGCCGTGCTCGTCGGGCACCCGGAGGTAGGCGCTGGGGTAGCCCATGAAGTTCCCCGAGTCGACGGCCACGGTCCGCTCGGCGGGCAACAGGTCGTCGAGGGCGGTGGACAGCGTGCGGGGGTCGATGCCGTCGGGCCCGCCCAGGTCCTTGTACGGCTCGCTGCGCCAGCGGCCCCGCTCCGCGATCGCGGCTTCGACGCGCGGCGTGCGGTAGCCGGTGCGGGGGCCGTCGAGTGCGGCCAGCACGTCCACGGCGGTGGCCGCCGCGTCGCCGAGCACGCCCAGGTGAACCGGCCGGTTCGCACCGATCGCGTCGGCGTCGAGGTCGACCTGCACGACCGTGGCGTCGGGACCGATGAGCGCCCCGTGGCGCATCGTCCACATGTTGAGCGCGCAGCCCCACCCGACGACGAGGTCGGCGCCGGAGATCAACTCTGCCGCGAGGGGGGTGGCGAAGCCGCCGGAGATCCCGAGCGACCACGGGTCGTCGGCGAAGAGCCCGGCCGCCACGGCGGACGTGGCCAGCAACGCGCCGGACGCGGCCGCGAGCTCCCGCAGCGGGTCACCGGCACCGCGGGCTCCGCGGCCCGCGACGAAGACGGGCCGTTCCGCCGCCGCGATCAGCCGGGCGAGCGCCTCGACCGCCTCCGCGCCGGGGCGGACCGGCGCGAGCGGCCGCACGGCGGGCACCGGCCCGGCGTCCGCGGGCTGTTCCTGCACGTCGAGCGGCAGGTTGAGCACCACGGTCCGGCGTTGCTCCACGACCGTGCGGTAGGCGCGGACGACGTCGGCGAGCGCCGAACCGGGCGAGTGCACGCGCTCGGGCACCGCGCCCACCGAGCGGGCGAGCGCGTCCTGGTCGATCCGGAAGTTCGAGCGGACCGCCGCCGCGCCGGTGTCGGCGGCGAGCACCAGCATCGGGGTGCGGCTCTTGGCGGCCTCGGTGATCCCCGTCAGCGCGTTGGTGAGCCCGCAGCCCTGGTGCACCGAGAGCACGCCGACGCGCCCGCTCGTGCGGGCGTAGGCATCGGCCATCGTGGCGGCGCCGCCCTCGTGCCGCGCCGCGACGTAGGGCACACCACCGTCGCGCAGCGCATTCGTCACGTGGAAGTTGCCGCTGCCCACCACCCCGAACGCGTGCCCGACGCCCAGCTCTGCGAGCGCCCGCCCGACGAGCTCGGCGACCGTCATCAGGGCCGCTCCACCAGTGCGAGGACTCGAGCCGGGCTGCCCGAGCCGCCGACGATCGGCAGCGGACCGGCCACCACCACGGCCCCGGTGGGCGGGAGCTGGGCCAGGTTCTGCAGCTGGGTGAGCCCGTACTTGCCCGCGCCCAGCAGGAAGCTGTGGCAGGGGAACGGCGGGTCGAAGCCGTGCGCCGCGCCCGCGTCGGTGCCGACCGTCTCCACGCCGAGCCCCATGATCGGCGTCTCCTCGGCGAGCCACTTCGCGCACTCGACCGAGATCCCCGGCGTCGCGCCCGCGTTCAGGAACGCGTCGGCGTCCGCGCTGCGCGCGTCCCACCCGGTGCGGTAGAGCAGCCACCCGCCCTCGGGCAGCGGCCCGTGTTCCTTCTCCCAGGTCCGCACGTGCTCGATCTCGAGCAGGAGGTCGGGGTTCGCGGCGGCCTGGTCGGCGAAGTCGAGCACCACGGCAGGCGCGAGCAGCTTCTGCGGCGCGACCTGCGCGATGTTCTCCCCGTCCTTCGCGGTGACCCAGTGGACCGGCGCGTCGAAGTGGGTGCCGGTGTGCTCGGAGGTATGGATGTCGTTCCAGTACCAGGCGGGGCCGCGGTCGTCGTAGCGGCTGATCTCGGAGAGCCCGAACGGCGACGCGTTGGCGAACGGCGGGGGGAGCTGCAGCACCGGGGTGTCGGCCTGCAGCTGCGCGGTCAGGTCGACGACCTCGACGGTGCGGTCGCGCAGCGCCGCGAGCAGGTCGGAGAGCACGGACACGGGGGCCTCCCAAGACTCAGGCGGGCGGTTGGCTTCGGCCCAAACCTATGGGATGCGGCGCATGTCTGGCTCCTGTCAGAGTTCGACGGGCAAGAGCGTGAGCGCATCGACGTGCGCCGGCCGCACCACGGAGAAGTGGCGCCGGTCGACCGTCGCCACTTGGTCCACGCCGAGGCGCTCGGCCAGGGCGACGACCGACGCATCCGTGCCGCCGAGACGTAGCTCGGCGTAGCGGCGAACGAGCACCGCCATCCGGGCGAGATCGGCGGGCAGGAGCTCTGCCGGTGCGAAGGATCCACCTGGCTTCAGCCCGTCGAGGAACGCGGCCTCTGCCTCATGGCCCAGATGCCCACCGATCAGGTAGCACGCCTCGGCAACGACGAGCGGCGGTACGAGCAGTGGCGGCCGGGCCGAGATCAACCAGCGCAGGCATGCCGCATGATGCGCATCGCGCCGGTCCGCGAGTGCGTAAAGCACGCCAGTATCAACGATGACCACCGGTCAGCTGCGCCCGAAGCCATCCCCGAGCAGATCATCGACGCGCTCGGACACATCGGTCCGACCGCTGTCACCGATCCCGACGAATGCCGGCAGCGGGCGCCGCCGCGCAGGAAGCAGGTAGAGCTGCGTGGCCAGTTCGAGCAGCTCGGCCGCCTCGTCGTCCGGCAGCTGTTCGACGAGCTCGATGAGCTTGTCCTTGCTGGTCATGCGCGAATGCTACCGGTGAGACGCACATCGTCGCGCACGATCGACCAACCTGGCTCGGGCTCCGTCACCCGAGCAGCCGCTCCACCCCGTCCCGGCAGGCCTTCCACGCCTCGGTGGCCGGGTCGATCACCGCGAAGTGGTCGGCGCCGGGGAGGGTCACCAGCTCGGCCTCGTCGCCTGCCGCTGCCACGAACCGCTCGCTCTGCCGGATCGGCACGTTCACGTCCGACGTGCCGTGCACGCACACCACGCGGACGCCGATCGGCAGCCGCTCCACCGGCGAGGCGAGGGCGTACCGCTCGGGCACGTCGTCCGGGCCTCCACCGAGCAGGTCGGTCGCCGCGCCGTTGCCCACCCCGCGCCGCTCGGCGTCGGCCAGGTCGAGCACGCCGGCCTGGCTGACCACCCCGGAGAGGCGGACGGCGGGGGCCGCGCCCGGGGCGTCCGGCGGCAGGCCGGGGCGCGCCGCGAGCCAGGTGGCGAGGTGCCCGCCCGCCGAGTGCCCGACGGCGACGACCCGGTCCAGCGGCAGGTCCCGGCCGGCGAGCAGGTCGAGCGCCGCGGCGACGTCCTCGAACGTCGCAGGCCATCCGCCCTCCCCGCCCACGCGCCGGTACTCGATGTTCCAGGCCGCGTACCCGGCCGCGACGAGGTCGGCGGCGAGCGGCCTGCCGAGCTCGAGGCCGAAGCGCTGCCGCCAGAACCCGCCGTGCACCACCACGACGACGGCGCGCGGTTCGCCCGCCGGGAGGGCGAGCTCGCCGAACTGGCTGGGGTGGTCGCCGTAGGCGATCCGGATCGAGTCGGCCGGCACGGGGCGAGCATGACACGTTGGTTGCCACGCCGCGGCGGACGTGGGGGGTACGCCCACCGCGGCGTGGCTCCGCCGGCTGGGGGAACCTCGCCGACGGCCCCGTGGGTGCGAACACCCGCGGCACGGAACCGGAACCGTACATCCGCCACTACCTGGGAGAACCCGGTCTCACCCTTATGACGAGGGATGTCACCCCCAGCGCGTGGTGAGCACCCCCAAAGCGCCCAGCGCCACGGCCGCCGCGGTGGATGCGCGCAGCACCTCCGGGCCCAGCCGCACCGGGTGCGCACCGGCGGCGACCAGCGCGTCGATCTCGGCGTCGGTGACGCCGCCCTCCGGCCCGACCACGAGCAGCAGCTCGCCCCCGGCGGGCAACGACACGTCGGCGAGCCGTTCGGAGGCCTCCTCGTGCAGCACGATCGCCAGGTCCACTGCGGCGACCCGGCGGGCGAGTGCCGCCGTGCCGAGCGGCTCCTCGACGACCGGTAGCCACGGCCTGCGGGCCTGCTTCGCCGCCTCGCGCACCGTGCTGCGCCAGCGCGCGAGCGCCTTCTCCCCGCGCGGCCCCTCCTCCCAGCGGGCGATGCAGCGGGCGGCGCGCCACGGCAGGATCCCGTCCACGCCCGCCTCGGTGGCGAGCTCGACGGCCAGCTCGCCGCGGTCGCCCTTCACGAGGGCCTGGGCCAGCAGCACCCGGGGAGCGGGCGGCTCGGCGTCGGTCCGCCCGGTGATCGTGAGATCGACGGTGTCGCGCCCGGTGGCGTCGACCACGGCGTGCGCGAGCCCGCCCCGGCCGTCGGACAGGAGCACGGCCTCGCCGGCCCGCAGCCGCTTTACGGTGGCCGCGTGCCGGCCTTCCGGCCCGTCCAGCCGGGCCGGGCCCGCCGCCGGCAGGGGCTCGAGCAGGAACAGGGGCGCGGTGGTCACGCGCGTCGGATGGGCGCCAGAGTCGGCGCCGGGTCCGTGGTGAGGAAGTCCAGCGCGAGCCGCGTGACCAGCGCCGGCTTCTCCATGGGCAGCAGGTGGGAGGTGCCGGGCACGACGGCCAGCTCGGCGCGCGGTAGCGACCGGTACATCTCGATCGTGTGCTCCAGGGTCACGGCGTCGTCGTCGCCGGACATGACGAGGGTGCGCGCGGCCACCCCGGCGAGCTGCTCGGCCGTGAGCGTCGGCCCGGTGAGCGCGTTCTCGATGCCCTTCGCCGCGACCACCGCGAAGTGGTCCGCGCCGTCCGGGGACTGCTCGGCGTACATCGCGGCCAGCGGGGTGGCCTGCAGCTCGGCCACCGCGTCCGGCCCGTGGAAGAAGGCGGGCAGCAGGCCGCTCCGGTGGAACTGGCCGCTGATCAGCACCATCCGCCGCACGAGGTCGGGGCGGGACAGCGCCGCGAGCAGGGCGGTGATCGCGCCGTCGCTGAAGCCGACGAGATGGGCCGGCCCACCGACCACCTCGTCGAGGAACGCGACCGTGTCGGCGGCGTAGATCTCGTAGGTGAACGGGCCCGGGACGTCGGGGGTGTGCCCGTGCCCGCGCCGGTCGGGTGTGAAGACGTGGAACCGCGCCGCGTACGCGTCGCACACGGGCGCGAACTCGCGCGAGCTCGAGAACCCGCCGTGCAGGTAGACCAGCGGATCCCCGGCGCCGTACTCGGCGTACCAGGTGGGCAGCCCGCCGACGGTGACGGTCATCGACCGAACGAGTCGCGCAGCCGCGAGAAGATCCCGTGCCCGTTGCGGTTGCCGCCCGCGAGGTCCGGCTGCTCCTCGCCGCGCAGCGCAGCGAGCTGGCGCAGCAGCTCGGTCTGCTTGGCGTCGAGCTTGGTGGGCACGGCGACGTCGACGTGCACCATCAGGTCGCCGTGGCCGTCGACGCGGCCGGTGGAACGCAGCCGCGGCATGCCCTTGCCGCGCAGCGTGCGCACGGTGCCGGACTGGGTGCCCGGCTCCAGGTGCAGCTCCTCGGTGCCGTCGAGGGTGGGCAGCGGCAGCGTGGTGCCGAGCGCCGCGGCCGTCATCGGCAGCTGCACGGTGCAGTGCAGGTCGGCGCCGTCACGCGTGAACAGGTCGTGCGGCTCCTCCTCGACCTCCACGTAGAGGTCGCCCGCGGGGCCGCCGCCGGGGCCGACCTCGCCCTGCCCGGCCAGCCGGACCCGCATGCCGTCGGCCACCCCCGGGGGGATGCGCACGCCGACGGTGCGCCGCGAGCGGACGCGTCCGTCGCCGCCGCACTGCCGGCACGGCTCGGGGATGACCTCGCCGAAGCCGCGGCAGTTGGGGCAGGGCCGCGACGTGACGACCTGGCCGAGGAACGAGCGCTGCACGCTCTGCACCTCGCCCCGCCCGTTGCAGATGTCGCACATCGTGGGCGCGCTGCCCGGTGCGCAGCCCGACCCCGTGCACTCGCTGCAGAGCACGGCGGTGTCGACGGTCAGGTCGCGGGTGACGCCACTCGCGCACTCCTCGAGGGTGAGCCGCATGCGGATCAGGGCGTCACCACCCGGCTGCACCCGGCTGCGCGGACCCCGCCCCCGGCCGCCGCCCTGGCCGCCGAAGAACGCGTCCATGATGTCGCCGAAGCCGAACGCGCTGAACGGGTCGGCCGCGCCGGCCCCGCCCCCGCCGTTGCCCAGCGGGTCGCCGCCGAGGTCGACGATCCGGCGCTTCTCCGGATCGGACAGCACCTCGTACGCGGCGCTGACCTCGCGGAAGCGCTCCTGCGCCGCCGGATCCGGGTTCACATCGGGGTGCAGTTCACGCGCCAATTTGCGGTAGGCCCGCTTGATCTCGTCGGGGCCGGCGTCTGGCGTGACGCCCAGTGTCCCGTAGTAGTCCCGTACCACGTGCGCGTTCCCCATGGTCCTTCTCGATCAGTACTGCTCCGGATGCGGCTCGTCGCCGCGCGTCAGCGTCCAGCCAGGATCTCACCTACGTACCGGGCCACCGCGTGCACCGCCGCGATCGATCCGGGGTAATCCATCCTCGTGGGCCCGAGGACACCCATACCACCGAGCACGGTCCCCGGCCCGTAGCCGATGGACACCACGGACGTGTCGCGCATCTCCTCGGCCTCGTTCTCCTCGCCGATGCTCACCGTGACCGTGTTCGGCTCCCGCGCCGTCGCCAGCAGCCTGAGCACCACCACCTGCTCCTCGAGGGCCTCGAGCACCTGGCGGAGCGAGTGCGGGAAGTCGGCGACGCTGCGGGTGAGGTTGGCCGTGCCGCCCAGCAGCAGTCGCTCCTCGGGGTGCTCGACGAGCGTCTCGATCAGCACCGTGGACACCGCGATGACGACGTCACGCAGCTCGGCGGGCGCGCTGTGGGGCAGCTCGGCGACAGCGGCGGATGCCACCGCGAGCGGGCGGCCGACCAGCGCCCCGTTGACGAGGGTGCGCAGCTGCGCCACGGCGTCGTCGGTGACCACGTCGCCGAGGTCGACGACCCGCTGGTCGACGCGGCCGCTGTCGGTGATGAGCACCAGCATCAGCCGGGCAGGCGTGAGCATGACGATCTCGCAGTGCCGCACCGTGGAGCGGGTGAGCGTGGGGTACTGCACCACCGCGACCTGCCGGGTGAGCTGGGCGAGCAGCCGCACGCTGCGCCGCAGCACGTCGTCGAGGTCGACGGCGCCGTCCAGGAACGCCTGCACGGCGCGCCGCTCCGCCGCCGACAGCGGCTTGACCTGCGCCAGCCGGTCGACGAACAGGCGGTAGCCCTTGTCGGTGGGCACGCGTCCCGCGCTGGTGTGCGGCTGGGCGATCAACCCGTCCTCCTCGAGAACGGCCATGTCGTTGCGCACGGTGGCGCTGGAGACGCCCAGGTTGTGGCGCTCGACGATCATCTTGGAACCCACGGGCTCGTGGGTGGCGACGTAGTCCGCAACGATCGCTCGCAGTACGGCGAAGCGGCGCTCGTCGGCGTTCACGGCAGCGCTCCTCCCGGCGATGGTTCATGGGGCTTCTCCCCAGTCTATGTGTTCTGCACAGACGGGACCGCAGGCACGATGTGACGTGTGCTGATCCGCCGCCCCGTCCTCGACGCCATCGCCGCCGGGAGCGTCACGTGCGTGTTCCGGCGCTGGGACCGGCCGCGCGTCCGCGTCGGCGGCACGCAGCGCACGGCGGTCGGCGTCCTGGAGTTCACCTCGGTCGAGCCGGTCGAGGAGGCCGGCCTGACGCCCGGGGACGCCCGCGCCGCCGGGTTCGCCGACCTCGCGGCGCTGCAGCGGGCGCAGCGCGGCGACGGGCAGCTGTACCGGGTCGGGGTGCGGCTGGCCGGGCCGGACCCGCGGGTGGCGCTCCGGGCGAAGCGGCGGCTGTCGCGGGCCGACCGCGCCGAGATCGACGCGCGGCTGGCGCGGATGGACCGCGGATCGCCCCACGGGCCGTGGACCGCGGCGGTGCTCGAGCTGATCGCGGAGAACCCGGGCGTCCGAGCCCCCGACCTGGCCGTCCGGATGGGGCGCGAGACGCTGCCGTTCAAGCGCGACGTCCGCAAGCTCAAGGAGCTGGGGCTGACGGAGAGCCTGGAGGTCGGCTACCGGCTCTCCCCGCGCGGGCGGGCCTACCGGCGGACTCGATAACCGCCTTCTATCACGGGATCACGAAGTTTGTTTTGACCTGTCCTAGGTCAGAGCGTGACTGTCTACAGTATGAAGACCGATGTCCCCGGCCCCGCGGCGTTGCGGATCGACCGGGTGCGGGCGATCGCCACGCGCCTGCGGGAGCTGCGCGGCCCCCTGCTGCCGGTCCTGCACGCCGTGCAGCACGAACTGGGCCACGTCGACGCGGCGGACGTACCGGTGATCGCCGACGTGCTCAACATCGCCGTGGCCGAGGTGCACGGCGTCGTCACGTTCTACCGCGACTTCCGGCGCGAACCCGGCGGGCACGCCGCCGTGCGGATCTGCCAGGCGGAGGCCTGCCAGGCGGTCGGGGCGGAGGCGCTCGGCGCGCACGCCCGCCGCCGGCTCGGTGTCGGCTTCGGCGAAACCACCTCGGACGGCGCGGTCTCCCTCGACGAGGTGTTCTGCCTCGGCAACTGCGCCCTCGGCCCCGCGGTGCAGGTCGACGGCAGGCTGCACGGCCGGGTGAGCCCCGCCCGCCTCGACGCGCTGCTGGGGGAGGTGGCGGGCGCATGACGACGGTGTTCGTGCCGCGCGACTCCGCGGCCCGCTCCGTGGGGGCCGACGCCGTCGCCGAGCGGATCGCCGCCACCGGCCGGGACGTCGAGGTCGTCCGCACCGGCTCGCGCGGCATGCTCTGGCTGGAACCCCTCGTCGAGGTCGAGACCCCGGCGGGCCGGGTGGGCTACGGGCCGGTGGCCCCCGAGGACGTCGACGGGCTGGTCGCCGCGGGGCTCCTCGACGGGCGGGGCGAGAGCCTGGGTCTGGTCGAGGACCTCCCGTGGATGCGCCGGCAGCAGCGCGTGACGTTCGCGCGCGTCGGGGTCGTCGACCCGCTCTCGCCCGGCGACTACGAGGCCCACGGCGGCCTCGCCGGGCTCCGGGCGGCGCTGCGGACCAGCCCGACGGCCGTGGTCGAGGCCGTCGTCGAGTCGGGGCTGCGCGGCCGCGGAGGCGCCGGCTTCCCCACCGGGATCAAGTGGCGCACCGTGCTCGGTGCCGAGTCGGACCTGAAGTTCGTCTGCTGCAACGCCGACGAGGGCGACTCCGGAACGTTCGCCGACCGGATGCTCATCGAGGGCGACCCGTTCACCCTCATCGAGGGCATGACGATCGCGGCGCACGCCGTCGGCGCGACCGAGGGCTACGTCTACCTGCGCTCCGAGTACCCCGACGCGATCGAGACCCTCACCGCGGCCATCGAGGCCGCCCGGGAACTCGGCTGGCTCGGCGAGCGGATCCTCGGCTCGGACCTGACCTTCGACCTGCACGTCCGGGTCGGGGCGGGCGCCTACATCTGCGGCGAGGAGACCTCGATGCTGGAGAGCCTCGAGGGCAAGCGCGGCCAGGTCCGGGCCAAACCGCCCATCCCGGCCCTCGAAGGGCTCTTCGGCCGCCCGACCGTCGTCAACAACGTGCTCTCGCTCGCCTCGGTGCCGGCGATCCTCGCCGACGGCGCGGCGTCCTACGCCGCGCTGGGCGTCGGGCGCTCGCGCGGCACCAGCGTCTTCCAGCTCGGCGGCAACATCGCGCGCGGCGGGATCGTCGAGACCGCGTTCGGGATCACCCTCGGCGAGCTGGTGAACGACCTCGGCGGCGGCACCGCGTCCGGCCGGCCGGCCCGCGCCGTGCAGGTGGGTGGCCCGCTCGGGGCGTACCTGCCGGTGGAGAGGTTCGACCTGCCGATGGACTACGAGGCGTTCGCCGAGGCCGGGGCGATGCTCGGGCACGGCGGGATCGTCGTCTTCGACGACACGGTCGACATGGCCGCGATGGCCCGCTTCGCCTTCTCCTTCTGCGCGGAGGAGTCGTGTGGGAAGTGCACCCCGTGCCGGGTGGGCGCGGTCCGGGGCGTCGAGACGATCGACCGCATCCGCACCGGCCAGGACCGGGAGAAGAACCTCGTGCTGCTCGAGGACCTGTGCGAGCTGATGACCGACGGGTCGCTCTGCGCCATGGGCGGGCTGACCCCAATGCCCGTGCGCAGCGCGGTGCGCCACTTCGGGGAGGACTTCGAAAAATGAGCCTGCTCAAGGAACCCGACTACGGGACGCCGGCCCGCGAGGGCGCGGCCACGGTCGAGGTCACGATCGACGGGGTCGCGGTCACCGTGCCGCCCGGCACGTCCGTCATGCGCGCGGCCAAGCAGGCCGGCCTCGACATCCCGAAGCTGTGCGCCACCGACTCGCTCGAGGCGTTCGGTTCGTGCCGCCTCTGCGTCGTCGAGATCGACGGGGCGCGCGGCACGCCCGCCTCGTGCACCACCCCGGTCGCCCCGGGGATGGTGGTCCGCACCCAGACCGAGAAGCTCGGCAAGCTGCGCCGCGGGGTCATGGAGCTCTACATCTCCGACCACCCGCTCGACTGCCTCACCTGCTCGGCCAACGGCGACTGCGAGCTGCAGGACATGGCCGGCGTCACCGGGCTGCGCGAGGTGCGCTACGGCTCGGGCGTGGACGCCGGCGCGAACCACATGGACCTGCTCAAGGACACCTCGAACCCCTACTTCGACTTCGACGCGTCCAAGTGCATCGCCTGCTCGCGCTGCGTCCGGGCCTGTGACGAGGTGCAGGGCACGATCGCGCTGACGATCGAGGGCCGCGGGTTCGACTCCAAGGTCGCCGCGGGCGCGGGCGTGCCGTTCATGGAGTCCGACTGCGTCTCCTGCGGCGCGTGCGTCCAGGCCTGCCCCACCGCCACGCTGCAGGAGAAGTCGGTCGTCGAGCTCGGGATGCCGACCCGCAGCGTGATCACCACCTGCGCGTACTGCGGCGTCGGCTGTTCGTTCAAGGCGGAGCTGCGCGGCGACGAGCTCGTGCGGATGGTGCCGTACAAGGACGGCGGCGCCAACGAGGGCCACTCCTGCGTCAAGGGCCGGTTCGCGTTCGGCTACGCGAACCACCCGGACCGGGTCATGAAGCCGATGCTGCGCGAGTCGATCGCCGACGAGTGGCGCGAGGTCTCGTGGGAGGAGGCCATCGGGTTCACCGCGCGCAGGCTGCGCGAGATCCAGGCCGAGCACGGTGCCGGATCGATCGGCGCCATCACCTCGTCCCGCACCACGAACGAGGAGGTCTACGCCGTCCAGAAGATGGTGCGGGCCGTCTTCGGCAACAACAACGTCGACACCTGCGCCCGGGTGTGCCACTCCCCCACCGGCTACGGGCTCAAGCAGACCTTCGGCACGTCCGCCGGGACCCAGGACTTCAAGTCCGTCGGGAAGGCCGACGTCATCCTGCTGATCGGGGCGAACCCGACCGACGCGCACCCGGTCTTCGCGTCGCGCATGAAGCGGCGGCTGCGGCAGGGCGCGAAGCTGATCGTCGTCGACCCGCGGCGGATCGACCTCGTCCGCACCCCGCACATCGAGGCCGCCCACCACCTCTCGCTGCGGCCCGGCACGAACGTCGCCGTCCTGAACGCGATGGCGCACGTGATCGTCACGGAGGGCCTCGTCGACCGCGGGTTCGTGGAGGAGCGCTGCGAGGAGGTGGCCGAGTGGGAGGCGTTCGTCGCCCGCCCGGAGCACAGCCCGGACGCCGTCGCCGAGATCACCGGCGTCCCCGCCGAGGAGCTGCGCGCGGCCGCCCGCCTCTACGCGGGGGCCGGCAACGGGGCCATCTACTACGGACTCGGCGTCACCGAGCACAGCCAGGGCTCCACCACCGTCATGGCGATGGCCAACCTCGCCATGGCCACCGGCAACATCGGCCGCGAGGGCGTCGGGGTCAACCCGCTGCGCGGGCAGAACAACGTGCAGGGGTCCTGCGACATGGGCTCGTTCCCGCACGAGCTGCCCGGCTACCGGCACGTGGGCGACGACGACGTCCGCGGCATCTACGAGCAGCTGTGGGGCACGCCGATCCTCGCCGAACCCGGCCTGCGCATCCCGAACATGTTCGACTCCGCCATCGACGGCAGCTTCCGGGCGCTGTTCGTGCAGGGCGAGGACATCGCCCAGTCCGACCCCAACACCCAGCACGTCCACGCCGCGCTCGCCGCGCTCGACCTCCTCGTCGTGCAGGACCTGTTCGTCAACGAGACGGCGAAGTTCGCGCACGTCCTGCTGCCGGGCACCTCGTTCCTGGAGAAGGACGGCACGTTCATCAACGCCGAGCGGCGGATCAACCGGGTGCGCCCGGTGATGGCGCCGCAGACCGGCAAGCAGGAGTGGGAGATCGTCTGCGAGATCGCGCAGGCGATGGGCTACCCGATGCACTACGACTCGGCCGCCCAGATCATGGACGAGATCGCGCTCACCACGCCGACGTTCGCCGGCGTGTCGTTCGCCCAGCTCGACCGGGTGGGCAGCGTGCAGTGGCCGTGCAACGACGCCGCACCGGACGGAACGCCGATCATGCACATGAACGGCTTCGTGCGGGGTAAGGGCAGGTTCATGGAGACGGTGTACGTGCCCACCACGGAGCGATCCACGCGGAAGTACCCGCTGATCCTCACCACGGGCCGGATCCTCACGCAGTACAACGTCGGCGCGCAGACGCGCCGCACGGCCAACGTCGCGTGGCACCCCGAGGACCTGCTCGAGCTCCACCCCCACGACGCCGAGGTGCGCGGTGTGAACGACGGCGACATGGTGGTGCTGTCCAGCCGGGTCGGCCGCACCACGCTGCGCGCGGTCCTCTCGGAGCGCATGCCGGTGGGGGTCTGCTACACGACGTTCCACCACCCGGTCACCGGCGCGAACGTGGTGACCACCGAGAACTCCGACTGGGCCACCAACTGCCCGGAGTACAAGGTCACGGCGGTGCAGGTGGCGGTCGCGCCGGAGCAGGCGGCGGTGCGCGAGGCGCTGCACGCACACCCCGTTGTGGCGGGCGAGTAGATGGACGGCTCATCCCCGCACGTCCGGCTGGCCAACGACGTCGCCGTGCACCTCGCGCACCTGGGGCCCGACGCGGCCGCCCGCGCCGTCGCCGACCACCTGCGCGCGTTCTGGGATCCCCGGATGCGCGCCGCGCTGCTCGCGCACCTCGCTGCGGGGGGCGACGGGCTCGACCCCGTCGCCCTGCGGGCCGCGGAGCTGCTCGACCCGGCGGCCGTGCCGTGACCAGCGCGCACGTCCGCCACCCGGCCGTCGACGCGGGCAGCCTCGCGTGGGACGCGGCCCGGGAGGTCGCGCACGCGGCGGCCACCGCGCTCCCGCCCCGCGAGGTCGGCATCGCGGACGCCGACGGCACGGTGCTCGCCGCCCCCCTCGTCGCGGTGACCGACCACCCGCCGGTGCCGCGCTCGGCGATGGACGGCTACGCGGTGCGCGGGGCTCCTCCGTGGACGATCCGGAGCGGCCCCGGCACCCTGGCCGATGGGGAGGCCTGCGCCGTCGTCACCGGGGCACCGTTGCCGGCCGGCGCCACCTCCGTGCTCGCCGACGAGGACGCGGTCCGGGACGGCACGCTGCTGCGCGGCGCGGCACCACCCGGGCGCCACGTCCGGCCCGCGGCCGAGGAGTGCGCGGCCGGCGAGGCCGTGCTGCCGGCCGGCGCCCGGGTGACCCCCGCGGTGCTCGGCCTCGCCGCCGCGCTCGGCCACGACCGGCTGCTCGTGCGGCCGCTTCCCCGCGTCGTCACGCTCGTCACCGGCAACGAGCTGGTCCGCTCGGGGCGGCCCGGCCCCGGCGAGGTCCGGGACGCGATCGGCCCGATGCTCCCCGGGTTGCTCGCGCGTGCCGGAGCCCGGCAGGACCCCGCACCGGTCGCGCTCCGGGACGGCCGCGAGCTCCTGCGCACCGCGCTGGCCACGGCGGCCGGGGAGTCGACCGACGTCGTACTGGTGTCGGGATCCTCCGCGTCCGGCCCCGCCGACCACCTGCGCGCCGTGCTCGCGGAGCTCCACGCCGACCTGCTCGTCGACGGCGTGCGGTGCCGGCCGGGACACCCGCAGGCACTGGCCCGGGTGGGCCACACCCTCGTGGTGGGCCTGCCGGGCAACCCGCTCGCCGCGCTGGCCGCGTTCCTGACCGTCGCCGTCCCCGCGCTGGCCGGGCTGCGCGGGGAGCCGCTCCCCGCCCTCATGGCGCTGCCGGTGCCGGGCGGGATCGGGCGGCACCCCCTGCACACGCGCCTGGTGCCGGTGGTCGTCGAGCCGTCCGGCGCCGTGCCGGTGGGCCACAGCGGCTCGGCGATGCTCCGCGGCGCGGCCGCCGCCGACGCCTTCGCGGTGGTAGACCCGGGACCGGCGGACGCGATCGCCGCCCGCCTCCTCCCCCTCGATCCCGGAGCACGCCCATGGGCCGTCTGATCGCCCGCCGTCCGGTACTGCGGCTCGGCCCCGAGGGCAGCACCCGGCGTGCGGATGCCCTCGCCGTCGAGGAGCCCCTCGAGCTGCGCATCGACGGCCGCGCCCTCGCCGTCACGATGCGGACGCCCGGCCACGACGTGGAGCTGGCGCACGGCTTCCTGCTGACCGAGGGCGTCATCGGCGCCGCCACCGACATCCGCGACGCCCGGTACTGCGGCTCGCTCGACGAGGACGGCCGCAACACCTACAACGTGCTCGACATCCGGCTCGCCGAGGGCGTACCACCGCCCGCCACGGGAGTGGAGCGCAACTTCTACACGACGTCCTCGTGCGGGGTGTGCGGCAAGGCGTCGCTCGACGCGGTGCGCCTGCGCACGCGGTACTCCCCCGCGGACGACCCGGTGCGGGTGGCGCCGGAGGTGCTCGCCACCCTGCCGGACGTCCTCCGGGAGCAGCAGCGCGTGTTCGACAGCACCGGCGGGCTGCACGCGGCGGGCCTGTTCACCGCGGCGGGCGAGCCGCTGGTAGTGCGCGAGGACGTCGGGCGGCACAACGCCGTCGACAAGGTGCTGGGCTGGGCCCTCATGCAGGGCCGGGTGCCGGCCCGGGGGTGCGTGCTCGTCGTGTCCGGGCGGGCGTCGTTCGAGCTGGCGCAGAAGGCCGTCATGGCCGGCGTTCCGGTGCTCGCCGCCGTCTCCGCCCCCTCCTCGCTGGCGGTCGAGCTCGCCGCCGAGACGGGACTCACCGTGGCCGGGTTCGTCCGCGACGGGCGGATGAACATCTACTGTCACGGGGAACGGTTGGCGCAGACCGCGCCCGTCTCGTGACTCCGGAGGACCCAGTGGGCGACCGTGACCTCGCTGCCGAGCAGGCGAACAAGGACCGCGTCCGGGCGGCCTTCGACGAGTGGGCCGCGGGCACCGGCGGGCCGTTCGCGCTCCTCGCCGACGACGCCACCTGGACGATCGTCGGCAACAGCCCGGTGTCCCGGACCTACGGCAGTCGCCAGGAGTTCCTTGACGTCGTCATCGACCCCTTCAACGCCCGCCTGCAGGTCCCGCTCCGGCCGGCCGTCCGCTCGCTCTACGCCGACGGGGACTGGGTGATCGCGCTCTTCGACGCGTCGGCCACCGCACGCGACGGCGAGCCGTACGAGAACACCTACACCTGGTACATGCGGATGGCCGGTGCCGAGATCGTCGAGGTGATCGCCTTCTTCGACACGGTCGAGTTCAGCGACTTCTGGACCCGCGTGTCACCGGCCTGACGGCCTCACTCGTCCCGGCGCCACTGCTCGGCGTAGCGCCGATCGCGCTCGGCCTTCCCCTCCGCGTCGGCCTCGTCACGCACGCGCTTGCTGGTGCCCCGCGGGTAGCCGGCCTTGAGCGTGCGGTGCTCGGCCGACTCGTCCACGTAGACCATCGAGTAGAAGAGTCCGATCAGGGCGCCGCCCAGTACCGCACAGCCCCGCACCCACGCCGGGCCGGGCAGGAGCAGGTAGACCACCACGAGCAGCGGCGCCAGCTGGGCGACCGCGCGCGCGAAGTGCCGCAGGTGCCGAGTGCGGGCGGTGACGTCGTGCAGCACCCACTCGCGGTACTCGGGCGGCAGACCCGCTCCGTAGGCGTAGGCCAGCCAGCGCAGCGGGCCGGGGCGGCGCAGGGCCACGTTTATCACCCCAACTCTTGGTGTCCCAAGTATCGTACCCTGGGCCCGTGGCTGCCGAACCGAACCGTGAGGACCCCCACGCGGCCGACCTCCTGCGCCTGGACCGCCAGGTCTGCTTCGCGCTCGCCGTGGCGGCGCGCAACGTCATCGCGCTCTACCGGGCGCTGCTCGAGCCGATGGGACTCACCCACCCGCAGTACCTGGTGATGCTCGCTCTCTGGGAGCGCTCGCCGCGCTCGCTCAGCGATCTGGCCACCGTGCTGTCCCTGGACCCCGGCACGCTGTCGCCGCTGCTCAAGCGGCTGGAGGTGGCCGGCATGGTGTCCCGGCAACGGGTGCGGGGCAACGAGCGAACGCTGGCGGTGACCCTCACCGAGCGGGGCAGGGCCCTGCGCGCCGAGGCGGAGCGGATCCCGCCGGCCGTGGTGGAGCGGCTCGGCCTACCGCTGGCCGACCTGGAACGACTGCACACCGAGCTCAGCGCCGTGATCGCGGCCACCCGCAGCGACCCGGCGGATCAGCAGCCGGGGGGCCTCACGGGCACGGCGCCGTGATGTCGCCGGGCGACGGCCCGTCCACCGGCGTGGCCGCCGCCACCGTGACCCGGTTCCCGCAGAACGGCCCCTGCGGGGCGGCCGAGCCGATGCGCACCGCTTCGGCCGCGGCACCGGAGAGGGTGTTGTTCTCGACGATGTTCCCGCCGTTGTCGTAGTCGTCCTCGTCGTCACTCTGGATCTTCACGTTCCAGCCGGCGCTGTCGGCGATCACGTTGCCGCGCACGACGTTGCCATGGCCGCGCAGCTCGACGTTGCTGCCGTTGAACTCGCGGGGCTCCGTGTTGCCCGAGCACTCGTTGTTCTCGAACACGTTGTCGTGCGCGTTCTCCTTGACGTTGAAGCACTCGGAGCCGAACGTGCGGATGGTGTTGCCGGTGACCTGGTTGCCGGAGCTCGTGTCGTTCTCGGCCATCGGCTGGTTGTCGGACTTCGGGCTGGTGCCGATGTAGACGCCCTCGCCGTTGTGGAACTCGAACCGGCCGCCGTCGTCATCGTCGTCGCTCTTCTTGCCGAACAGGCCGCAGTACTGGATCACCGAGTCGGCGATCGTGTTGCCGGTCGCATTGTTGCGCAAGCGCACACATTCCGTGCCCGCCTCCGTGAGGAACATGTTCCGGATCGTGATGCCGGTGATGTCCTGGGCCGTGTCCGCCGACCCGATGTAGATGAGCTTGCTGTCCTTGATCTGCGTCTGCGCGCCGCTCTTGAACGCGTCCACGGCGGCGAGATCGGTCGGCAGCTGATCGGCGGCCAGGCCCTCCTGCCCGTCGATCGTGAACCCCTCGAGCGTGTAGTAGCTGTGGTCGATGTTGAAGATGCGGCCCGTGCCGTACAGCACGGCCTGGTGGCGCCCCGACGGGTCCTTGCCGTTCTCCGGGCCGCGGATGACGATCGGCGCGCCCGGGTCCCCGTCGCGCTGGGTCGTCGGCTGCTCGCGGTACTCGCCGGGCGCAAGGTTGATCACGGTGCCCGCCTCCGCGTCGTCCAGCGCGGCCTGGATCGTCCGCAGCGGCGCGGCCTGCGACCCGTCACCGCCGTCGCTGCCGGTCGGGCTCACGTACATCTGCCGCGCTCCGGCGCCGGGCTCGTCGGACGGGCTCGTCGGTCCCCCCGTCGTCGCGACGATCACGAGGGCGACGAGGAGGACGATCGCTCCGAGCGCAATCGCCACGATCGCGATCGTGCGCCGGTTCGTCGTGGGGGTACCTGCCACGGCGCCGGAGTCTCTCGACATTCCGTTGATGTGGACGTGAAGCGCGGACATTTTCGTTGGGCCATTCCGGTGAATGGCGCGGCCCCGGTGCTGACGCACCAACACCGGTGCTCACACACGAACTGCAGTTCATGTGCGGCCACCGAAGTGGGTGTGCGACCGGCGGGCCGCGTCAGACCGACGCCGCGGCCACCAGCTGCTGCACGACCCGGTCGGCGAGCAGGCGGCCCCGCCGCGTGAGCACCGCACGGCCCGCGGCCAGCGCCGGCGGGTCGAGCAGGCCGTCGTCCGCGGCTCGGGTGGCGGCCGCGGCGCCCGGGCCGTCGAGGAGGGCGAGCGGGAGGCCGCTCGCGAGCCGCAGCTGCAGCATCACCCGCTCGGTGTGCCGCTCGGCGCCGGTCAGGAGCTCGCGGTCGGCCTCCGGGGACTCCCCCTCGCCCAGGAGCGCCGCGTACCGGGCCGGGTGCTTGACGTTCCACCACCGCACGCCGGCGAGGTGGGAGTGGGCGCCCGGGCCGAGGCCCCACCAGTCGCCGTCGCGCCAGTAGCCGATGTTGTGCCGGCACACCGCGCCGGGCGACGACGCCCAGTTGGACACCTCGTACCAGTCGAAGCCGGCCGCCGTGAGCCGGTCGTCGATCAGCTCGTAGCGGGCGGCGGCGACGTCGTCGTCGGGCGCGGGGAGCTCGCCGCGGGCCACGCGGCGGGCGAGCGCGGTGCCGTCCTCGACGATGAGGGAGTACGCGGAGACGTGGTCGACCCCGGCGTCGAGCACCGCGTCGAGGGACGCCCGCAGGTCGTCGTCGGTCTCGCCGGGCGTCGCGTAGATCAGGTCCAGGTTCACGTGCCCGATACCGGCCGCGCGCGCCTCCCGGGCCGCCGCCACCGCCCGCCCCGGGGTGTGGCGCCGCTCCAGCACGCGCAGCACGTGCGGCGCGGCCGACTGCATGCCCAGCGACACCCGGGTGAACCCGGCCGCCGCCAGCTCCGCGAAGAACTCGGGCGACGTCGACTCGGGGTTGGACTCGGTGGTGACCTCCGCACCCGGCGCGAGCCCGAACGCGTCCCGGACGGCGGCGAGCACCTCGCCGAGCCGGCCCGCCCCGATCAAGGAGGGCGTGCCACCGCCGACGAACACGGTGTCGACCGGCCGCCGTCCGACCGTGCGGACGGCGAGGTCGAGCTCCTGCCGCACGGCCGCGAGCCACCCGTCCGGGGACGCGCCCGACCCGGCCAGCTCGGAGGCCGTGTAGGTGTTGAAGTCGCAGTAGCCGCAGCGGGCCGCGCAGAACGGCACGTGGACGTAGATCCCGAAGGGCGGCACGGACGACCAGTCTGCCACCTCAGCGGATGCGCTCGCCGCGGACGAAGACGGCCAGGGGTTCGTGCAGCACGGCGAGGTCGGCGAGCGGGTCGCCGGGGACGGCCACCAGGTCGGCGTCGTAGCCCGGCGCGATCCGGCCCTTCCGCTCGCCGAGCCCGCAGACCTGCGCCGCGGTCGCGGTGCAGGTGCGCAGCACGTCGAGCGCCGGGACCCCGAGCGACGCGAGGTGCGCGGCCGCGTACGGGAGGGTCGGGTGCGGCTTGCTCGGTCCGATCCCGGCGTCCGTGCCGAGGACGATCAGCACCCCTTCCTGCCACATCCGCGAGTACAGCGCGCCGAAGGCGGGCAACAGCCGCCGGATCTGCGGTGGCGGCGGGACATCCGACGGCGCGATCCCGCCGGTGAAACCCACTGCGACGCGCTGCCGAGCCAGTGCGGCCACGAGGTCCGGATCCACCTCCACGCCGTCGGCGGTGCGGAAGCCGCAGTGCTCGATCCCGTCGAACCCCGCGGCCACCGCGTTCCGGATGCCGTCCAGCGCGTGGGAGTGGGCCGTGACGGGCAGGCCGCACCGGTGCGCCTCGTCCACGAGCGCCCGCAGCTCGTCGGGCGTGAACTGCGGCTCGCACGCCACCGAGCCGGGCGTCAGCTCCCCGCCGCTGGCCATCACCTTGACGACGTCGACGCCTCGCTCCGCCCGCTCCCGCACCGCGGCCCGCACGCCGTCGACGCCCGTGGCCTCGCCGCCGAGGAAGTGGCAGTGCCCACCGGGGGTGGTGATCGGCGGGCCGGCGGCGACGATCGTCGGCAACGGGCCGGGTACCGCGCCGTCACGCAGCCCGAGCGCGAGGTAGCCACGGTCGCCGAGGTCGCGCACGGTGGTCACGCCGGCCCGCAGCTGGGCCCGGGCGGCGTCGGCCATCGTGGCGAGCAACGCGTCGTCGGCGCGGGCGACGAGCGCGCCCACCGGGTCCCGGCCGGCGTCGAACGCGAGGTGGACGTGGGTGTCGACCAGCCCGGGCAGCAGCGTGGCGCCGGGTAGCTCCACGAGCTCGGCGTCGGCCGGGACGCTCGCCCGCGGGCCGCACGCGACGTCGACGACGCACCCGTCCGAGATGAGTACGACCGGTTCCCCGAGAGATGCCGCGCCGTCGAAGAGCGCCGCAGCCCGCACCGCGATCCGACCCATCGCGCCCCCTGCCCGTGTCGGGGTTGGAGGTCGTGCGGGAGGCATCGCGCGTTTCCCCTCCGCTGTGAGCCCGCTCCCAGCATGCGGACGCCGATGGATCGTGGACCGGACAAGTGGCACCCTTACCGGTATGCATGCGCTGGCCCTGCGACTCGTGGCTCGTCGCCACGTGGATCTGCGCCGGGTGAGCAGCGCGCTCTGTCGGTCTCGCTGATCTCGCGCCCCCCGACCCCACCACCTCAGCTCCGAGCCATGCCGCCACTGCTGCGCGGCGCGGCCGTGCTGCGATCCGGAGGCACAGCCTTGCCCCCCACCCTGCCCGTGAAGCAGCCCGTGAAGCGCAAGCGCGGCGAAGGCCAGTGGAAGCTGGGCTACCGCGAGCCGCTCAACCCCAACGAACGCAGCAAGCGCGACGACGACGGCCTCAACGTCCGCGCGCGGATCGAGAACATCTACGCGAAGCGCGGCTTCGACTCAATCGACCCGGCCGACCTGCGCGGCCGCTTCCGCTGGTGGGGCCTCTACACCCAGCGCAAGGCGGGCATCGACGGCGGCCGCACCGCGGCGCTCGAGCCCGAGGAGCTCGAGGACCGCTACTTCATGCTCCGCGTCCGGATCGACGGCGGGGCCCTGTCCACCGACCAGCTCCGGGTGGTCGGCGAGATCAGCCAGGACCACGCCCGCGACACCGCGGACATCACCGACCGGCAGAACATCCAGTACCACTGGGTCGAGATCGAGGACGTCCCGGCGATCTGGCAGAAGCTGGAGGCCGTCGGGCTGCGCACCACCGAGGCCTGCGGGGACACGCCGCGCGTCATCCTCGGCTCGCCGGTGGCGGGCATCGCGGCCGACGAGGTCCTCGACGGCGACCCGGCGGTCCGGGAGATCCTCGACCGCTACATCGGCAGCCCGGAGTTCTCCAACCTGCCGCGCAAGTTCAAGACCGCGATCTCCGGCCTGCAGGACATCGCCCACGAGGTGAACGACGTCTCGTTCGTCGGCGTCGAGCACCCCGAGCACGGCCCCGGCTTCGACCTGTGGGTCGGTGGCGGCCTGTCCACCAACCCGAAGCTCGCGCAGCGGCTGGGCGCCTGGGTGCCGCTCGCGGACGTGCCCGAGGTGTGGGCCGGCGTCGTCTCGATCTTCCGGGACTACGGCTACCGGCGCCTGCGCCACCGCGCCCGCTTGAAGTTCCTGGTCGCGGACTGGGGCGCCGAGGAGTTCCGCCGGGTGCTGGAGGAGGAGTACCTCGGCCGGAAACTGGCCGACGGTCCCGCGCCCGCGATCCCCGAGCTCACGATCGACCACGTCGGCGTGCACAAGCAGAAGGACGGCCTCAACTACGTGGGCGCGGCGCCCGCGTCCGGCCGCGTCTCCGGCTCCACGCTCGTGGCGCTCGCCAAAGCCGCCGAAACGGCGGGGTCGCAGCGGGTGCGGCTCACGCCGTACCAGAAGGTGCTCGTCCTGGACGTCCCCGACGAGAACGTCGAGTCGCTGTCCGCCGAGCTCGCGGGGCTGGGGCTGCAGGTCGACCCGTCGCCGTGGCGCCGGTCGACGATGGCGTGCACCGGGATCGAGTTCTGCAAGCTCGCGATCGTCGAGACGAAGGAGCGGGCGATCCGGCTGGTGGAGGACCTCGAGCAGCGCCTCGCCGACGTCAGCCCGGACGTGCCGATCTCGATCCACCTCAACGGCTGCCCCAACGCCTGCGCCCGCACCCAGGTGGCCGACATCGGGCTCAAGGGCCAGATCGTCACCGACGCCGACGGCAACCAGGTCGAGGGTTTCCAGGTGCACCTGGGCGGCGGCCTCGGCCTCGACGCCGGGTTCGGCCGCAAGCTGCGCGGCCTGAAGGTCACCAGCGCCGAGCTGGGCGAGTACGTCGAGCGCGTGGTGCGCCGGTTCGTGGAGCAGCGCACCGACGGCGAGCGGTTCGCCCAGTGGGTGCTGCGGGCCGAGGAGGCGGATCTCAAATGAGTGAGCGCGCCGTCCCCTTCTACTGCCCGTACTGCGGCGACGAGGACCTGCGCCCGTCGGAGGCCTCGCACGGCGCCTGGTACTGCGCGGCCTGCCTGCGCACCTTCTCGCTGAAGATGATCGGTATCGGAGTCCCGGAGGTCTCTCGATGAGCGTGGCCACGGAAGTCGATTTGCGCGCGCTCGCCGAGCGCGGCTCGGAAGAGCTCGGCCCGGACGCCACGGCGCAGCAGGTGCTCGCCTGGGCGGCCGAGACGTTCGGCAACCGGATGATCGTCGCGTCGAACATGCAGGACGCGGTGCTCGTCGAGCTGGCGGCCAAGGCCCGCCCCGGCGTCGACGTGCTGTTCCTCGACACCGGCTACCACTTCGCCGAGACGATCGGCACCCGCGACGCCGTCGAGACCGTGTACGACGTGCGGATCGTCAACGCGACGCCGGAGCACACGGTCGCCGAGCAGGACTCCCTGCTGGGCAAGGACCTGTTCGCCCGCGACCCGAACCAGTGCTGCGCGCTGCGCAAGGTCGCGCCACTGCAGAACACCCTGGCGCGCTACGACGCCTGGGTCACGGGCGTGCGCCGGGTCGAGGCGCCGACCAGGGCGAACACGCCCCTCGTCACCTACGACGAGAAGTTCGGCCTCGTGAAGATCAACCCGATCGCCGCGTGGACCGACGAGGAGATGGATGCCTACATCGCCGAGCACAACGTGCTGGTGAACCCGCTGGTCGCCGAGGGCTACCCGTCGATCGGCTGCGCGCCGTGCACGGCGAAGCCGGCCCCGGGCGCCGACAAGCGCTCCGGGCGATGGGCGGGCACGGGCAAGATCGAGTGCGGGCTGCACACGTGATCGAGCTTGCGCGATCACCATTGGAGGCAGAATGACCGCGACCCTTCCGATGACGCCCGCTGTGGCACCGGCGCTGGACGCGCTGGACGCCCTCGAGAGCGAGGCCATCCACATCTTCCGCGAGGTCGCGGGTGAGTTCGACCGCCCCGTGATCCTCTTCTCCGGCGGCAAGGACTCCACGCTGCTGGTGCACCTCGCCGTCAAGGCATTCGCGCCCGCGCCGGTGCCGTTCCCCCTGCTGCACGTCGACACCGGGCACAACTACCCGGAGGTCATCGACTTCCGGGACCGGCTCGTCGAGCGGCTGGGGCTGCGTCTCGAGGTCGCGCACGTCCAGGACTGGATCGACGACGGCCGCCTCACCGAGCGCCCGGACGGCACCCGCAACCCGCTGCAGACCGTCCCGCTGCTGGACTCGATCAACGAGCACCGCTTCGACGCCGTCTTCGGCGGCGGGCGCCGCGACGAGGAGCGGGCGCGGGCCAAGGAACGGATCATGTCGCTGCGCGACGCGTTCGGCCGCTGGGACCCGCGCAAGCAGCGCCCCGAGCTGTGGAACCTCTACAACGGCCGGCACGCCCCCGGTGAGCACGTGCGCGTGTTCCCGATCTCCAACTGGACCGAGCTGGACGTCTGGCGCTACATCCAGCGCGAGAGCATCGAGCTGCCCCCGATCTACTTCGCGCACCAGCGCGAGGTGTTCCGGCGCGACGGGATGTGGCTCGCCGAAGGCCCGTGGGGCGGGCCCCGCGGCACCGAGACGCTCGAGAAGAAGTCGGTGCGCTACCGCACCGTCGGCGACGGCTCGTGCACCGGCGCGGTCGAGTCCACCGCCACCACCCTCGACGAGGTCATCGCCGAGGTCATGGCCTCCCGGCTCACCGAGCGCGGCGCCACTCGCGCCGACGACCGGCTGTCGGAGGCCGCGATGGAAGACCGGAAGCGCGAGGGCTACTTCTGAGATGAGCAAGGACCTCCTCCGCTTCGCCACGGCGGGCAGCGTGGACGACGGCAAGTCCACGCTGGTCGGGCGATTGCTCTACGACACCAAGTCGGTGCTGGCCGACCAGATCGAGGCCGTGCAGCGCGCGTCGGTCGACAAGGGCCTGGCAACGCCCGACCTGTCCCTGCTGGTCGACGGGCTGCGCGCCGAGCGCGAGCAGGGCATCACGATCGACGTCGCGTACCGCTACTTCGGCACGCCGAAGCGCGAGTTCGTGCTCGCCGACACCCCCGGCCACGTGCAGTACACCCGCAACACGGTCACCGGCGCGTCCACGGCAGAGCTCGCCGTGCTGCTCGTCGACGCCCGCAACGGGGTGGTGGAGCAGACCCGCCGGCACGCCGCCGTGCTCGCGCTGCTGCGCGTCCCGCGGCTCGTGCTCGCCATCAACAAGATCGACCTCGTCGACTACGACGAGGCGGTGCTCGCGGCGATCGCGAAGGAATTCGCCGGCCTGGCCCGCTCGCTCGGTTTCGCCGACGACGCGGTCGTCACGATCCCGGTCTCGGCGCTCGTCGGCGACAACGTCGTGGAGCGCTCCGAGCGCACCCCCTGGTACGACGGGCCCACGCTGCTCGGTCACCTGGAGTCGGTGCCGGTCACCGGCCCCGAGGTGAACGCGCCGTTCCGCATGCCGGTGCAGTACGTGATCCGTCCCCGCAACGGTGCCGATGCGCGCTCCGCTGGCGCTGCGCGCGGCGACCTGCACGACTACCGCGGCTACGCAGGCCAGATCGCGGCCGGCACGGTCGAGCGCGGCGACGAGGTCGTCGTGCTGCCCGGCGGCGCCCGCACCACGGTGGCCGCCGTCGAGACCGCCGACGGGCCCCTCGAGGCCGGCACCGCGGGCCGCAGCGTCACCGTGCTGCTCGCCGACGACATCGACATCTCGCGCGGCGACGTGCTCGCGTCGGCCGCCGCGCCGCCGCGCCTCACCGACGAGCTGGAGGCCACCCTCTGCTGGCTCGCCGAGAAGCCGCTGCGCCCCGGAGCCCGGCTGCTGCTCAAGCACGGCACCCGCACCACACCGGTGATCGTCGGCGCCGTGGGCGAGCGGCTGTCGCTCGACTCCGAGATCCCCACCTGGGAGCCCGCGCCCGAGGAGCTGGGGATCAACGACATCGCGCACGCGTCGCTGCGCACGGCGGACCCGCTGCCCGTCGACGAGTACGCCGACATCCGCGCCACCGGCAGCTTCCTGCTGATCGACCCGCCCACCGGCAACACACTCGCGGCGGGGCTGGTGGGCACGCCGCTCGCGGTGGCTCGGTAGGGCATGTTCGGCAACCCGGCGCTCGTCGCCGTCGCACACGGCAGCCGCGACCCGCGCTCGGCCGCCACGGTGGCCGCGCTCGTGGACGAGGTCCGCCGGGAGCGGCCGGGGCTGGACGTGCGCCTGTCCTTCCTCGACCTGTCCGCGCCGCGGCTACCCGAAGTCCTCGACGCGGTGGCGGCCGACGGCCACCGGTCCGCGGTGGTCGTGCCGCTGCTGCTCGGGCACGCCTTCCACGCGAGCGTCGACGTCCCGGGCGCGGTCACGCAGGCCGCCGCCCGGCTGCCCGGCCTCGACATCACGATCAGCCCCGTGCTCGGCGGGCACACCGGCCTGGCGACGGCCGCGCTGCGCCGCCTCGCCGCCGTCGCCGGACCGCTGAACGATCGCGGCCTCGGGGTCGTGCTCGCGGCGATCGGGTCCTCGCACCCACCGGCGAACGCCGCCGTCGGCGACGTGGTCGCGGGGTGGACCCGCCGTTTCGGGTGGCACGGCGGCAGCGCCGCCTTCGCGACGACCACGCCCAGCGTGCCCGAGGCGGTGGCCGCGCTCCGCGCCCGCGGCGCCGAGCGGGTGGTCGTCGGGCAATGGATCCTCGCGCCGGGGCTGCTGCCCGACCGGATCGTGCGGGACGCCACCGCCGCGGCCGCTCCCGTCGCCGGCCCCCTCGGGCCCGATCCGGACGTCGCGCGGGCGATCCTGGCGCGGTACGACTCGCGGGCGGTCCCGGCATTCGCCCACGACCTGACGGCCTGACAGCGCGGCTCCCGAACCGCAGTAAGGTGGCTTTGCTGCGGTATTACCGGAGCAAAGCCACCTTGCTGCAGGACGAAAGGCGAGAGCTGCCTCACCCCCGGGTTCCCAATTCCCACGGCATCGTGCTGACCTGGGCTTTCCCAGAAGTCCGGACATTTGTCCGGCAATCCCGCAGCACGGACACCTGCTTGTAGTCGATCAGACGACAACGCACGATGGTGAGGTGTCGTCGACCGTGCTGGATGCACCTCTTGCCCGCTCCGCGGGTGAAAGGTCGATGACCGCGAACCTCCTGCCGGACCTCGAACGGTTCTGGCCATCGCGACGCTGCCACGCGTTCGACGAGTTCTGTCGCGGCTGAGCTCCTCCCCGCCCCACCCGGCGCGCGGCCGCCGTGCGGCCGCGCGCGTCCGTGCCCTCCCCCGAGCTCACCGCCCCACCCCTTTCGGGAGCCCCTCCGCATGCGCACCCTCATCGTCTTCGCCCTCGTGGGCTTCGGCGCCCAGCTCGTCGACGGCGCCCTCGGCATGGCGTACGGCGTCACGTCCACGTCACTGCTGCTGCTCGCCGGCACGAACCCCGCCACGGCCAGCGCGTCGGTGCACCTCGCCGAGGTCGGCACCACCCTCGCCGCGGGAGCGTCGCACTGGCGCTTCGGCAACGTCGACTGGAAGCTCGTGCTGCGCCTCGGCGTGCCCGGCGCGGTCGGCGCCTTCCTCGGCGCCACCGCGCTCTCGGCGCTGTCCACCGAGGACGCCGCGCCGTACATGTCGGGCGTGTTGCTCGCGCTCGGCGTCTACATCCTGGTGCGGTTCTCGGTGCGACCGCCGCGGACGTCGACGGTGCGGGTCTCGCCGCACCGCTCGAAGTTCCTCTCCCCGCTCGGGCTGGTCGCCGGGTTCGTCGACGCCTCGGGGGGCGGCGGCTGGGGCCCGGTGGCCACCCCGGCGCTGCTCACCGCGGGCAAGACCGCCCCGCGCACCGTGGTCGGCTCGGTCGACACGTCGGAGTTCCTCGTCGCGGTCGCCGCGAGCATCGGGTTCCTGATCGGGCTCGGGTCGGAGGTGCTCGACCCGTGGACGGTCGGTGGTCTCCTGCTCGGCGGCGTGCTCGCCGCCCCGGTGGCGGCGTGGCTCGTCACGAAGATCCCCGCACCCGTGCTCGGCACCGCGGTCGGCGGCCTCATCGTCCTGACCAACGCCCGCACGATCCTGCGCGCGCTCGACGTCGCCGACGGCGCCCGCACCCCGATCTACCTGGCGATCGTCGGCGTCTGGGTCGCCGCTGTGGCGATCGCCGTCGCGAAGCTGAGGCAGGCCGCGGCCACCGAGCCCGCCGAGTCCGCCGAGTCCGCCGAGTCCGCCGAGTCGGAGCGGGCCACCGTCACCGCGAAGGACTGAGGAGGAACGGTGCTCACCCGGCGCCGGGACCGGGACCACGGCCGGGACGCGAGCGACCGCTGTCGCGCGGCCCGCTCCGCCCCGCCCGTCCCCACCCGCCCAGGAGGCACCCGTGTCCAGCCCCGCCCGTGATTCCATCCGCCACTCCATCGCCGACCGCCTGCTGACCTCCCTCGAGGACCTGGTGCGCCGCCACCGGGCCCTCGGGTCGCACGCCGCGGAGAACTCCGCGCAGGAGTCCGCGCTGCACGCCGAGCTCATCGCGGCCGAGGTCGCGCACGAGCTGGCGGTGGCGCGCAGCGCGCTGCACCGGCACCCACCGCTGCGGTGATGTGACTGCGGTGATGTGACTGCGGTGATCCCCGTAACCTGGGATACGTGCTCATCGGGGAACTCGCGCGGCTGACGTCGGTGAGCCCGCGGTTGCTGCGGTACTACGAGCAGCAGGGACTGCTCACGTCCTCCCGGCTGCCCAACGGCTACCGCGACTACGCCGACGACGCGCCGTTGATCGTCGGCCAGATCCGGGCCCTGCTCGACGCCGGGCTGCCCACCGAGGTCATCCGCGAGGTGCTCCCCTGCGCGGAGGGCCAGCCCCCGCGGTTCGTGCCGTGCCCCAGCCTGTCCGTCCTGCTGGGTGAAGTGCTGCAGAACATCGAGTCCCGCATGGAGAAGCTCGCCCACCACCGGGAAGCCCTGACCCGCTACCTGGGGGCGGCTGGGTAGTCACCTCGTCGATCCAGTTCTCGACCGCGAGCCCGGGCACCCGTCGGAAGTGCTCGACGTTCGGGTGACGAGGGTGTGCCCACGCGAGACCACGATCGCGGCGATCCTCAGGTCGGGCTCCGCGAGCGGCTCTCCTCGCCGCTCGAGCTCGGCCTCGAGCTCCCCGAAGCGCGTGCGGCCGCGGTATCGGACGGGAGGACCTGCTGCGCGCCTCGAACGACGCTTCGACCCGGTGAGCGTCTCCCGCCCCACCCGCCGCGCCCCGTAGCTGGATACGCGTGCCCACGCGCGTGGGTGGCCACCCCGCGCACCCCTCCGGGACGCCCTCGGCGACACCCGTTCTCCAGCGGGAACGTCCCGACGCGCCGACGAGAGAACATCTCTTTCGGGTGAATCGTGACTCCTCCTGGTCCCGCTCGTTGCACCCCGTGCGGGAGCCGGTGGCTCGGCCAACCGGGCGAGGGAACGTCGATCGGGTGGAGATGACGGTGCGCAGTGCCACGGTGATCCGTGCTGCTCTGGCCGGTGCAGTCGTATTCCTGATCGCCGTCGGGGTCACGGCGCCGGCACTGGCCGGGTCCGGCGATGGCGACGACGACACCTGCCCGGACGCGGGCCCGGTCGCGGCCCTCCTGCACGGCCGGGCCTGCACCGACGAGCGACCCGACCGGGTGCTCGCGCCGGGAAGCCTGCTCGACCCGCAGTACCCCGACTTCCCCGATTTCCCGGGTCTCGACGACGAGGACGACGATCCCGACGACGACGCGGACGACGCGGACGACGCGGACGACTCCGACGACGACGAGGAGTCCGACGACGACGCGCACGAGGCCCCCGACGAGGACGCCGACTCGGACGAGTCGGAGGACGCCGGCTCCGACGAGGACGCCGCCGCGGCCGACGACCGGTCGGACGACTCCGGCGGCACGGCCGACGAGGACGCCGCACCCGCCGTCGCCTCCTCCGAGGAGCGGCCCGCGAGGAAGGCTCCCGCAGCGGACTCCGGGGCCGGCGCCGCCGTCGGCGCGGCCGTGCTCCCCGGCGTCGGCGATGCGGTCGACGGTGGGCGCTCCCCCGGCCTCGACTGGACCGGCGCCCTCACCCGGGACGCTCCGTCCGCCGAGCCCGCACCCGCATCCGATGCCGAGCCCGCCCCACGTGCTGCCCCCGTGCCGTCCCCACCGGCGGGCCCGCCTGCCGCGCCCGAGCACGCCGCCGATCTGGCCGCCGTCGCGTTCGCCACGTCGTTCCCCTCGCCGATCGAGGCCCGGTGGGGTCTCGGCGCGGTCCTGCCGAGCCTGGTCCTGACGCTGCTGGTGCTCGCCGCGCTCGCCCTCCCCGTCGGCCTGCTCAACCGTGCCGCGGCGGAGCACCCCGACCGGATCGAGGCCGTGCTGGGGCGCCTGCGCGTGCCGCCGGGCACCGGGCGGCCCGCTCCGGGCGCGTTCCTCACGGCCGTTGCGATCACGGCGGCGGCCGGCGCCGTGATGCTCGGCTTCCTGACTCCGGAGTTCCCGTTCGACACGTCGGCGCCGGCACTGCTGGTCGGGCTCGCCACCGCGTTCGTGCTGGTGACGGCGGCGCAGCAGGGCACGCAGCTGCTGTACGTGGCGCGCTGGTGGGGGGTGCGCTGCCACGTGGGGCCGGTGCCCGGGTTCTTGTTGCTCGGCGCGGTCGGGGTGGTGCTCTCCCGCGCCGTGGGGCTCGAACCCGGGCTCGTACTGGGCACCCTGGTGACCTTCCGGACCGCCCGTGCGTTGCGCGCCGACGAGGAGGGCCCCGCGGTCGCGCTCGCGGCCACCGCCCTGACCGCGCTGGGCGGCATCGCGTGGATCGTGCGTGAGCCGCTCGTCGCCGCGGCGGGTGCGCCGGGGACGTTCCTCGCCGACACCGTCGCCACCGCGCTCACGGCCACCTCGGTGAGCGCAGCGGCCAACCTGCTCTTCGCGCTCGTGCCGCTGTCGTTCCTGCCAGGGGCGGCGCTGCTGCGCTGGTCGCCGGCGCTGTGGGCGCTCTTCGCCTGCACTGGCGGCTTCGCGTTCGTGCACCTGGCGGTGCGGCCCGCGGTCGAGGTCCTCGCCGACCGGGCGGGCGCGCTCGCCGTCCTGCTCGGCGTCTACCTCGTCGGCGCCGCCGCGCTCTGGGTGTGGCTGCGGTTCACCCGGTCACCGGGTACGACCGGCACCCTCGCCCGCACCTGACCGGGTCACGCGGAGGCGCGCCGGGCGCCGGCCGCGGACACCCCGCCCGTGGCCCAGTCCGCGGGCTGCACGGGGACGACCTCCCCGTGCACCAACCGGCGATCGACGCCGAGCACGTCGACCAGGAGGTCGGTGAGCGCGCCCAGCAGCCTGCGGCGCAGGTCGGCAGGGCGGTCGGCGAACATCACAGCGGTGAAGTACGGGGCCGACCGCCCGTCTGCGGGGATGCCGCCGTTGGCCCACAGCTCGGGGCGGTGCAGCGTGACGTGGGCGCGCACGCGGTCCAGTGGCACGTCGGCGACCTCGGCGTAGCGGGTGCTCATCGCGACGAGCAGCTCCGCGTGCTGGGCGGAGGTGTGCAGCCCCTCGACGAGGTGGACTTCCAGGACCGGCATGCGCACACCGTAGGGAGCGGCCGGGGGCCGAACAAGATCCGCGCGGTCGAGGATCAGTCGGACGGCGCGTTCACGACGACGGCCTGCTGCTTCTCCCAGGCGAGGAAGCGTTCGGTCTCCGCGATGAAGGCCCCGCCGAGCCAGAGCGCGACCACGCCGTCGTCGGCGAGGCCGAGCAGCGGGATGAAGGCCTCCGGCAGCAGGTCGAGGGGCGAGACCAGGTAGGCCAGCCCGAGCAGGATCAACCCGAGCCGCCCGCGGGACAGCGCGGGGTACCGGCCCGTGAGGGCGCCGCTCAGCATCCGCGGGATGGCGCTGAGCCGCTCCCCCATCGTGGGTGACCCCGGGCGCCGCGACCGCGTCACGGCACGCCACAGGGCGGTGAACGCCGCGATCCGCCGCGGCTTGATGGTCGCCACGTCCACCACAACGCATCCGGCGCCCGGGTAGTTCCGTACGGCATGCCCGGATCGGGGCATGGGCCACCCACCTCACCGGCGCCTGCGCGGGCAAGGGCTACTGTCGTTTCTGCACCACGACTGCGTCTCGGGGGAACATCCGATGGGCCTCATCTCGCGCGCGGGCGCGTCGGCCGCCCTCGTCGTCACCTTCGGTGGAGTGCTGCTGGGGTGCGGAGGTTCGGTGGCCGACGCCGACGCCCCCGACCCGACCCGGAGGGCCCCCGCACCGCCCAGCCCCTTCTGCGCCGCCGCCCAGGCGAACCTCGAGGCGATCCGCCCGCTCAACGGGCTCGTGGCGCAGGGCCAGGTGCCACGCGACGAGCTGGCGAGCACGGTGGCGGCGGTGCGCCGCGCCGGGCAGGACATGGTGTTCGCGGCTCCCGACGACATCCGCAACGACGTGGAGCGCACGGTGCAGGCGCTCGAGATGCAGCTGGACGTGCTCGTGGAGAGCGGTGGCGACCAGACGGCGCTCTCGCGCGACACCGACCTCGTGAACCGGCTCAACTCCCCGGAGTTCGCGGGTGCGGGCGAGCGCGTCCGCGCCTACGTCGAGCGCAACTGCACGACGGGCACGCCCGGCACGAGCACCCGCCGCTGACGGCGCGGGCTGACGACTGCTGGGGCTAACGCCCCAGCGCGCGGCGGTTGCGCCCCTTCACGGCGGTGTAGACGGCAGCACCGACGAACACGACGGCGCCGATCACCAGCGCCCACGTGAGGAACTTGAAGAGCGCCCCGAGCAGGGTGAACGCGAGCCACACGAGCAGCACGCCACCGAGAACCTTCAGCACCATCGGCCCCGCCTCCTCGCCCCCACCGTCCGACGAACGGGGCGCCTGCGGAGTTCCCGACAGCGACGGGGCTTGCCAACCCGACTATCGCGATATATCGTGATGGCACACGAGCTACTTCGATGGCTCGATCAACCCACAGGAGATGACATGAACGAGCAGAACACTCCCTGGCCCGGACCCCAGTTCGGGTTCCGCGGCCGGCGTGGCCCCCACCGGGGCGCGTTCCGCCCCGACGGCCCGCCGGTGGTGCCGCCGTTCGCGGGCCACGACGAGGGCGAGGAGGCCCTCCGAGGGCACCGGCGCCGCAGGCACCCCTTCGGCCCCGGCTTCGGGCCGCCCTTCGGCCCCGGGATGCGCGGCTTCCCCGGTCCGCGTGGCAGGCGCGGCCGCCGGACGTCGCGCGGCGACATCCGCACGGCGGTGCTCGCACTGGTCGCGGAGCAGCCGCGGCACGGCTACGAGATCATCCAGGAGATCGCCGAGCGCACCAGCGGCGCGTGGCGGCCGAGCCCCGGTTCGGTCTACCCCACGCTCTCGCAGCTCGAGGACGAGGGCCTGGTCCGCGTCGAGCAGGCCGACGGCCGCCGGGTCGTCCACCTCACCGAGGAGGGCACCCGGTACGTCGACGAGCACCGCGAGGAGCTGGACGCCGTCTGGGCGTCGGTCGGGCGCGACTCCGACGACGAGGGCGCCGCGGAGCTGTGGGAGCAGCTGGGCCAGCTGCACGCGGCCGCGGCGCAGGTGATGTCGGCCGGCACGCCGGAGCAGATCGCCTCGGCGACCGCCACGATCACCGAGGCCCGCAAGGCGATCTACCGCCTGCTGGCCGAGTAACCGGATAGGAGTGCGCTGAAGGACCCCGGCCGTAGCGAGCGGCAGCCAGGCGGCCGCATCGCAAGGCGGAGGAGGAGACCGATACCGGGTCGTGTCTGCGACGACGACAACGCAGCGAGGTGGCTGCCTGGGCGTCGCGCAGTAGGTCGGGGTTCTTCACACCGCGCTCCTATGCCCGCATCGCGGGCATCCCGGGGGAGAAGTCGGGGTCGATCTGGGCAGCCAGGTCGGCCCCGACTGCCCGGTTGCCCCATGCTGCCGCGTTGCGCAGGTGGAACTCCACGGTGCCGCGGTGGTAGGCGACCCAGTCGCGCTCGCGCGCGTCGAGGGCGGTGAGCACCGCGTCGAGCACGGCGAGGTTCTCGGGTTCGAGGGCGCCCACCGGCGCCACGGCACCCCGCTCCGCGGCCCGCACCCATGCCGACTGGCCGAACCATCCGATCAACGCGCCGCCCACCTGCTCCCGCAGGTAGGCGGCGTCTTCGTCGTCGGTCACCTTGTTGCCCAGCACCCGCAGCTCCACGCCGTGGCCGCGGGCGTGCTCGGCGTACTGGTGGTACACGCCGATCCCGCGGCGGGTGGGCTCGCTGACGAGCACGGTGAGATCGAAGCGGGTGAACAGGCCCGATGCGAACGCGTCGGCCCCGGCCGTCATGTCGACCACCACGTACTCACCGGGGCCGTCGACGAGGTGGTTGAGGTAGAGCTCCACCGCGCCGGTCTTCGAGTGGTAGCAGGAGACGCCGATGTCGGCCTCGTCGAACTCGCCGGTCACGAGGTGGCGCACCCCGCCGGCCACGGCCGAGTACCGGGCCAGCAGCTCACCGTCGGGATCGAGGTCGAGCAGGCGCGAGCCGCGACCCGGGGGCGTGGTCTTGATCATCGCGTCGGCGCTCGCGATCCGCGGGTTCGTGCCGCGCAGGTGCTCCTTGAGCCACGGCAGGTCGGAGCCGAGGGCGAGCGGCGGCGGGCCGTCGTGTCCCAGCGCCTGGCCGAGGTGCTGGTTGATGTCCGCGTCGATGGCGAGAACCGGTTTGCCGAGCTCGGCGAGGTAGCGGCTGAACACCGCCGCCGATGTCGTCTTCCCGCTGCCGCCCTTGCCGACGAACGCGATGCGCACGCCGCCTCCTCCCGTCGCCGCTCCTGGACGGGCAGATGATAATCATTGCCACGTACGGGTGACGGCGGCGGCCCCTCAGCGGGCCCGGGCCGGGTTGGTGCGCCGCGCCGCGAGCACCGACCGCAGCGACGGCACGACGACGCCCTCGCTCTCCAGCTTCCGGCGCGCCCGCCTGCGCGCGACCAGCACGCCGCCGAGCGCGAGTGCCCACACCGCGTACTGCACCGTCCAGGCCACCCGGAACGCCTCCGGCGTGTAGTCGCCGGGCCCGACGAGCCCGAGCACCACCCCGACCCCGAGCGAGACGGTGAGCGACGCCACGAAGCCCGCCATGTTGACGATCCCGACCGCGGCGCCCTGCCGGTGGCCGGGGTTGAACGTCCGGGCGTAGTCGAAGCCGATCATCGAGGTCGGGCCGCCCAACGCCAGCACGACGACGAGCAGCACCAGCAACCAGCGCGGGGCGGGCGGCGGCACGGCGAGCACGGCCGTCCAGACCGAGACCGTCGTGCCGAGCACGGTGAGCACGAGCCACGACCGGCGCAGCGGGTGCCGGGCGGTGAACTCGCCGAACAGCGGTCCGGCGACGATCCCGGCCACCACGAGCAGCGTCAGCATCGCGCTCGCCTCACCGGTCGAGAACCCCTGGCCCGCCACGAGGTACGGCACGCCCCACAGCAGCGCGAACACCATCCCCGAGAACTGGGTGGCCATGTGCGTGAAGAAGCCGAGCCGGGTGCCCGGCTCGCGCCACGAGCAGACGAGCCCGTGCAGCACCTCGCGCGGGGCCGGCGCGGGCGGCGGGGCCGGCGCCCCGGGCGGCCGGTCGCGCACGACGGCCAACGCGGCGAGCCCCACCGCCACGCCGAGCGCCGCCGCCGAGACGAACGCGGGCGTCCACCCCGGGCCGTGCAGCACCGCGGCGAGCGGCACGGCCGACAGCACCTGGCCGCTCTGCCCGATCAGGCCGGTGAGCTGCGTCATCAGCGGTACCCGCCGGGCCGGGAACCAGCTCGTGACCACCGAGAGGACGCTGATGAACGTCAGCGCGTCCCCGGCCCCGACCAGCACGCGCGCCAGGATCGCGAGCGGCAGCGACGCGGCGACGGCGAGCACGAGCTGGCCCGCGGCCATCGTGAGGGAGCCGACGACGATGAGCAGCCTGGCGCCGAACCGGTCGAGCAGCACGCCCACGGGGACCTGCAGGCTCGCGTAGACCAGCAGCTGCAGCACCACGAACCCGGCGAGCGCCGCCGGTGCGGCCTGGAACCGCGCCGCTGCGTCGAGGCCGGCGACGCCGAAGGAGGTGCGGTGCATCACCCCCACCAGGTAGGCGGCCAGACCGATCGACCAGACGACCCAGAGGCGATGATGCAGATTCGTCCTGGGTTTCATCTCGGCTCCATGGTGCCCCCGACACCGCGGAAACGGGATGCTGTGCGGGCAGACTCACGTTGCACCAGGACAGATGTGCGACGGGCGGGGCCGTGGGCCCCGTCGAGAGGCGGAGGTGTGGCGTGCTGGATCCGGCCGGACTGTACGAGGTGGCGCCCGATGCGCCGCAGCTGGACGAACCCGTGCTGCTGGTGGCGCTCGACGGGTTCGTGGACGCAGGCAACGCGGCCCGGCTGGCCACGGAGGCCCTGGTGGAGGGCCGGGAGCCGCGCGTGGTGGCGCGCTTCGACGTCGACCAGCTCCTCGACTACCGCTCGCGGCGCCCACCGCTGCGCTTCGAGACCGACCACTGGGCCGCCTACAGCCGTCCGGAGCTGGACGTCGTGGCGCTCACCGACACCGGCGACACCGGCTACCTGCTGCTCGCCGGGCCGGAGCCGGACACGCAGTGGGAGCGGTTCTGCGCGGCCGTCGAGCAGCTCGTGCGGCGGCTCGGCGTGCGGCTGGTGATCAACCTCACCGCGATCCCGATGGCGGTGCCGCACACCCGGCCGATCGGCGTCACGGTGCACGGCACCCGTCCGGACCTGACCGAGGGTCACGAGGCATGGTTCGCCACGGCGCAGGTGCCGGGGAGCGCGATCGGGCTGATGGAGTACCGGCTCGGCGAGGCCGGGCTGGACGCGATGGGCTTCGCGGTGCACGTGCCGCACTACCTCGCCCGCGCCGAGTACCCGCAGGCGGCACGCGTGCTGCTGGACCACGTCGGCCTCGCGGCGGGTCTGTACCTGCCCACCGAGACCGTCACGAAGGCCGCGGAGCGCACCGAGGCGGAGATCGCCGAGCAGGTGGCGGGATCGGAGGAGGTGCGGCAGGTGGTCGAGGCGCTCGAACGGCAGTACGACATGGTGGCGTCCGGCCGGGCCGAGCGGTCCAGCACGGGGCTGTCGGGCGAGCTGCCGAGCGCCGATGAGCTCGCCGCCGAGGTGGAGCGCTTCCTGCGCGGGGAGGACGGCGACTCCTGAGTCGGTGCCGGCGGGTTGTGGACAACCCGCTCCCGCCGGTGCGCCCGTGTCGGTGCTCCCGGTGACGGTGTCCCGGTCGGATCCACGACCGAGGAGACCACCATGTGCGTGTTCTGCGACGACCCGGCGCTCACCTACCCCGAGTACCTGGCGCGGATGGCCCGGCTCGCCGACGAGTACGGCTGGGCGGTGCAGGGCGTCGAGCGCGAGCGGTTCCGCCCGCCTTGGGCCTACACGGTCGGGCTCACGCCACGGGGCCGGCCCGAGCTGCTCGTCACCGGCATGCCGCTGCACCGCTGCAGCGAGCTGCTCGACGCGGTGGCCCCGCACCTGCTGCACGACGAGCCCCCGGCGGCGGGCGAGCGGCTGCGCCTCGTCGACGGGCCGCTGGTGGAGTTCGTCGACGTCGAGAACCCGGACGTGCACCTGCTCACCGCGCTCGCGCTGTACGGCCCCCCGGTCCGCGGGCTGCAGGTCGTGTGGGCCGACGACCGCGACCGGTGGCCGTGGGAGCGCGGCTTCCGCGGTCGGCGGGGCGGCCAGCCCGTGCTGGGCCCGCGTCCGTGATCACGCGCGGAACGATCCCCGCAGATCGGGCGGGTAACAACGCGATTGTCATTTCGGCTCTACGAGTTGCGGCTGAGGCCTGGTGGATCGAGGGTGGCCGCAATGTGACTCGTGGGAAGGGGGCAGGCCCGGGTCCAGGCCCGGGCCAGTCAGGCATGACCGTTCACAAAGAAGGCAAGACACCAACAGGCACGCACCTGCCGGACCCGGCGGAACCGCAGATCACGGCCGAGGAGCAGCAACCGGTCGACCGCTGGGTCTTCGGGATCGCCGCGGGCCTCGTCGTCGCGTTCCTCGTCTGGGGCTTCGCGTCGGTCGACTCGCTCAGCGCGGTGTCCTCGGCGGTGCTGTCCGGCCTGATGAACGTCGGCGGGTGGGCGTTCGTGCTCGTCGCCAGCGGGTTCGTCGTGTTCACGCTGTGGGTCGCGTTCAGCAGCTACGGCAAGATCCCGCTCGGTGGCGACGACGAGGGGCCGGAGTTCCGCACGGTCTCCTGGGTCGCGATGATGTTCAGCGCCGGCATGGGCATCGGGCTGATGTTCTACGGGGTCGGTGAACCGCTCTCGCACTTCGCCAGCCCGCCACCCGGCACCGTGCCGGCAGGCTCCCCCGAGGCCATCGACGTCGCGATGGCCACCACGCTGTTCCACTGGACGCTGCACCCGTGGGCGATCTACGCCGTCGTCGGCCTCGCGATCGCGTACAGCACGTTCCGCCGCGGCCGCCGGTCGCTCATCAGCTCGGCGTTCGCGCCGCTCCTGGGCGAGCGTCACACGGAGGGCCTGTTCGGCAAGGTCGTCGACATCCTCGCGATCTTCGCCACGCTGTTCGGGTCCGCCGCCTCACTCGGGCTGGGCACGCTGCAGATCGGTGCCGGCCTGCAGGCCAACGGGCTCCCGGAGGCGCCGCTCGCCCTGCTCCTCGGCATCATCGCGGTGCTGACGATCGCCTTCGTCGCCTCAGCGGTGTCCGGGGTCGCCAAGGGCATCCAGTGGCTGTCGAACATCAACATGGTGCTGGCCGGGATCCTGGCGCTCGTCGTGTTCGTCGGCGGCCCGACCATCTTCATCCTCAACCTCCTCCCGACGGCCATCGGCGACTACTTCGGTGACATGGCCCAGATGGCCGCCCGCACGGCCGCCACGGGCGGCGACGCCACCGCGCAGTGGCTGGCCAGCTGGACCGTCTTCTACTGGGCCTGGTGGATCTCCTGGACGCCGTTCGTCGGGATGTTCATCGCCCGGATCAGCCGGGGCCGCACCATCAAGCAGTTCGTCGTCGGCGTGCTGCTCATCCCCAGCGTCGTGAGCCTGGTCTGGTTCGCGATCTTCGGGGGCGCCGCGATCAACCTCCAGCAGAACGGCACCGACCTCGCGTCGGCGAGCCTCGAGGGGCAGCTGTTCGGGCTGCTGCACGCGATGCCCCTCGGCGGCGTGCTCAGCGTGATCGCCATGATCCTGGTCGCGATCTTCTTCGTGTCCGGCGCCGACGCGGCGTCCGTGGTCACCGGCACGCTGTCCCAGCGCGGCTCGATCGAGCCCCACCGCTGGGTCGTGATCTTCTGGGGTGTGGTGATGGGGGCCATCGCCGCCATCATGCTCACCATCGGTGCCGGCCAGGACGAGGCGCTCACCGGGATCCAGAACATCACGATCATCTCGGCGGCCCCGTTCGCCATCGTCATGGTCGCGCTGTGCATCGCGCTGGCGAAGGACCTGCACCACGACCCGCTGATGCGGCGCGACCGGCGCGCCGTCGCGGCCGTCGAGCAGGCCGTCGAGCACGGCACGAAGACCTACGGCGACGAGTTCGTCGTGGCCGTCAAGCCCCATCCGGACTCGGTGGCCGGTGCGACCAAGCCCGGCAAGGACGGAGCCGACGAGGCCTAGACGGTTGGTTCCTACTGGATCTTCGTCTGCGCGGGGATCTCGACACTCTCCCGGCCGCGCTCTACGTGTTCTGCGATGACCGGGGTCGTGACACCCGGATCGTGAACATCCGGCCCGTGATCGGCTGGAACGGGACGTCAGCTGCACCGGTGCAGCTCACGTCCCGATTCCGCCGATCACCCGCGCCGCGGCGCCGCCGGCCAAGTGCGGCGACACCGTCCATACGCCCTTCGGCCCCCATCCCGGCGATCGTGGCCGCCGCACCGGCCGCGGTAGCGCGTCGGCGCGTCGGCCGAGGGCCCGGGTCCTGCAGCCCGGCTCGCGTGGGCGCGCCCGCTCACCCCGGGACGGACGCCATCGACACCCGCCCGTTGCCCCGCGTGCAGACACCTGGGTCGGCATCGACCTCGCTGGTGGGCGCGGTGGCCGGCTTGGGTGCACTACCAACCCAGCCACCCGCCCAACCGCAGGCCCGGGACCAACCGGGGTGGACCCGCGGCAGGCCAGGACGAGGCGCCGGGCAGGCCGCGACCGGCGGGGCACGGCGCGCCCACCGCAGCGAACCGGTCACAGCGTGACCGCTCAGCGTCAGCGGCGATCCGTCGCCATTCATGGTCAGGTCGACACCACGGGTCTCGCAGCCGCGGCCCAGACCCATCACGTCGACATGATCACGCAGGGTGTCGACAACCACACGCACACGCGTCGTATCGACCCGCGCAGCGCATCCACGATTTGTCCGGTGAGACGGCTGCGGGGACCGGGCCCAGGCGCGCTCCGACACGGGTCGCCACCCCCGGTGATCCCCACCGAGTTCGGAATTGCCCGGCTAGGAGGCCGTCTCCAGCACCACCTTCCCGGTCACGCGGCGCTCGTCGATGGTCGCGAGTGCCTCGGCGGCGCGCTCGAGCGGGAAGGTGGTGCTGATCAGGGGGTCGAGCGCGCCGGAGCGCAGGTGGGGCTCCAGCTCGGCCCACTGCTGCTGCAGGTAGCCGCGGCGCGCGAAGGCGTACGCGCCCCACCCGACGCCCACGACGTCGATGTTGTTGAGCAGGAGGCGGTTCACCTTCACGGTGGGGATCTCGCCCGCCGTGAAGCCGACCACGAGCAGGCGCCCCTCCGGCGCGAGGCAGCGCAGCGAGTCCGTGAAGCGGTCGCCGCCCACCGGGTCCACCACGAGGTCGACGCCCGCGCCGCCGGTCAGCCCTTTCACGGCGTCCTTGAATCCGTCGGCGAGCACGGCATCGTGCGCGCCGGCGGCCCGGGCGACCTCCGCCTTGTCCTCGGTGGACGCCACCGCGATCACCCGCGCGCCGAGCGCAACGGCGAGCTGGATCACCGCCGTGCCCACCCCGCCCGCAGCCCCCTGCACGAGCACCGTCTGGCCCGCGCGCAGGTGCCCGCGCACGAGCAGGGCGAAGTGGGCGGTGAGGTAGTTCATCGGCAGGCCCGCGGCCGCCGGGAAGCCGATCCCGTCCGGCAGCGGCAGCACGTCGTCCGCGGCTACGGCGACCACCTCGGCGAACGCCCCCGTGGTCGTGAAGGCGGCCACGCGGTCGCCCGCCCGCAGGGTGGAGCCGTCCGGCGCCTCCCGCACGACGCCCGCCACCTCGGACCCGAGCGTGAACGGCAGCTCCGGCTTGGACTGGTACATGCCCTTCGTCTGCAGGACGTCGGGGAAGTTGACCCCGATCGCCCTCACGTCGACGAGCACCTGGTCGGCCTGCCGCCGCGGCTCCGGCACGTCGCGCACCTCGACCGCCGCCGGCCCGTCCAACCGCACCACCTGCACCGCGCGCACCGCGAGACCCCTTTCTCGACCGTCCGTTGCCGGGACACTACGTCAGAGGCGTCCCTTGTCCGGGTCGCCCGCGGGCAGGGCGGTCATCGTCACGACGGCAGGGGGCTCTGCGAGGAGTCCGTCGATCGCCCGGCCGAGCCGCTCGACCGCCTCGCCCGCGGAATGCGCGTCGAGCAGCTCCTGCGACTCCCACTTCTCCAGGAGCACCAGCGTGCCGTCCGCGGCGTCGTGCAGCGCGTAGAGCAGGCAGCCCTCCTCCGCGTGGACGCCGGGGAGCGCGCCCTCGATGGCCGCCCGGGCGTCCTCGCGGCGCCCGGGCAGCGGGCGGAAGACGGCGGTTACGACAACCGGAGTGACGACCGGTGCATGCGACATGTGTCCTCCTTCAGATCCGTGCGGTGCTCGATCGTTCCAGGAACTCGGCGGGAACCCGGATCCGCCGGGGCGCAGGCGGGAGCTTCTGCCGCATCCGGGCGTGCACCAGCTCGACCGAGTGCAGGGCGAGCATGTCGATCGGCTGGCTGACGGCGGTGAGCGGGGGCCGGATGAGCTCGGTCCACGGGTTGTCGTCGAAGACCACGACCGACAGGTCGTCCGGGATCGCGATGCGGGCCTGGGAGAGCATCCTCAGCACGACCCGCACCTGAGCGGTGTTGGCGACGACGAGGCCGGTGGGCGGGTCGTCGAGCGCGAGCATCCCGGCCACGACATCCGCCCCGCGGTCGCCGCGGAACGGCGCGGGGCGCACCAGCCGGTCGTCGCGCTCGATGCCGTGCTCCCGCAGCGCCCGTTCGTAGCCCCGCACGCGCTCGACGCCGGTGGTCGTGTCGAGCGGGCCCGAGACGATCCCGATCCGGGTGTGGCCGCGGTCGAGCAGGTGTCCTGTGGCCGTGGCGGCGGAGCCGACGTTCTCGATGCTCACGACGTCGACCCGGTCGAGCTCGGTGATGGAGCGGTCGACGAAGACCACCGGGATGTCGAGGGCGGCGAGCTTCTCCCACCGCTCGACGTTGTGGCCGGTCGGGGTGCCGATCATCCCGCCGACCGAGCGGTCGAGCAGCGTGTCGAGGGCCTGGCCCTCCAGGTGTGGGTCCTCCTGGGTGGTCATCAGCAGGATCTGCAGGTCGCGCGAGCGGGCCTCGGCGACGACGCGGTCGGCGAGGCGGGCGAAGAACGGGTTGGTGAGGTCCGCCAGCAGCAGGCCGACCGTCTCGCTGCGGCCGTGGGAGAGCTCCCGGGCGGCGGCGCGCGGCCGGTACGCGAGCGCCTCGATCGCCTCGAGGACCTGGCCGCGCTTCACCGGTGCGACCGGCCCCGTGCCGTTGAGCACGCGCGACACCACCGAGACGGACACGCCCGCGCGGGCGGCGACGTCCCGGATCGTTGCCGCCTTCTTCATGCCGCGCCTCCCGCGGACCGTTGACCTTGCCGAAAAGGCTGTGGTACCAAAATGGAACCGTTACCACCGACGTTATCAGGGCGGAGGCCCCGGTGAACTTGCACGATCTGTTGCAGGCCCGCCAGCGCGACGGCAACCCGGTACGGGTCGGGCTCATCGGGGCCGGGCGGTTCGGCACGATGTTCCTCGCGCAGGCTCGCACGATCCCGGGGATCCACGTCGCGGCGATCGCGGACATCGACGTCGACCGCGCGCGCCAGGCGCTGAAGCTGGTGGACTGGCCGCAGGACGCCGTCACCGCCGACCTCGCCACCGCGCTCGCCGACGGCTCCACGGCGGTGCTGCCCGAGGCCGGGCCGCTGTTCGGCTCCGGTGTGGACGTCGTGGTGGAGGCCACCGGCAACCCGATCGCCGCCACGTCGCACGTGCTCGCCGCCTTCGACGCGGGCCAGCACGTGATCATGGTGACGGTCGAGGCGGACGCGGTGGTCGGGCCGGCACTCGCCCGCCGGGCCGCGGACCGGGGCGTGGTGTACTCCCTCGCCTACGGCGACCAGCCCGCGCTGATCATGGAGCTCGTCGACTGGGCGCGCACCTCCGGGTTCCACGTGGTGTGCGCGGGCAAGGGCACCAAGTACCTCGAGCACTACCACGGGATGAACCCCGACAACGTGTGGGAGCACTGGGAGTTCTCGAAGGAGCTCACCGACTCCGGCCAGCTCAACCCGTACATGCACACCGCGTTCCGCGACGGCACCAAGGCCGCGATCGAGATGGCCGCGGTCGCGAACGCCGCCCAGCTCGTGCCCTCGGACGACGGGCTGACCTTCACCCCCGGCGACGTCGAGCAGATCGCCACGGTCTGCCGGCCCCGCGAGGCCGGCGGGGTGCTCGCCCACGAGGGCTCGGTGGACGTCATGTCGAGCGTCACCCGCAACGGCGACTGGATCCCGCACAACACGCAGGAGGGCGTGTTCGTCGTCGTCAAGGCCACCAACGACTACGTCTCCGGCTGCTTCTCCGAGTACGCGTGGCACGCCGACCCCACGAGGCGGTACGCGGCGCTGTTCCGCCCGTACCACTACATCGGCCTCGAGCTCGGGATCTCCATCGCGAACGCCGCCCTCCGCGGCATCGCCACCGGGGCGGCGAAGGGCTTCTACGGCGACGTCGTCGCCACGGCCAAGAAGGACCTGGTGGCGGGCGACGTGCTCGACGGCGAGGGCGGCTACACGGTGTGGGGGAAGCTGATCTCCGCCCGGGCCTCAGTCGAGCGGCGGGCGCTGCCGATCGCGCTCGCGCACCACGTCGAGCTGAGGCACGACGTCCCGAAGGGCTCGGTCGTCACCTGGGACGACGTGGAGCTCGGCGAGGGGCTCGGCCAGGTGCTCGAGCTCAGGCGGGAGACGGAGCGGCTGCTCGGGCAGCCCTGAGGACCGGCGAGTGGAAGGACAGCAATGGCGCGTCCAGAGAATCCGGAGACCGGGATGCCGCCCGGGAGCGCGTTCCTGCCCGAGGTGCCGCGGGAGCTGGCCCGGCGGCGGCTGAGCCTGCGGACGATCGTGCTGTTCTTCGGGCCGGGCGCGATCATCGCCTCCCTGACCGTCGGCAGTGGCGAGACCGTCCTCGCGTCGCGGCTCGGGGCGGTGTTCGGGTACGCGATCCTCTGGCTGGTCCTGGTGGGTGCGGTCACGAAGGCCGCGATCATCTACGCGTCCAACCGCTACATCGTCCTCACGGGCGAGCACCCCATGAGCGGCCTGGCCAAGGCGATCCCCGGGCCGCGCGGCTGGTTCCCCGCCCTGATCGGCGCCCTCGCCGTGCTGTCGTTCCCGTTCGTGGCGAGCGCCCTCGCCACCGGTATCGGCAGCTACCTCGAGATCGTGTTCGGCGGGCCGGCCGTCGCGTGGGGGCTGGTGCTGCTGGTCCTCGCCGCGGCGCTGGCCTGGTTCGGCTGGTACGCGCTCCTGGAACGCGCCCAGGTGGCGATCGTCTCGCTCAAGGTCGCCCTCGTGGTCGTCGCCGTGTTCGCCGCGCAGCCGCAGTGGCTCGACGTGGTCGCGGGCTTCGTGCCGCAGGGGTTCGGCTACGAGCCCTTCGTCTTCACCGAGTACCCGGACATCGCCGACCGATCGGTGTGGATCGAGGCGGTCGTGTTCATGGGTGGGCTCGGCGGCGGCATGTACGACTACATCGGCTACGCCGGCCTCATGCGCGAGAAGCGCTGGGGCGCGCTCGGCCTGCCCGGGCGCGAGCGGGCCGTGGAGCCGCTCGCGCTGGACGACACGCCGCAGGAGCGGGAACGGGTGCGCGGCTGGTCGCGGGCGCCGCTCGGTGACGTCGTGCTCAGCTTCACGGCGATGGCGCTCACCGCGATCGCCTTCGTGATCACCGGCACGGAGATCCTCGGCGCGGCCCACAACGTGCCGAACGGCCAGAACGTCCTCACCTACCAGGGCGACGTGCTCGGGGTGATCCACCCCGTGTTCCGGTACTTCTACGTCCTCGCGATCATCATGGTGTTCTTCGGCACCATGTACGCGATCTGGGAGGTCTACTCCCGCACCACGTACGAGTCGCTGTCGGCCGTGTCGGGGAAGGTCCGGACGGCCGGGATCGGCACCACCCGCACCGTCGTCTACGCCTACATCCTGCTCGGCGGCGCCGCACTGATCCTCACCGGCGCCGACCTGGTCGCTCTGATCACGCCGGCGAACATCGTGGGCGGCACCCTGGCCTGCGGGATCTACGGCCTCGGCCTGCTCGTGCTGGAACGGCGCGTCCTCCCGGCGGCGCTGCGCACGAGACCGGCCGCGCGGGTGCTCGTCGCCCTCTCGTCGGTCGTGCTGCTCGGCGCCGGGCTCGTCGCGCTCGGCCAGTACGTCGGGGTCCTGCAGTGAGCCCCGGACACGCGCTCGCGGGATGCTGCTTCCTCGTCCTCGCCGGGATGCGCGCCGCCGAGGGCTCTTGGGTGTGGGCCGGCGTGTTCGCCCTCGCCGCACTCGCACAGGGCCTCCTCGGCTCCCGGTTCCGGCCGCCGCACCGACGGCACGGCGGGGCCGGGCCACGGCAGGCGTCGACGTGGCGCCTGCTCACGGTCTCGTCCTGTCTCCTCAGCGCGGTGCTGCTCGTCGTGCAGCCGGTGCTCGGCCTGGTGGCCGCGGTCGTCGCCCTCTACTGCGTGTGGGCGGCGCGGGCCCACCGGACGGCCGGCTGACGCCGGTCGGGGACCATGGGCGCGTGGCGATCAAGGGCGTGCTGTTCGACTTCTCCGGGACCCTCTTCCGCATCGAGAGCACGCAGCGCTGGCTCACCGCCGTGCTCGAGGAGACCGGCACCGCGCCGGCGCCCGCGGAGGTCGCGGAGCTCGCCCGACGGCTCGAGCGGGCCGGCGCCCTCCCGGGTGGTGCGCCCCCGCACGCCGTGCCCGCACACCTGGCAGAGCTCTGGGCCACCCGCGACGAGACCCCGGAGCGGCACCGCGCCCTGTACACCGGGCTCGCCCGGCAGGTCGACCTTCCGGACCCGTCCCTGTACGACGCCCTCTACGACCGCCACAGGTCCCCCGAGGCCTGGCGCCCCTATCCCGACGCCACGGAGGTGCTGGAGGCGCTGCGGAGGCAGGCCGTCCGCATCGGCGTGGTCAGCAACATCGGCTGGGACCTCCGGCCGGTGTTCCGGGCACACGGGCTGGACACCGCCGTCGACGCGTTCGTCCTGTCGTACGAGCACGGCATCCAGAAGCCGGACCCGGCGCTGTTCCGGCTCGCCTGCGAGGCGCTCGGCGCCGACCCGCCCGACGTCCTGATGGTCGGGGACGACCGGGGCGCCGACGGCGGCGCCGCCGCGATCGGCTGTGCGGTCCACTTCGTGGACCACCTGCCCGTGGAGCGCCGCCCCGACGGTCTCCGTCCGCTGCTCGCCCTGCTCGACGGGCCGCGGCCGTGATCGGACCTTCCGGTCGCCCGAACCACGCGGGTGCGATCAGGCGGGCACGCCGTCGTCGTAGGTCACGGCGCGCGGCGTGGTGGTGAGCTCCTCGACCAGGGCGGTGAGCTTGCGGTCCATGCGCTGCTGGACGCGTTCGAGGCCGTCCAGCTCGCAGGCGAGGTCCACGGCCCGGTCCGAGTTGCCGACGCCGTCGAGCGCCGTGGCGAGCTCGGAGCCGACCCGCTCGATCCGCACGCGGCACCGGTCCGACGCCTGGACGTGGGCGAGCAGTCTGGCCCGCTGGTCGGCACCGACGGTGTCCGGCACGGACGCCACGAGCTGCTGCAGCCGGTGTGGATGCATGGCGGTCCCCCCTCACGTGACGGGCATCACCGGAGACGGTAGATGCGGACACTCCGGTGGGGAAGGCCCCACCGCTACGGTTCGGGTCGTGACGGCGTGGGTGGACACCGGCCGCTTCGTTCGCGAGTTCGTGCGCGACCCCCTGCACACGGCATCGGTGACGCCGAGCTCACGGGCCCTCGCGGCGGCGGTGGTGCGGGCGATCCCGACGACCGGCCTACCGGTCGTCGTCGAGCTCGGCCCCGGCACCGGGGCGTTCACGCGGGCGATCCAGGAGCACACCGGCGGGCGGGCCCGGCACGTCGCCGTGGAGCTGAACCCGGGGTGGGCGCGGCTGCTCGCGGACCGCCACCCCGAGGTCGACGTGGTACGGGCCGACGCCCGCGAGCTGCCCCGCGTGCTCGGCGAACGCGGCATCACGGCCGTCGACGCCGTCGTCAGCGGCCTGCCGTGGGTGGCCTACTCCCCCGGCCCGGACGGCCGCGGCCTGCATGCGGTGATCACCGAGGTGCTCGCCCCGACGGGTGTGTTCACGCAGTTCGGCTACACCTGGACGCGCTGGGCCCCGCCGGCCCGCCGCCAGCTCGCCGACCTGCGCGCCCACTTCGCCGAGGTGACGACCAGCCGCACGGTGTGGCGCAACGTCCCGCCCGCGATCGTCCACGAGGCCCGCCGCCCCGTTCGCCCTGGCTGAGCGAGAACGCCGACGGCCCCGCCACGGAAGACCGGCGGAACGCGGGTGAGCTCGACCGGACAGTCCAATACCGCTACTCCGAAGTGACGCCTCCACGAGCGGGAGAAATGCGTGGAACGCGGATACGGGCTAGCGGGATTACCCGATCTTCGCTGGTGGTACGCCGTCCGCACAGCGACGCTGCGCCCGCATCCGTACCTCACGACGTGGAGGGCTGGGCATGTCCGACGAACAGAGCCGAGAGCCGGAAGAGACCACGGGGTCCACCGGCCGCACCGGACCAGCCCATCCCGCGCGGGCCGCGATTCAGCGCTCAGGGGGTGCTGTTGCTGGTGGGGCGGTCGGCAAGACCCGCTCGGGTGTTCGCGGCGGCGCGAACAGGCTCGGCCGGGTCGCGAGCAGCACCACCGCGTCCGGTGGGAGCGCCGCGGGCGGCCTGGCCACGACGGCGGGCACCGCAGCGGCCGCCGCGAAGGACGCCGGCACGACGACCGCGGGCACGGCAACGGGCACCGCGAAGGGCGCCGTCACGGCAACCGCCGGCATTGCGAAGGGCGCCGTCACAACGGTCACGGACAAGGTGGCGAAGCCGCTGCTGAATGGGGTCGGAGTCGGGTTCGCTCTCGTCGTCCGCAAGATCATGCTGTTCCTCCGGTTCCTGCGCCAACTGGCACTCCGGCTGCTCGACGCGCTCGAGCATCTGGCACGCCGCCTGCAGGAACTCGCCGCCAGGTACCGCGGTGTCGAGCAGCAGGAGGTCGAGGACGCCGGCGAGGACCGGGGTGACCGCCGCGAACCCGGGACTCGACCCGCCCCTTCGCAGCGGCCGGAGGGCCGGCGACCGCGGGGCCCGGCTCGGCCGCGTCCGGATGCGGCTCCGCCTGACGCGCCTGCCTCTGCCGCGCCGCGCCGCACACCGTTGGCCGGCCGTCCCGAACGGTCCGGTCGCCGCGCGCCGGGAGCGGGCGGGCCGAAATCGTCGTAGTTCTTGCTTCCCGCCTGCCGAGGTCGCCGTGCACCCGGCCGAGGCGGAACCCGCGCACGAGCTGTACCTGAAGTGCGACGACATCGAGCAGGTGCTGGCCGGTTGCCCGGCCGAAGGCGGCGAGGTCGTGACGCCGGTGAGCGACCAGGGTTGGGGCCTCCTCGCGTCGATCCGGCTGCCGAGCGGCACCCCGTTACCGATCTACCAGCCCCGCCACCCGTCGCCCTCGATCTCTGATCACAGCTCGGGTGCCGCGGGTGCGGAGCCGTGGGCGGGGCCGCTCCGCAGCGGTATCGCGAGCAGCGCGCCCAGCACCGTGATCAGCGCTGTGACCAGGAAGACGTCGCTGTAGGACGAGGCCAGCGCGTCCAGCTGGGTGCGTTGCACGACGGCGTACATGCCGAGGATGTCGACGCCGTCGGCACCCGGGGGCCCGAGCACGGGCAGGGTGGTGGTGCCGGCCGGCAGCAGCGCGGCGCGGTCCGCGATGGCCTGCGTCTGTTGCGCCGAGGCCAGCGCGGTCAGGACGGCCAGGCCCATCGCGCCCGCCACCTGGCGGGCGACGTTGTTGAGCGCGCTGCCCTCGTTCACCTTCTCCGTCGGGAGGCTCGCGATCCCCGCGGTCATCACCGGCATCATCGCCAGACCCATGCCCGCCGCCCGCACACAGGTCCACAGCACCACGTCGCCGTGCGTCATGTCGGGGTTGATGCCGCAGAGCAGGTAGGTGCCGTAGGCGGAGATCGCGAACCCGGCCACCGCGAGCGGACGCGGGCCGATCCGGTCGTAGAGCCGGCCCGCGATCGGCATCAGCACGGCCACGACGAGCGCCTGCGGCAGGATCCGCAGCCCCGCCTCGAACGCCGTGAGCCCCTGCCCCTGCTGCAGGAACACCGGTACGTAGAACAGCACCGAGAAGAGCCCGGTGGTCAGGATGGACAGCAACAGCAGCGAGTTCGTGAACGCCCGGTGCCGGAACACCCGCACGTCCAGCAGCGGGTGCGCCACCTCCAGCTCGATCACCACGAACGTCGCCAGGCTGAGCAGCCCGAAGATCATCAGCATCAGCACCGGGTAGGACGTCCAACCCCAGTCCTCGCCCTGCTGGAAGGCGAGCAGGACGGCGAAGAGGCCGAACCCGATCGTGAGGAACCCGAGCAGGTCGAACGGGCGCCGCGGCCCCCGACCGGAGTCCGGCAGCACCAGGTACGCGGCGACCGCGCCGAGGATGCCGACCGGCACGTTGATGTAGAAGATCAGCCGCCACTCGGTGTGCTCGACCAGGTAGCCGCCGAGCACCGGGCCGATCGCCGGGGCGAACACGATGCCCAGCCCGTACATGCCCATCGCGATGCCGATCTTCTCGCGCGGCACGATCTGGTACACCATCGTCAACGTGACCACCGGCAGGATGCCGCCCGGCACCGCCTGCAGCACCCGGAACGCGATGAGGCTGCCCAGGCTCCAGGCCAGACCGCACAGCGCGGAGCCGGCCGAGAAACCGAGCAGGGTGGCCAGGTAGGTCCGGGTCAGCCCGAAGCGGTCACCGAGCCAGCTGCTCAGGGGAACCACCACGCCCAGCGTGAGCGTGTAGGCGGTGGCGATCCAGAGCACGTCCTCCGTGGTGGTGCCGAGATCGTCCTGGATGGCCGGGATGGCCACGTTCACGATCGTCACGTCCAGCACGGACATGAACATCCCGACGATCAGGACCAGCAGGGACACCACCCACGACGCGGCCGGGGCCTGCTCCCCGCCCGGACCGGGAACGGGGGGAGGGGCCGCCGCCTGCGGCTCGCTCGTGCGGGCCGTGGAGGTCGTCCGCGTCATGGGCGTCATCGTGACATAGAGAACCATTGGTTCTCTAGTAGGAAATTCAGATTCTCTTGAAATCGGGCCGCACGGGTCGGCGGTAGAGTCCTGCCGATGACGGTGGCGGACGCGAAGCAGGCGGGGGGCGATCACCGCAAGGGACCCCGGCGGCGGGGCGACACGTTGCACGCCGCCATCTACGAGGCGACCCTCGCCGAGCTCGCCGACGCCGGCTACGCCGAGCTGAGCATGAAGAGCGTCGCGCGCCGGGCCCGGGCGAGCACGGCGTCCCTGTACCGCCGTTGGTCCAGCCGGGCCGAGCTCGTGGTCGACGCGATGCGGACCCGGGCCCCGGTGGTGCTGGAGGTTCCCGACACCGGCACCGTCCGGGGCGATGTGCTCGGCTTCATGCGGCGGGTCGCCGAGGTCCTGAACGGCCCCGCCGGCGAGGCGGTGCGCGGGCTGATGATCGAGGCGATGGGCGATCCGGAGCTCCGGGCCGTCGTCCGGGCCCGGTTCGTCGAGCCGGCCACCCGGTGCATGCTCGAGGCGCTTCGGCGCGGCGTCGTGCGCGGCGAGGTCCGCCCTGCGGCGCTCACCCCGGTCGTGGCGGGCGCCGCCATCGCCGTCCTGCGGGAGCAGTTCCTCCTGGGCGACAGATCGCTCCGGGACTCGTTCCTCGTCGAGGTCGTGGACACGGTCGTCCTCCCGCTCACGCGGGCCTGACGTAGCGCAACGTCCCGCGGGGCTCGATGGACGAGATCGGACGTGCCGCGCATCATGGGTGCGGGGGGTGGTCCGTGATGTGGCGGCGCAGGCGGTTTCTCGTGTCGATGCCGGCCGAACCCAGGCCGATGATGGGCCGCGAGATCGAGCTGGCACCGGGGCGGCGGGTCGATGGGCGCGTCGCGATCCGCTTCTTCACGCTCGACCACGCGCTGGAGTTCCGAACCCGGCCCGTGATCTACCGGACCGTCGATCCGAGCACGGTGACCCAACGGGTCGTCGGCTCGGTGGTTCCGTGTACGCCCGAGGAGAACGCGCGCTGGACCGAGGCGGCGGTGGCGTGCGTCGCCGAGATCGACAGCGCGGCACGGGATCTGCACGAGGCCCACCTGCGCGCGGCGCAGCCGCTCCCGCGACGGCGCGCACGCGCGGAGCGGATGCGACGCGACTGGGACGACGCGCAGCGCCGCTACCGGTCCCGCTTCCAGGCGGCGGTCGACCGCTATTCACCGGTGGGCCTCGAGATCTCGGATGCGATGCGGCGACAGGAGGAGCTGGATCGGCAGCGCTTCCTCGCCGAGCGGAAGGCGGCGGAGCTGGCGGAGCAGCGCAGCGAGGCGATCGCGAAGCAGCGGCTCGGTGATCTCGCCGGCGAGCTCCGCTGGAGCATCCGGGTATCGGATTCCCCGAGCCGCACGCTGCACGTGGTGTGCGTGGGTGTTGCGCCGCACGCGGTCCCGCACGACGCTGCCCCGCTGGTGGAGGACGTCGACGTGCGCACGCTGCGGGAGTCGATCATGGAGCACCGGGCCACCGGCCCGGTGAGGTTCGACGAGTCCATCGACGAGCACATCAGGGCCCGCTTCGCGGACCTGCCGGGTCTCGCCCGCTACACCGGGTTGTGGCGGCTCTGGTGGGACCTGTTCGCAGAGGACTACGAGCCCCGCGAACGGTCCCGCTCGAACACGGCGACGTTCGGGTCGAGTTCGACCTACAGCGGCTTCCACTGCTGAAGTCGGTCCCATCAGAGGTGGGGCTGCACCAGCTCGACGTAGCGGCGGGCCATCGTGGCGACCACCTCGGCACCGGGGGCCGCCCAGACGTCGGCGTGGAAGATCTCCACCTCGACGTCGCCGGTGTACCCGGCCGCGGCGACGGCGCGGGTGAAGGCGGGGAAGTCGATGTGGCCGTCGCCCATCATCCCCCGGGCGAGCAGGGAGTCGGCCGGGAGCGGGGTGATCCAGTCGCACACCTGGTACGACACGATCCGCTCCCCCGCCCGCGCGATCTGGGCGTGCACGCCCGGCTCCCACCACAGGTGGAAGGTGTCGACCACAACGCCGACCTCGCGCGGTGCGAACGCCTCGGCGATGTCGAGGGCCTGCGCCAGCGTGGAGATCACGCCGCGGTCCGCGGCGTAGATCGGGTTCATCGGCTCGATGCCGAGCGTCACCCCCCGCTCCACGGCGGCCGGGACGAGCGCGGCGATCGCCTCGGCCGCCCGGCTGCGGGCTCCGGTGAGGTCCTTGTCGCCCGGCGGCAGCCCGCCGGGGACGAGCACGAGCGCGGTCGTGCCGAGCGCGGCGGCCTCGTCGAGCGCGCGGAGGTTGTCCTCGTGCGCCGCGGCGCGCCCGGCCGGGTCGGACGCGGTGAAGAACCCGCCGCGGCACAGCGAGGAGACCCGCAGCCCGGCGTCGTCGACGATCCGGCGGGCCGTCCCGGCGCCGACCTCGGCCACCGGCTCGCGCCACAGGCCGATCGCCGGCAGCCCCGCGGCGACGGCGCCCTCGACCGCCTCCCGGAGGTTCCAGTTCGCGGTGGTGCGCTGGTTGAGCGAGAGCCGGGCCAGCCGGGGGTCGCCGGGCGCCGGGGTGTCCACGTGCGCCGGGCTCCCGCTGGGGACGTCGAGAACGGTCACCGCACCGCCCCGGCCACGCCGAGCAGGCCACGCAGCTTCGTCGCCGCCGCCTCCGGGTCCGGGAACAGCCGCGCCTCGTTGGCCAGCGCGAACACCTCGGACAGGTGCACCACCGATCGCGCCGACTGCAGCCCGCCGACCATCGTGAAGCCCGGCTGGTGCCCGGAGAGCCATGACAGGAACGCGATGCCGGTCTTGTAGTAGAAGGTCGGCGCCTCGAACACCTTCCGCGACAGCGGGAGCGTCGGCGCGAACTCCGCGTTGTAGCGGTCCAGGTCGCCCTCGTCGAGCGCGGCGAGCGCGGCCGCTGCGGCAGGCGCGATCGCGGCGAACGCGCCGAGCAGCGCGTCGGAGTGGTGGGTGCCGGCGCCGCGGATCAGCTCCGGGTAGTGGAAGTCGTCGCCGGTGTAGAGGCGCACCCCGTCGGGCAGCTCGGCGCGCAGCCCCACCTCGTGCTCGGCCGAGAGCAGCGAGACCTTGACGCCGTCGACCTTGTTCGCGTGGGCCTCGACGAGCTGCACGAACGTGGCCGTCGCGGACGCGACGTCGGCCGAACCCCAGTAGCCGGCCAGCTGCGGGTCGAACGCCTCGCCGAGCCAGTGCAGGATCACCGGCTCCCGCACCTGGCGCAGCAGCGCCTCGTAGACGCGCAGGTAGTCGTCCGGCCCGACGGCCACCGCGGCGAGCTGCCGCGACGCCATGAGGATCACCTGGGCGCCGGTGCCCTCGACGTACTCGACCTGCTCGGTGTAGGCGGCCAGCACGTCGTCGACGGTGCGCAGGTCGGTGCGGTGGTCGGTGCCCGCGCCCGCCGCGATGCGGGCACCGTGCTCGCGGGCCTGCTCGGCGCTGCGGCGCACCAGCTCCTGCACGGCCGGCCAGTCCAGACCCATGTTGCGCTGCGCCGTGTCCATGGCCTCCGCGACGCCGAGGCCGTACGAGAAGAGGTGGCGGCGGAACGCCAGCGTCGAGTCCCAGTCGACGACGGCGGGCGCGCCCGGCACGTTCTCGCCCCACGGGTCGCCCACGACGTGCGCGGCCGCGAAGGCGACCCGGCTCCGGTACGGCTGCGGGTGCGGCACCCACTCCCGCGGCGCGGCCAGCGAGACGGTGCGCCACCCCCCGCCGGCGACGGGAAGCTCGATGCGGGAGTCGACGACGGTCATGCCACACCCCCGGCCCCGAGTGACAGCATGGTGGCCTTACTGGCACAACACGGCAGCAAAGCCACCATGCTGGCATACGGGGCCCCGGGGCGGCGGGTCATCTGGTCGCCTCCAGCTCCACTCGGGTGCCTTCCCTGGACGACCTCAGCGCCGCGTCCACCAGCCGCAGGCCGCGCACGCCGCTGGCGAAGTCGTACGGGTGCTGCCGGCCGGCGTCGACGTCGAGCAGGTACTGCTCCCACTGGGCGCGGAAGCCGTTGCCGAACTCCCGGTTGTCCGGGATCTGCTCCCACTGCGCCCGGAAGTCCTGGTCGGTGGGCACGTCCGGGTTCCACACCGGCATGGGCGTGCGGACGCGGGGCTGGATGCGGCAGCCGAAGAGGCCCGCGACCGCCGAGCCGTGCGTGCCGTCCACCTGGAACTCCACGAGCTCCTTGCGGTCCACCCGCACCGCCCACGACGAGTTGATCTGCGCGATCACGCCGCCGGCCAGCTCGAAGATCCCGTACGCCGCGTCGTCGGCGGTGGCCTCGTAGGGCTCGCCCTTCTCGTCCCACCGCTGCGGGATGTGCGTGACCGCCTTGGTCATCACGGCCTCGACGCCGCCGAACAGGTGCTCGAGCACGTAGTTCCAGTGGCAGTACATGTCGAGGACGATGCCCCCGCCGTCCTCGGCCCGGTAGTTCCAGCTGGGGCGCTGGGCGGGCAGCATGTCGCCCTCGAAGACCCAGTAGCCGAACTCCCCGCGCACCGACAGGATCCGGCCGAAGAACCCGGAGTCGATCAGCCGCTTCAGCTTGATCAGCCCGGGGAGGTAGATCTTGTCGTGGACCACGCCGTTGACCATGCCGGCGGCGCGGGCGGCCGCGACGAGCTCCTCGCCCTCGGCCACCGACTCCGCGATCGGCTTCTCGGTGTAGACGTGCTTCCCGGCGGCGATCGCGCGCAGGATCGTCTTCTTGCGCTCGCTGGTGACGAGCGAGTCGAAGTAGACCGGAGCGTCGTCCTCGGCGAGGGCGGCGTCGAGGTCGGTGTGCACCGTCTCGATGTCGTGGGTGCGGGCGATCTCGGTGAGCTTCTCGCGGTTGCGGCCGACGATCACGGGCTCGACCTGCAGGCGGGTGCCGTCGGGGCGCAGCACACCGCCGTCGTCACGGATCGCGAGGATGGACCGTACGAGGTGCTGGCGGTAGCCCATCCGCCCGGTCACGCCGTTCATGACGATGCGCATGCACTTACCTACTTTCCTGGTGTGACGGTGGGACGGCCGCCGAGGTACAGCTCGGCGAGCTGGGGGTCGGCGAGCAGCTCGGGCGCGGGGCCGCTGATGTGCACCCGGCCGAGGTCGAGGACGCAGCCGAGGTCGGCCGTCTCGAGGGCGCGCCGGGCGTTCTGCTCGACGAGCAGGATCGCGAGCCCGGCCTCGCGCATCGCGACGACCTGCTCGAACACCACGGCGGTCGCCTTGGGGTCGAGGCCCATCGACGGCTCGTCCAGCAGCAGGACCTCGGGGCTCACCATCAGCGAACGGGCGAACTCCACCTGCTTCTGCTGGCCGCCCGACAGCAGCCCGGCGAGCGAGCGCCAGCGCTCGCGGACCACCGGGAAGAGATCCTGCACGAACGCGGCCCGCTCGGCGACGCGGGCCTTGTCGGTGATCGTGTACGCCCCGAGCAAGACGTTCTCGGCCACGGTCATCTCGGGGAACACGCTGTGCCCCTGCAGCACGTGGGCCACGCCCGCGGCGAGCATGCGCTGCGGGGAGAGGCCGGTGACGTCCTTCCCGTCGACGCGGACGGCGCCCGACCGCGGCGCGAGCAGCCCGCTCGCGACCTTGAGCACGGTGGACTTGCCGGCACCGTTCGGGCCGACGAGGCAGACGACCGTGCCCGCGGGCACGCTGACCGAGAGCCCCCGCAGCACCAGGGCGGCGCGGCCGTAGCCGGCCTCGATGTCGCGGAGTTCGAGAAGTGGCTCAGCGCTCTCGGTTCGCTCCGCAAAGCTCCGCTCAGACACCGAGGTACGCCTCCAGCACCGCCGGGTCGGCCCGGACCGCGTCCGGCGGGCCCTCGGCGATCGGCCGCCCGCGGTCGAACACGACCACGTGGTCGGACAGGCTCATCACCAGCTCCATGTTGTGCTCGACGACGATGAAGGTGCGGCCCTCCGCGTTGAGCTCGCGCACCAGCGCGGCGATCCGGTCGATCAGGGCGGGGTTCACGCCACCTGCCGGCTCGTCCAACATGATCGTTTCGGGGTCGGCCATCAGGACCCCGGCCAGCTCCAGGAGCTTCTGCTGGCCGTAGGACAGGTTGCGTGCCTCGGCGTCCTCCAGGTGGTCGATGCCCACCCGCCGCAACCACCCGCGGGCCCGCTCGACGTCGGCGGCCGCGCCCGCCGAGCGCAGCAGGCCGGCCAACCCGCGCGGCCGCACGGCGGCGAGCACGTTCTCCCGCACCGTCATGCGGGGGAAGATGCGGCAGAGCTGGAAGCTGCGCCCGATGCCGGCGGCGGCGATCCGGTAGGGGGCCTTCCCGGTGACGTCGCGGCCCCGGTAGCTCACGGTGCCGGCATCGGGCCGGATCATCCCGGTGACGCAGTTGAAGAACGTGGTCTTGCCCGAGCCGTTCGGCCCGATCACCGCGTTGATCTTCCCGTCCAGGAACTCGACGGAGGCGTCGTCGACGGCGCGCACGCCGCCGAAGGACTTCGCCAGACCGGTGGTCGCGAGGTTCACCGTGCCACCTCAGCTCGTTCGCGCAGCTCGGCCGCGGTGACCTCGCGGATCGAGCTCTGCTGCGGGCGGAACCGGGCGAGCACCCCCTGCGCGGCGGGGATCACGCCGTCGGGCATGAACAGCACGACGACCGCCAGCAGGAGGCCGGTGGCGACGAGGTGGAACTGGGTGTCGCCGAAGGAGACCTTGAAGTACTCGATGGCCACGCCGACCACGAACGCGCCCAGCACCGGCCCGAACAGGTGCCGCACCCCGCCCAGGAGCGCCATCAGCACCATGTAGGAGCCCAGCAGGATCGAGAACTGGAAGATCGGGTCGAGGTCGCCGAACCACAGCGCGTAGAGGCCACCCCCGAGGGCGGTGAACGTGGCCGACACGACGAAGGCCACGAGCTTGTAGGCGAACGTCGGCACGCCCAGCGACTGGGCCTTGTCCTCGTCCTCGCGGATCGCCTTCAGCCCCAGCCCGAAGCGGGACCGGTCGATCGTCCACCACGCCAGCAATGCCAGGCCCAGCAGCACCGCGAAGAGCAGGAAGAACACCATGTGGTGCTGGGGGCGCAGGAGGTCGGGGAACGGCCGCGGCACGACGAGGCCGTCGGAGCCACCGGTGAACTCCCGCCAGCTCTGGAACACCAGCAGCAGCACCAGCACGAGCGCGATGGACACGATCACGAACGACGCCCCGCGCACCCGCAGCGCGGCGATACCGATCGGCACCGCGAGCACCGCGACGATCACGCCGGCCAGGACCAGTGCGAGGAAGCTCGGCACCCCGGCGCGTGTGATCAGCAGGCCGGTGCCGTACGCGCCGAGCCCGAACCACGCCGCGTGGCCGAGGGACATGTAGCCGGTGAAGCCGCCCACGAAGTTCCACGACGTCGAGAGCACGGCGTACGAGAGCACGACGACGCCGGCCGACGTGATGTACGGGTTCGGGCTCCAGAGCGGGAACGACAGCAGCGCGGCGGCGCCGACGACGAGCGCCACCCATCTGGAAACGCGCCTTTCAAAAACGTTGCGCAAGGCGACCTCCGAAGAAGCCCTGTGGCCGCACCAGCAGGGTGGCGAACAGCGCGAGGTAGAACACCGTCTGCGCCCACGTCGTGCCGAGCGGCAGCTGCAGCAGGCTCTGCCCGACGCCGAGGACCATCGCCGCGATCGCCGCGCCCGGGATGCTCCCCAGCCCGCCGACCACGATGATCGCCATCAGCGGGCCGATCCAGTGCCAGTGCAGCGACGGGTAGATCGTGGAGTCGAGGGAGAGCGCCGTCCCGCCGACCGCTGCGGTGGCCAGGCCGAGGCCGAAGCCGTAGCCGGCCACCCGGTCGGTGTCGATGCCGATCAGCCGGGCCGCCTGCGGGTGCTGGATGGTGGCACGCAGCGCCTGGCCGAACCGGCTGCGGGTGAGCAGCAGGTACAGCGCGAGCAGCGAGAGTGCGGCCAGCCCGAACGCGATCAGCTTGACGACCGCCACCTGCGCGCCGAACACCTCGATGCTCGCGGCGCTGTAGGTCAGCTGCACCCGCCGCTGCGTGCCGGAGTAGACGAACCCCAGCATCCCCTCGATGACCAGCGCCACGGCGAACGTCAGCAGCACCGACATCATCGTCACCGACGCCGGCCGCAGCCGGGCGAGCAGCAGCCGCTGGAACCCGACGCCCGCGACGAAGAACAGCGGCACCGTGACCACCAGCGACAGCAGCGGGTCGATGCCGAAGCGCTCGTGCACGTCCCACGCCAGGTACCCGGCGAGCACCAGGAACGCCGCGTGGGCGATCATCACCACCCGCATCACGCCGAAGTACAGCGTGAGCCCGGCGGCGAGCAGCGCGTAGAGCCCGCCCAGCAGGACGCCGAGCACCAGGCTCTGGAACAGGAGTGATCCGGTCACCGGGACGTCCGTTCGCTCGCGAGCTCGCTCACCAGGACGCCTTCGGGTACGTGAACTCCGCCTCGGCGGTGTCCTTCGGCAGCACGATCCGGATCTGGCCGTCGACGTACTGCTGGATGAGGTGGGCGCTCTGCGGGCGGCCCTGGGCGTCCCAGTTCAGCGGGCCGACCACGGTGTCCACGGTGTTGGTGCGCAGCCAGTCGACGAGCCGCTGCTGGCACTCGCCCTGCTCGGCGCAGCCCACGGCCTGCACGGCGGCGGCCACGACCTGCCCGGTGGTGTAGGCGTTGGCCTCGTCCTCGGTCGGCGGGGTGCCGTGGGCTGCGGTGTAGCGCTGCACGAACTCGACGTTGGACGGGAACGGGGCCGCCGTCGTGTACCCCGTGGGGGACAGGATGCCCTCGGTGCGGGACCCGATCGCCGCGGAGAACTCCGGGTTGGTCGGTGCCGTGGTGAACGCGGCCAGCTTGGGCTGGTAGGCGAGCTGCTGCAACGCGACGATCAGGTTGACCGCGTCCTGGTACTGGGTGCCGCCCACGACCACGTCGGCCCGCGAGTCGGCGATCTGGGCGGCGATGGAGGAGAAGTCGGTGGTGTTGGGTGGGTAGACCTCGTCCACCACGGTCCGGATCCCGACCGCCTCCAGCTTGGCCTTCAGCCCGTACGCCGTGCCCTGGGCGAACGGGTCGTCCATCGCGGCGTAGGCGGCGGTCTGCGGCCGCTGCCCCTCGGGCATCGCGATGATCGCCTCGGCGAGGTGGTTGTAGTGGTCGTCGGCGATCGCGGGCGCGGCGTAGAAGAGGTTGTCGAAGCCCTGCTCGAACACCTCGGCGGCGGCACCGGCGGGCTCGACGAAGAGCATCCCGTACTCCTTCGCGACGCGCGCCGACGGCACGACGAGCCGGGTGGAGAACGGTCCGAACACCAGGTCGACCTGGTCCTGGGCGATCAGGGACTCGTAGTCGGCCACGACGCGGTCGGCGTTGGACTGGTCGTCGAGGATGCGCAGCTCCACCTGCCGGCCGAGCAGCCCGCCGGTCGAGTTCACCGCGTCCGCCCACGCCTCGTAGCCGCGCTGGACCCCCTTGCCGGGCTCGGAGAAGTCCCCGGTGAGCGGCAGCGAGATGCCGATCGTGATCGGTTCGGACGGGTCACCGCCACCGGCCGCACCTCCGGAACACGCGGTGAGGACGAGCGCCGAGATGCCGGCGAGGCATCCCAGGCGGAGGGTGGTGCGGGCGTTCATCGGGGGATCTCCTCCTCGTCGAGGAACGTAAGCGCTTTCCGAAAGCGCTTGCGTAGACTACGGACGACCCCGGCGAGCTCGCAAGGAGGCACCGATGCCCAAGCCCCGGTCGGCGCCGCGCCTGGCGGACGTCGCGCTGCGCGCCGGGGTGTCGATCGCCACGGCGTCCCGGGCCCTCGCCCGCCGCGAGGGCGTGAGCGAGGCGGTGGCCGCGCACGTGCGCGAGGTGGCGCTGCGGATGGGCTACGTCGCCAACATCCATGCCCGCACGCTCGCGGGCGGCGCCACCTCCACGGTGGGCCTGATCGTCCACGAGATCGGCGACCCGTACTTCGCCGAGATCGCGAGCGGGGTGATCGGGGTGGCCTCGCAGCGGGGCTTCTCCGTGCAGATCTGCCACTCCGGCCGGGACCCCGCGGGCGAGCTGCACCAGATCCGCACGCTCATCGCCCACCGCACCGACGCGATCGTCGTGGCCGGGTCGGGCTACACCGAGCCCGCGATGCAGGCCGAGTCGAACGCGCTGCTCACCGCGTTCCAGGAGACCGGAGGACGGGTGGCGGTCATCGGCCGCCACCACATCGCTGCCGACGCCGTGCGCCCGGACAACGAGGCGGCGGGCGCCGCCGCCGCCGCCCACCTGCTGACGCTCGGGCACCGCCGGATCGGGGTGATCAGCGGTCCGCCCGTCCTCACCACCGTGGCCGACCGGCTCGCCGGCGTCGAGAAGGCGCTCGCCGCCCACGGCCTCACACTCGACGACGTGCCGGTGTTGCCCACCGACTTCACCCGCAACGGCGGGCACTCCGGGGCCGAGCGGCTACTGGCCGAGCACCCCGACCTCACCGCGCTCATCGCGCTGAACGACCTCATGGCGATCGGCGTGCTGTCCGTGCTGCGCGCCCGCGGGATCGCCGTGCCGCAGCAGATGTCCGTGGCGGGGGTCGACGACGTCGCCGTCGCGGCCGACCTCGCCCCGAGCCTCACCACCGTCCGGCTGCCGATGACCGAGATGGGCGAGCTGGCCCTCACCATGGCGCTCAAACCGCCCTCGGCGCGCAGGAGGCGCAAGAACACCGGCCACGAGCTGATCGTGCGCGACTCGACGGGCCCGGTACCGCCCGTCAGGTAGTGGCGATCAGCAGGTCCTCACCGCTCGGTGGGCGCAGGCCGTCGCTGCGGCCTGAGAAGTAGCGCTCGGCGTACGAGGTGCCTGGCACGTGCCGCACGCCCGGGAAGCCGGCCTCGCGGGCGAGCGCCATCATCTCCCCCGGCGGGTACATGCTGACGAACGGCGTGCCGGACGCCCGGGCCGCGTTCTCGACCGCCTGCCGCATCGGGCGGTCGCCGGCGTCGAGCAGCTCGGTCGGCAGCTGGAACGTCATGACCAACGTCGAGCCCGGTGCGAGGCCCGCGAGCCGGCGGAGGGTGGCCGCCGTGGCGTCCTTCGTGAGGTACATGCTCACCCCGGCGGAGGCGACGACCGCGGGGCGGGTCGGGTCGAACCCGGCCGCGGCGAGCCGCGCCCACCAGTCGTCGCCCGCCTCGAGATCGACCGGCACGAGGCGCAGGTGGTCGGGAACGCCGTAGCCGAGCTCGACCAGGCGGCGCCGCTTCCACGCCTGCGGTCCGGGCTGATCGACCTCGAACACCCGCACGTGCGGGGCGCGGGCCGAGGTGCGCTGGGCGAACGTGTCGAGCCCCGCGCCGAGGATCACGTACTGATCCGCACCCCGCTCGAGGACGAGGTCCTCGATGAACCGCGAACGGGCGACGACGCCCGCCCGGAACCCGGCCGTCGCGCGCGGATCCATGTCCGGACGGTCCCGCCAGCCCTCCCCGGGGTCTGCGAGCCGCAGCCCGATGCCGTCGGCGAGCACGTGCGGCGGCGGGTCGACCTGCAGGTGCATCGCCCGCCAGAGCGCGACCCGCTCCGCCGTGCTCTCCGGCGCCTCGGTGGGCACGTCAGCCCTTCGCCTTCGCCTGCAGGCTCCAGAGCCGCCCGTCGGGGTCGCGGACGGTCATCTCCCTGGTGCCGAAGTGCGTGTCCGCGAACGGGGTGACGACCTCGACCCCCGACCCGGGCCGGAACGCATCGGCATCGGCATCGGCGACCTTCAGCACGATCCGCGGCTCCTGCGGCTCCCGGTCCTCGGGTACCTCCGCGACGAACACGTACGGGCCGTCCCCGTTGCGGAGCAGGCCCGAGTTGTGGTCGGTGGCGAACTCCAGGTCGAAGCCCAGTGCCTGGAAGAACCTCGCCGCCTTCCCCCAGTTGTGGGTCTCCAGGAACACGGCCTCGATGCCTTCGGTGGTCATATCAGGTCTCCTCCCCCGACCGCGGGCGTTCGTCGTGGGCGTCGAGGTAGGCCCGCAGCGCATCGGCGACCAGTGCCGAGAGCGACATCTCGGACTCGATCGCGCGGTGCTTGACCCGCCGGATCAGGCTGATCGGCAGGTACACGTTGAACTGCTTGACCTCCTCGGCGTCCACGATGCCGACCCTAGCATGCTAGCAAGCTAGTCCCGCACAGCTCGCGCAGATCGGACGGACAGCTCGTTCCCAGGAACGCCCACCAAGGTCGGTGCCGGCCGCGGCGAGGGACCGCGGCCGGATCAGGAGAGAAGGAGATGTCCGACTCGCGGACCGGTCGCCGGTGGCTCCCCGCGCCCTTCACCGCGGCCGGCCTGGTGGTACTCGCGGCCTGCGGCGGTGGCGACAGCACGGCCCCGACCGACGCCCCCGCCACCGCCCCGGAGACGACGGCGTCGGCCGATGCCTTCGCCGACTGCATGACCGCGCAGGGGGTACCGGCGCCGGAGGGGGGAACGAGGATCACCGGACCCCGTCAGGGTGAGCCGGGTCAGCGGCAGGACGCGCCCGTGACCCGCCGCAACCCGCCGCCCGCGCCCGACGGCGTCGATCCCGAGAAGTGGGAGGCGGCGCTGGAGGCGTGCGGTCCACCGGGCGTGCGCCGGACCGCCGCCCCGGGAGGGGGTGCGTGATCGTCGGATCGGCCGGACCCGGACCCTCAGGACGCGGGCCATGATGGGCGTTGCCTCCTTGAGCAGGGCAGCACGACCTTGATCGGGGCAGCACGACCTTGATCGGGGCAGCACGACGCGCGTCCCACGCGGGCCGGCTCGATCGCGCAGTTCGGGGCGGCAGGTGTCGGGGGGCCGGGCCGCCGAGGTGGTGCCGCCGACCTCGCTCCCGGCGAGCGGCGCGTCACGCGCAGCACACCCCGATCCGGCGATCTTTTGTGGGGCCCCCCTCGATCGGGAACTTCGGGGCCTGCCAAGGTTGGTCGAGTGCGACTCGTGTTCGGCCCCGACGATCTGGAGGAGTACTCCGCCGTTCGCGACCGCCTGCGCCTGCACATCGTCGCGTGGGCCCGCAGGCGAGGCATTGCGGTGGAGCCGTCACTGGTAGCGGCCGCCCTCGACCACAAACACAGCGTCGACGGCAGGCTCGGGCACTGGACCCGGCGCCACGTCGCCGACGCACTCGCCGTGTGGTTCCCGCGCACCGTCGCGCTGCTCGAGGACGACCGGGACGCCGTCCCGACCGCGTTGCACGCCCTGATCGGTTTCCTCGACGAACACGAGTGGCTGGACTCGCGCTCGGCGCCCGCTGCGGAGCTGCACGAGCAGGTCCGCGACTCCACCCCCGCGTTGCACGACGCGCTCGACGACGAGCGCAACCACGACCTCGGAACGTTCTGGGCCGTGCAGATGCTGCGCCACGGGGTGGCCACTGCCGACCCGTCGGCCGTCGCGCGGTTCCTGCAGCAGGTGCACTCGGGCGAGCTGGAGATCGACCGCGCGGCGCTGGAGGAGATCCAGCGCAGGCAGGCCGACGAGCCGCCCGAGCAACCGCAGCAGGACCTGCCGCCGGTGCTGCTGCCGAGCGCGGCGCAGATGCTCGCGGCCGCCGACTCCTCGGTGGCGCTCGCCCGGCTGCGCGCGTTCACGCGGTGGGTGCGGGCCGGCCGCGCGCTCACCCGCGAGGGGCGCCTGCTGCTCTCCGACGCCCGCGCCGTGGCCGACGCGCTGGACCTCGACCACTTCTCCCGCGACCGCGCCCGCACCAGCGACGACCTCCCCGAGATCAGCCTGCTCCTGCACTGGGCCCGGCAGGCCCGCCTGGTCCGGGTGGTGCGCGGACGGCTGGTGCAGGTCCGCAGCGCCGCGCCGCTGCTGTCGCGGCCGATCGAGCTGTGGCGGCGCGCGTTCGAGGCCGTCGGCGGGATCGGCGAGCACTTCGGCGGCAGCAACGTGTTCGGGGCGCCGTCGCTGTTCGGGATGAGCCTGGGCGAGGCCTACCCGATCCTGCTGTACCAGCTCTACGCCGCGGGCGGCGAGCCGATCCCGGTGGAACGGTTCCACCGGGCGGTGCGCGAGACGGTGAACGACCGGATGGGCTGCGTCGTCGACGACCTCGCCGGCGACGTCGAGCACCGGCTGTGGCGCCGCGACGTCACCGCGCTGCTCGACGCGCTGGAACTGCTCGGCGCGGTCCAGCTCTCGGAGAGCCTCGGCGTGGAGGACGGCGAGGGCATGAGGGAGCTGATCGCGCTCGCCGGACGGGACGACCCCGACCCCACCCTCGTCGCCCTCACGCCGATCGGGATCTGGGCCGTGCGGGAGATGCTCGTCGAACGGGGGGTGCACGCACCGCTCGTCGGCGAGCTCGCCGACGAGGACATCGAGTACGTATGCGTCCGCATGGCGGGCGTGAGCCGGGACGTGGCCGAGGCCGAGCTCTCGGCGTGGGTGAAGGCCCGCACGGGGCGGGCCGCGAGCCACGAGATCATGCGCTACCTGCAGCGGGTCGAGGTGCCTGCGCACCGCGAGCTGGCGCTCTTCGCGCTCTCGCGCTGCGGCGCGCCCGGGCGGGAGACGAGCCGCTGGCGGGGCCGGGTGAGCGCGGCGCTGCGGGCCCCCGCGAGCGGCGCCCAGCCCCGCGTCGAGTGCGACGCGCGCCTCGCCCGGCCCTGATCCGCCTCCCCGGCGTCACACCCCGGCATCACACCTTCGGGTGACACCCGCGTCGCACCGTGACACCGGTGGGCGGCAGCGCGAATACGGATGCGTACAGCGACCGGAGCGCCGAAAGAAGGAGCCGACGTGGCCACGCCCGACCCCTACCAGTACTGGTCCGGGGCTCCGAAGCACTGGGTGCACGTCCCGGCGCAGCGGAGCGGCCCACCCGCCCCCCACCAGCTGGACGCGGCGCCCGGCGGCCCGGCCGGCGAGGTCGGCAGGGGCGAGCGCGGGGGGTGGACCGTCGCCGCGATCGCGCTCGCGGTGGCCCTCGTGGCGTTCCTGCTGATCGCCGCCGGCACCGCGTTCACCCTCCCGTAGCGGTACCACCAGGCCGTCGCAGGGCTCATCATCGCGTGCGAACCTGGGGAGTGGCCATGCGCATGATCGTCTCGCTGCTCGTCGCCGCCGCCGCGACGTTCCTCGTTCCCGGGATCGCCGTGGCCGATTCCGAGACGTACGAGGTCAGCCACTCGTGGAAGCTCACCTACGTGGACGGCGACCCGACGATCGTGCCCCCCGCCGACGACGACGTCGTGGAGGTCACCTGCCACAACGAGGACGTGATGCGGGACTGGCACGTCAACGACAAGGACCTCGTCGACGAGTCGCGGGAGAAGGCCGACGGCACCGGGATCCAGGTGCGGCCCCAGTTCACCGGGAAGGCCGCCACCCTCGAGATCACGGTCGAGTGCGAGAGGGGCTGACCGGCCGGTTCGAGACCCACGCACATCACTTCTCATCCAGTTGCCAACATGTGCAATTGATGAGCTCACCCCTGTACCAGCTCAAGGCTGAGTTCTTCAAGACGCCGGGGCACCCGGTGCCGATCCGGGTGCTCGAACTGCTGAGCATCCGCGAGCACGCGGTGTCCGAGTTGCCGGCCGAGATCGAGATGAGCCGGCGAACCTGTCCCAGCAGCTGGCCGTGCTGCGCCGGGCGGGGTGGGTGACGTCACGCCGGGGAGGCTCCGCGGTGCACTGCTCGCTGACCGGTCCCGGGTCTCGGAGCTGCTCGCGATGGCCCGCTCGATCCTCACCGGCGTCCTGTCCGGCCAGGTCGAGCTGCTCGCGGACCTGGGGCGCAGCCCGACGCCCCGGCCGAGTTCGCCGCCCAGATCATGTCGGTCCGGCTCGCCGGCTCACCCGGCGACCCGTGCGCCGGCGCTGCCGACGCCGCAGCGAAGATCCACGAAGCGTTCACCGGACCTCCACCGGAGCCGGCCCCGCCCCCTCCGCATCTCGGGTTCGCCGTCGGCGAGCCCGACGCGGAGATGCCGGCGGCATGTGGGGCGTTCTCCAACACCGTTCCCGAGACCTGCCGGGCCCCGCTGTCGGTTCCGGTGCCGGCCACGGCACCCGATGTGCTGCGCGCGAGCGAGAGCTTGTTCGCCGCCGACATGACCTGTGCCGTCCTGCACGACGCCGCCACACCGGTCCTGGGCGATGCCATCGAGGTCGCCGCGCAGATGAACGCCGGCGGCGTCGGTTGCATTGGTCTGACCAACGATGCTCACCTGGTGTACCTCGGCTTCTTCTCCCACGCCACCGCCGGTGAGTACTGCCGGGACTTCGAGAAGAACGAGGTGCAGATCGCCGGCCGCACCGTGACCCAGTGCTCCGGCCGGGGGACCTTCAACCTCTACCTGCCAGCTGCTCCCGACCCCGGGGCACCCGCGTCGCGCTGGTGGAGGCACGCCTCGTCGCGCCACGCGGCGACATGTCGTGGAGTCCCGGTGACTCCGACCCGCCCGCCGTGGCGCGGATGGAGGATGGGACCACCCGCATCGCCGAGAACGTGATCAACCGGACGCTGTCGCGTTAGGCGCCCTCCGGGACGACGACCTCGTCGAGGACGCCCGCGTGGATGTCGAGCACGAACCCCCGCACGCGGGTGTCCGGGTGCAGGAAGGGGTCGTGGCGCAGCTGGGTGATGTCGCGCCGCACGCTCTGCGCCGGATCGCGGAACGCGTGGGTGCGCCACGACGGCCGCATCCCGGTCTCCGCGGCGAGCTCCTCGCAGAACTCGTCGTCGGTGAACGTGGTGAGGCCGCAGCCGTTGTGCTGCACGAGGAGCACGTCACGGGTGCCCAGCTGCCGCTGGCTGATCGTCAGGGAGCGGATCACGTCGTCGGTGACCACGCCGCCCGCGTTGCGCAGCACGTGCGCTTCCCCGATCTCCATCTTGAACAGGGCGAAGACGTCGATCCTCGAGTCCATGCACGTCACAACGGCCGTGTGGAGCGACGGCGGCACCGCCAGCCCCTCGGCATTCGCCGCTGCCAGCCGTCCGCCGCCCGCCTCGTACCGCTTGATCAGTTCGTCCGCGCTCACGGGAACAACTAACCACGCAGAGCGCAGGCGCGAGCGGTCGTGGCCACCGAATTGGGGCCGATCTCACGCACGCTGCTCGAACCTGCCGTCATGATCAGCGCAAGCGGTCGCGGAGACGCGATGCTGCGGGTTCACGACGGCAGACGCTGATCACGGGGGGACTCCGGCCCCGGCGGCGTCAGGCGCGGGCCAGCTGCACCACCGCCCAGGACAGCGGGGGCAGCGTCACGTGGGCCAGACCGTCCTCGACCACGACGCCGTCCAGGGGGCGCAGGCCCACCCGGTCGGGGTGCTGCTCGTCGTTCGTGGTGTGGCGGTCCTGGCCCTCGGCGGCAGCGAGCACCGCGGCGTGCTGCACCCGCAGCTCGCCGAAGCCGCGCACGCCGACCTCCACCGCGGCGGCCTCGGCCTGGTCGCGGTTGGCCAGGAACAGTGCGACCACCCCGTTCTCGGCGTCCCACGTGCCGGACGCGTCGACGAGGTCGACGTCACCGAACCGGGGGGTCTCGTAGCGGTCGCTGCGGGTCTGCACGGCGAGGATCTCCCCCGTCGCGCGGCGGCGGACCTGCTCGAACGGGTGCGCGATCGGCTGCTTCCACGCCGGGCCGCCCGGCTCGCTGCGCAGCAGGCCGATCACGTTCACCAGCTGCGCCTGGCAGGCGACGGTGACCCGGTCGCCGTGGCGCAGCAGCGAGTTGAGCAGCGTGCCGACGACCACCGCGTCGGTGACCGAGTACTCGTCCTCGATCACCCGCGGGGCCACCTCCCACTCGCTCTCGCCCTTGGCGATCGCGGACTCGCGGTGGCGCGACTGGTACCAGACGTTCCACTCGTCGAAGGAGATGTCGATCCGCTTGCGGTGCTTGCCGCGGGCGCGCACGGCGTCGGCGGTGGCGACGACCGACTCGATGAAGTGGTCCATGTCCCTGGCGGCGGCCAGGAAGTCGCCCAGATGGTCGTGCTCCTGGTAGTAGGCGTGGGCGGAGATGTAGTCGACCTGGTCGTAGGTCTCCTCGAGCACCACCCGCTCCCACTCGCCGAACGTCGGCATGCGGGAGTTCGAGCTGCCGCACGCGACGAGCTCGATGCCCGGGTCGACGAGGCGCATGGCCCGCGCGGTCTCGGCGGCCAGCCGGCCGTACTCGGCGGCGGTCTTGTGCCCGACCTGCCACGGCCCGTCCATCTCGTTGCCCAGGCACCACAGCTTGATCCCGAACGGGTCGGCATTGCCGTGGGCGCGGCGCAGGTCGGAGTACTTCGTGCCCCCCGGGTGGTTGGCGTACTCCAGGATGTCGCAGGCCTCCTGGATCCCGCGGGTGCCGAGGTTGACCGCCATCATCGGCTCGGTGCCCACCGCCTTCGCCCAGCGGGCGAACTCGCCGAGGCCGAACTCGTTGGTCTCGATCGAGCGCCACGCCCGGTCCAGCCGCCGCGGTCGCTGCTCCTTCGGGCCGACGCCGTCCTCCCAGTAGTACCCGGAGACGAAGTTGCCGCCCGGGTAGCGCACGACGGTGGGGCCGAGCTCGCGCACCAGGTCGAGCACGTCGGTGCGCAGGCCGTCGGCGTCGGCCTTGGGGTGACCGGGCTCGTAGATGCCGGTGTAGACGCAGCGGCCCATGTGCTCGACGAACGAGCCGAACAGGCGCCGGGGAACCGGGGCGATCGTGAAGTCGGGGTCGATGGTCAGGCGTGCTCGGGGCAAGTGCGTCCTCTCTCTACGTTCCGCCGAGGCCGGTGGTGGCGACCCCGCGGATGATCTGGCGCTGGAAGAGCATGAAGACGACGATCAGCGGAAGACCCGCCAGGATCGCCGAGGCCATCACCTGCGCGTAACGGACCCCGAAGCTGCTCTGCACCTGCACGAGCCCCACCGGGAGCGTCATCAGGGCGGGGTCTGAGGTGATGATGAACGGCCACAGGAAGTTGTTCCACGCGTGGATGAACACGAAGATCGCGACGGCGGCGAGGATCGACCGCGACAGCGGCAGCACGATCTGCAGGAAGATCCGCAGCGAGCCGGCACCGTCGACGCGCGCGGCCTCCTCCAGCTCGTGCGGGATGGCGTCGAAGAACTTCTTGAGGATGAACACCATCGCCGGCAGCACCAGCTGCGGGAGGATGATGCCGGCGTAGGTGTCGGCGAGACCCATTGCCAGCACCTGCCGGTACAGCGGCACGATGAGGATCTGCGGCGGCACCATGATCCCGGCGATGGTCAGCGCGAAGAGCGCATTGCGGCCGCGGAACCGGGTGCGGGAGAACCCGTAGGCGGCCGCCGCCGAGAGCGCCACGGTGAGCACCGTGATCACCACCGTGACCACCGTGCTGTTGACGAACCACGTGACCAGGTTGCCGTTGGCGAGCACCGATGCGTAGGCCTGGAGGGTGAACCCGCGGTCGGGGACGACCTCGAGCGGCACGGTGGTGGTGTCCGCCTCGTGCTTGAGCGAGGTGAGCAGCGCCCACACCAGCGGTGCGAGCCAGAGCACGGCCAGCACCGCCAGCGCGGTGACCAGCCCGGCCCGGGCGAGCGGGGTGTAGCGCCGCACGTCCGACGGCCCGTCGTCGGCGCGCGGGCGCCGGGCCCGGGGGACGACGGCGGTGGTGGCGGGGTTCGCGGTGTCGGGCGCGGTGGTCACGGTTCGCTCCTGCGGGTGAGCCGGGCCTGGACGAGGGCGATCAGGACGATCAGCACGAAGAACACGTAGGAGATCGCCGAGGCGTAGCCGAGCCGGTAGTCGGTGAAGCCGGTGTCGTAGACGTACTGCAGGATCGGCGTCGCCGAACCGCCCGGCCCCCCGTTCGCCTTGAACAGGATGTAGGCCTGGTCGAACAGCTTGAGCGAGGCGAGCACCTGCAGCACGATCACGAGCCCGGTGGTGCGGTTCAGCAGCGGCAGCGTGATCGAGAGCAGCCGGCGCCATCCGCCCGCACCGTCGAGCTCCGCCGCCTCGTAGAGCTGCGCGGGGATGGCCTGCAGCGCGGCGAGGTAGAGCAGGAAGTTGAACCCGACCGTCCACCAGACGGTGAGGATCACGACGGACCACAGGCCGATCTCGGGCTCGGTGAGCCAGCCGACCGCCGGCAGCCCGATACCGGTCAGGATGCCGTTGAACAGGCCGAAGTCGCCGGAGAACAGCCACTGCCAGATCAGCACGACCGTGGCCACCGGCAGCAGGAACGGTGCGAAGTACACGAACCGCCAGAACCACTGCCCGCGCACTCCGGTCTGCACCAGCAGCGCCATGGCCAGCGCGATCACCACCAGCGGGATCGTGCTGCCGATGGTGAACAGGACGGTGACGCCGAGCGTGCGCCACACCTCGGGGTCGGAGAACAGGAGCGCGTAGTTGGCGAGGCCGACGAACCGCGACTCGGCGCGCACCAGGCTGGTGTCGAAGAAGCTCAGGCCCAGGCCGTAGAGCAGCGGCCACAGCACGAATGCCGCGTAGACGACCATGAACGGCAGGACGAACCAGATCCCGCCGCGTCCGCCGGCGAGGCCGGGGCCGGTACGGCGGGTCGCCGCGCCCGGCTGCGTCCGGCCCGGCACGGCGAGTGTGCTCGCCGCGGTCATCCGATCCCCCTCGCTGCGCTCGGTCGACGGCTGACGCCATCGCCGTGTCGACCGGTTCGCTCGCTCCGCTCGCTCACAGTGGGCTCCCCAGCTTCAGCTGGGAGTCCAGCCAGCCGATCAGGTCGTCGGCGCCCTGCTCGGGCGTGAGCGCGCGCGACGTGACGCCCTGGATGCTCTGCCCGGCCCGCGACATCAGCGTCGAACCGGAGCCGGAGAAGTAGGCCTCCGGGTCGTACTGCACCACCTGCGCCGCCCCTCGGTAGTTGGATATCGGCTTCTGGGCCAGGTACTCCGGGCTCTCGGCCACGGCGGACAGGGCCGGGATGTGCCCGCCGCCCGAGGCCCAGTCGAGGCTGTTGCGCAGCATCGACACCGCCATGTCGTACGCCGCGCTGCGGGCGGCCGGGTCCACCCGGGCCTGGGCCGGCAGCACGAAGCTGTGGCTGTCGGCCCGCACGTACGGCGTGTCGCCGTAGACGGCCGGGAACTGCGTCATCGAGAACGGGATCTCCGCGGTGCGCGCCGTGGTGACCTCCCACGGCCCGTGGATCAGGAACCCGGTCTGCCGGCTGGCGAACGCCGCGGACGCGGCCTGGCCGTCCAGGGTCGGCGAGGCGACGGTGCCGTCGGCCATGTCCCGCAGGAAGGACATCGCCTGGACCACCGCGTCCCGGTCCACCTCGGCCGGCCCGCCGTCCGGGAGCCGCATCTGCCCGCCGAGCTGGCGGAACACCGACCAGAACACCATCCAGCCGCCGAGGTTGTCGGCGGAGCCGAAGGCGATGCCGGTGCTGCCGGTGACCTCCGCGGCGCGCCGCCCGGCCTCGAGCATCTGGTCCGCGCTGGTGATCGGGGCCAGCGTGCCGTCCGGGGCGAGCAGGCCGGCCTTCTCGCAGATGTCGGTGTTGTAGTAGAGCACCATCGGGTGGGTGTCGAGCGGCAGCGCCATCACCCGGCCGTCGATCGTCACCCGCTTCCGCACCGGCTCCGGGAACTCGTCCATCGACACGCCGCGCGCGGCGAGCTCGTCGACGTCCCACTCGTCGAGCAGGTCGGTGCCGAAGGTCGGCAGCCGGGACGCGTGCAGGGTGCCCAGGTCGGGCGCCCGGCCGCCGGCGCAGGCCATGGCGAGCTTCGTGTAGTACGGCGGGCCCCACATCAGCGTGGTGTCCGTGACGCGGACGTTCGGCGCCTCCGACCGGAAGCGGTCGACGAGACCCACCATGAGCTCGCCGTCGCTGCCGGTGAAGAAGTTCCAGTACGCCAGGTCGACCGCGCCTCCCGGGCCTCGCGCGCACGAGGACAGGAGCGCGGCGCCACCCGCGGCGGCCGTCGCACGCAGGAAGGTGCGACGCGACAGGCGGTGCGAGGTCGTCATCGACCACTCCCCTTTACATCGTGGTAAAACCCTGTCGGGAAGGCGCTTGCCTGTCAAGGGGAGACTGGTGACGTGGGAACAACGCGACGACCGGTGACCATGCGTGACGTGGCGATCGCCGCGGGGGTGTCGCCGAAGACCGTGTCCAACGTCGTCAACGACTACGTCCACGTGCGCCCCGAGACCCGCGCCCTCGTCCGGCGCTACGTCGAGGAGCTGGGCTACCGGCCGCAGGCCGTTGGCCGGCAGCTGCGCCGGGGACGCACCGGCGCCATCGCACTGGCCGTCCCGGGCATCGACATGCCCTACTTCGCCGACCTCGCCGCCCTGCTCGTGAGCGCGGCCCGCGAGCGCGGCCTCACGGTCGTCGTCGAGCAGACCGACGGCGACATCGAACGCGAGCGCGAGGTGGCGGCGGGCTTCCCCGTCCGGTTCGCCGACGCGCTGATCTTCAGCCCGCTCTCGATGCCGCCGTCCGAGCTGGAGGCGCCCCGCCACGACACCCCGATGGTGCTGATCGGCGAGCACGGAGGCGCGGCCGCGGTCGACCACGTGACCAACGCCAGCGTCGACATCGGCGCCGTGGCCGCCAGCCACCTCGCGGCGTCGGGCAGGCGGCGCATCGCGATGGTCGGCTACAAGGAGAACCGGCCCAAGCCGGTGATGGAGCAGCGGATGCTCGGCTACACCCAGGGGCTGCGCGCGGCCGGGCTGCCCGTCGACCGCGCGCTGATCCGCGCCGTGCCCGAATGGGACCGGCAACCCGGCGCCGACGCCGTCGACGCGCTGCTCGCCGAGCACCCGGACGTCGACGCGATCTTCGCGGCCAACGACGTGCTCGCCATCGGCGTGCTCAGCGCGCTGCACCGGCACGGCCGCCGGGTGCCCGACGACGTCGCCGTCGTCGGGGTCGACGACGTGCCCGAGTCCCGCTTCACCACCCCCGCGCTCAGCACCGTCGCGATCGACAGGGCGTTCGTGGTGGAGGCGGCGCTGGAGATGATCACCGCCCGGCTCGCCGACCCGGGCCTCCCGCCCCGCAACCTCACCGCGCCCCACCGCCTCGTGGTGCGGGACAGCGGGTGATCAGACGAGGCTCAGCACGAACGCCGCGACGGCGAGGGCGAGGAAGGCGCCCGGGAAGGCCAGCGCGTAGTTGCACGCCCGCAGGTGGGTGAGCACCGCGCCGACGAAGAAGAGCACGAGCCCGGCCGCGGCCGCCGTGCCGATCAGGGGCACCCCCGCCAGGCCCAGCAGCAGGCCGGCCGCCCCGGCAGCCTTGACGAGGCCCAGCGGCACCAGCCACGACTCGGGCACGCCGACGCTCTCGGAGTTGGCGAGGACGAACCGCGCCCGCAGCACGTCCGCGAGCGCGATCGCGAGGTTGGCCACGACCGTGAGCACCGTGACGATCAGGTAGGCGGTCTGCATCGCTCCTCCTCCATCGGGGACACCGGTATGACGGAGCGAGGAACCCCGAGGTGACCGGCCGGCCCGACACCGACGTCGGCGAGGAGGACGCGTTACCGACGGTCGTGCCCGGCGGCGAGGAACAGCGCGACGAGGAGACCGAGACCGACGAGCTCCCACCCGCCGGCGTGGCGCCAGTAGCGCTCCTTCACGCCGTCTTTGCGGGCGGCCACACACCAACCCTGTCGCTCACACACGAACTGCAGTTGGTGTGCCGGCAACAATGTTGTTGTGCGAGCGCCGAAGTTCGTGCGTGGCCGCCGGCCTCCGCGCGTGAGCCGAGCAACGAGCATCAGGCGGTCACACATGAATTCTGTCGTTCACACACGAACTGCAGTCGGTGTGCGAGCAAGGAAGTTGGTGTGGGAGCTCAGAGGGCTACCAGCACCGCCGCCAAGAGGGCCGCGCGCTCGGCCAGTGACGCGACCTCGATCCGTTCGTCGGGAGCGTGGGCGCCCGCGCCCAGCGGGCCGAAGCCGTCGAGGGTGGGCAGGCCTGCGGCGCCCGCGGTGTTGGTGTCCGCACCGCCTGCGGCCGGGCGTCCGGTGACCTCCTGACCCACGTCCGCACCGGCCGCCGCCACGCGGGCCAGCAACTCGTCGTCCGCGTCGGACCAGGCCGGACGGCTGGTGAGCGTCCGCACGACGACCTCGGCGCCCTCCCGCACGGCGGTGAGCCGCCCGAGCGCGGCGAGCACACGGTCCTGGGTGGCGGTGTCGGTGAACCGCAGGCCGACGTCGGCGGTCGCCCGGTCCGGCACGACGTTGGTGCGGCCTCCCCCACCGACGGTGCCCATGTTGCACAGCACCGTCGGCTCGGCCGCCATGATCTCGCGGACCGCGAACAGCTGGTCCACCAGCTCGTCCACCGCGGAGACCCCCGACTCCGGGTCGAGCGCGGCGTGCGCGGCCCGGCCGGCGACCTCGATGCGCACGCGCGTGCTCCCGAGGCGCGCGGTCTTCAGCGCCCCGCCGGGGTGCGGCGACTCCAGGCCGAGCACCGCGGCGGCGCCATCCACGTGGGCCTCGACGAGCGGGCGCGCGGTGGGGCTGCCCACCTCCTCGTCGGCCACCACGACGAGGCGGACCGGCCGCGCGGGCGCCACCCCGCACTCCCGCATCGCCGCGAACGCCAGCTCGGCGACGACCAGCCCGCCCTTCATGTCGTAGACACCGGGGCCGCGCAGCACCCCGTCGTCCTCGGTGACCGGCATCGACTCGCACGTGCCGCGCGGCCACACCGTGTCGTGGTGGCCGAGCAGCAGCACGTGCGGCGCGTCGCCCTCACCCCACCGCGCGACGAGGTGGTCGCCGGTCTCCTCCGCGACGCGCTCGGTGTGGGCACCCAGCTCCCGGTAGCGCGCCTCGAGCACGTCCGCGAGCGCGTCGAGCGCGGCCGCGTCGCCGGTGGGCGTCTCGTGCCGGGCGTACGCGACCAGCCGCGCGAGCGCGTCGTCGGCGAGAGCGGCTGCGGCGCCGGAAAAGTCGGCCATGGATACGGACTATATCTTCGACCGCTTCGTGTTGACACCCTGCTCTTCCGGCGGTATGACCATCACCCATACGTTGCGTATCACCGTTGGGAGCAGCATGCCCGGGATCACGACCCGGCCCCTCGCCACCACCGCCGAGCGGCTCGCCGCCGTCCGGCTCTACCGCGAGGTGTTCGGCCTGCCCGGCGACGACCCGGCGTTCACCCCGAAGCTGCTCTCCGCGCTGCGGCACACCGGCGGGTCGGCCGTCGGCGCGTTCGACGAGGACGACCGCCTGGTGGGCTTCACCTACGGCTTCGTGGGGCTCGACGACGGCACGCCGTACCACTACTCGCAGACGGCGGCGGTCGCCCCGGCCGCGCAGGGCCGCGGCGTCGGCCGGCAGCTCAAGCGGGCGCAGGCCGAGGTGGCCCGGCGCGCGGGCGTGCGGACGATGCGGTGGGCGTACGACCCGCTGCAGGCCCGCAACGCCCATTTCAACCTCGACGTGCTCGGCGCCGTCGGCCGCTGGTTCCACCGCGACCTCTACGACATGGAGGACCACAACGGCCGCACCGACCGGGTCGTCGTCGAGTGGGACCTCGACGAGCCGCCGCCCGCGGCGGTCCCGCCGCTGTCGCGCGACGTCCCGGACTGGGGCGGGTGCCGGCCGGACGGTGACGTCTGCTGGCTCGCGGTGCCGGCGAGCGGCGACGAGCTCCGGCGCACCGGCCGGGCGCTGGAGGTGCGCGACCGCGTCGCCGACGAGCTGACCCGGCTCCTCGGCTCGGGCCGGGTGCTGCTGTCGTGCCGGCGCGCCGACGACCGCACGGCCCTCTACTGCGTGGGGGCGCGGTGACGGTCGAGAACCGCCGGCTCAGCACGCCCGACGAGCGTTACGGTGCCCGCCTGCAGCGCCGTTCCACCGCCACCGCCCTGCTGCAGCAGGTGGTCGCCCAGGAGACCGCGAACCTGTCCGCCACCCTGGAGCGCCTGCAGGCCGACGGCTCGCTGGAGCAGGCCGCGCGGCGGATCGTCGCCGCCAAGCGGCGGTTCGTCGCCGGCGGGTCCAAGTCGTGGTCCTACGCCTCGCTGCTGGCCACGGACCTGTCGGCGAGCATGGCCAACGTCACCCTGATCGACGGCACGGTCGTACGGGCGGTCGACGTGCTCTCGGACGTGCGGCCCGGCGACGTGCTGGTCGCGTTCTCGCTGCGCCGCTACGCGCGCTCGACGATCGCGGTGGCCGAGGAGTTCGCCGCGGCGGGCGGCGCGGTCGTCGGCGTCACCGACGACGCGGACAGCGCGGTGGCGCGGGTGGCCGACGTCGCGGTCGTCGTGAGCACCGACAGCGCGTCCTACGCCGACTCCCCCACCGCCGTCGCCGCCGTCGTGCACATCCTCGCCACCCTCGCCGCGGCCAGCGCGAAGGGCGCGCGCAGGCGGCTCGCGCGCCGCGACGTGCTCACGGCGCGCCTCGGCGTCTACGCGGACGGAGACCGATAGGTGCGGATCGATCGGATCGAGCTGCTGCAGGTGCGGCTGCCACTGGTGCACGAGTTCGAGACCAGCTCGCACCGCAAGTCCTACCTCGAGCACGTGCTCGTGCGGGTCGAGGACGCAGGCGGAGCGGTGGGCTGGGGCGAGGTCGCGTCGCCGTCCGGGCCCTTCTACGCCGCCGAGACCGTCGAGACGTGCTGGACAATCGGCTCCGCGTACCTGGCGCCCGCGCTGCTGGGCGCGGAATGGGAGCACCCCGCGCGGGCCTCCGTGGCGTGGGAGAAGGTGCGTGGCAACGAGTTCGCCAAGGCCGGCTTCGACATGGCGTGCTGGTCGCTCTGGTCGTGCGCCGAGGGCGTGCCGCTGGCCGGGGCGCTCGGCGGGGAGCGCCGGACCGTGGTCGCGGGCGTCAGCCTCGGCATCGAGCCCGGCGTGGACGCGCTGGTGGAGCAGGTGCGCAGGCAGGTCGAGGCCGGCTACCCGCGGGTGAAGCTGAAGATCGCACCCGGGTGGGACGTGGAGCCCGTGGCCGCCGTCCGCGCCGAGTTCCCCGACCTGGCGCTGCACGTCGACGCGAACGGCGCCTACACCGAGGACGAGGACCACCTCGTGGCGCTGCGCGCCCTCGACGGCGCCGGCCTCACCATGATCGAGCAGCCCTTCGCGCCGCGCGACCTCATGGCGTCCGCCCGGCTGCAGGCGGTGCTCGACACCCCGGTCTGCCTCGACGAGTCGATCGTCGACGGGCACGACCTGGAGACCGCACTCGCCGTCGGCGCGGGGCGGGTGCTCAACATCAAGGTCTCGCGGATGGGTGGGCTCACCGCCGCCGTCGCCGCGCACGACCTCGCCCGCGAGCACGGCGTCCCGGTGTGGTGCGGCGGGATGCACGAGTTCGGCGTCGGCCGCGCCGCCAACGTCGCGCTGTCCAGCCTGCCCGGGTTCGTCCTGCCGTCGGACGTCTCCGGTTCGGACAAGTACTACGCGCGCGACGTGGTCACCCCACCGATCCGCGCCGACCACGGCAACGTCGCCGTGCCGTGGGACACCCCCGGCCTCGGGCACGACGTCGATGAGGACTTCGTGCGGGCGCATGCCGTCCGCACCCACGAGGGGACCCGATGACCCAAGAGACCGACCGCGCCAACGCCTACGAGCTGGAACAGGGCCGCGGCCGCCGCATCGTCACCACCGCCATCGCGGTCGCCGGCCTGGTCGTCTGCGCCGTCGCGGGCGCCGTGGCCGAGGCACCGACGCTGTGGGGTGTCGTGCCGATCGCCATGTACGCGGTGCTGTGCCTGCTCGGCATGGACCTGGTGATCGCCACCGTGGTGAGCCTGGTGGGCGGCGTGCTCATCGCCCGGATGACGCCCGCCGACTTCGGGGATCTCCTCGGCAAGTCGATGGGCGACCTCGTCACCACGATCGGCGTGATCATCATGCTCGGCGCCGGCGTCGGTGAGGTGCTGCGCGTCACCGGGGTGGCCCACACCATCGTCCACTGGGTGCTGCGGGTGGCGGGCCAGCGCAGCCAGCGGGCCGTGCTGCTGGGCGTGATGCTGTCCTGCCTGGTGCTCGTCACCAGCCTCGGCACGCTCGCCGGCGCGCTGGCGATCTCGGCGCCGATCCTGCTGCCGGTCGCGGCGCGCGTGGGCTTCACGCGCGCGGCCACCGCCGCGATGATGTTCGTGGGCGGCTGCGCGGGGCTCGCGCTCGCCCCGTTCGCCGGGTCGAACGTCGCGATCATGGAAGCCGCGGACGTCGGCTACCTGACCTACCTGCAGTACGGCGCGGCGCCCCTGGCCGTGCTGTCGCTCCTCGTCGCGATGGTCGTCGTGCCCTGGATCCAGCGGCGCAGCGCGCGCCTCGGCGACTTCTACACCGATGCCGACCTCGAGACGGAGGAGGCGGAGGTGCCCGCGTCCGCCGGGCGGGCCACCGCGGTGTTCCTCGTGCTGCTCGCCGCTACCGTCGCCTACGCGACGATCACCGCGGCCGGCACCTCGTTCCCGCTGCTCGCGTTGCCGCTCCTGGGCATCGCCACCGGGCTGGCGGCCCGGCTCCCCACCACCGACATCGCCCGGCACCTCTACCGCGGCGCGGCCAGGCTCGTGAGCATCTTCCTGCTGTTCTGGCTGCTCGCGGCGCTGTTCCTGGTGATCGACGGCCTGAAGCCCTACGACGTCGTGCTGCAGATCTTCGGACCACAGCTGCAGAGCTCGTCCGGCCTCGGCTTCGCCGCCGCGATCGCGCTGCTGGGGTGGGTCGGCGTGCCCGGGGCCACCGCCGCCCAGGTCGTGCTGTTGGACAAGGTGTTCGGCGATCTCGCCACCACCGTCGGGCTCGGCGCGGGCGCCTGGGTGATCGTGCTGCTGTGGGCGTCGAAGGCCGACACGTACGGCCCGTTCCCGAACGCCAACATGGTGGGCGCGATGGGCCTCGCCCGGTCGACGAACCTGAGATCGCTGCTGCTCACCGGGTGGCTGGTACTGATCCCGGCCTCGCTGATGTACGTCGCGATCCTGGCGGTGCTGACATGAGTGCCCTCGTCATCGCCGGTGGCACGGTCGTCGACGGCACCGGCGCTCCCGGGCGGGCGGCGGACGTCGGCGTCACCGACGGCCGGGTGGACGCCGTCGCCGCACCGGGCACGATCGCCGGCCGGCGGATCGACGCCGACGGGCTCGTGGTCTGCCCCGGGTTCATCGACCTGCACTCGCACGCCGACTTCAGCATCGCCGGGCACCCGGCCGCCGACACCGCCGTCACCCAGGGCGTCACCACGCTGGTGACAGGCAACTGCGGCTTCTCGCCGTTCCCGGTCGGCGACCTCGACACGCTGCGGTCGGCGTCGGCGTTCCTGCAGGCGGAGCTGGACTGGACCTGGACCGACGCGGCGGGCTACGCCGACACCGTCGACGGCACCCGGCCCACGGTGAACCTCGCGCTGCAGGTGGGGCACTCCGCGCTGCGCCTGGCCGTCATGGGCGGCGCGGAGCGCGCACCGTCGCCCGCGGAGCTGGAGCGGATGGAGGAACTCCTCGCCGCGGCGGCCGGGCAGGGGGTCTGGGGCTTCTCGACCGGGCTCATCTACGCGCCGGGCGCGTACGGGGACAGCGCCGAGGTCACCGCGCTGGCGCGGGTGGCCGCCGCCCACGGCCTGCTCTACTCCACGCACATGCGCAACGAGGCCGACACCCTGCTCGACGCCGTGCGCGAGGCGGTCGCCACCGCCCGGGCCACCGGGGTGCGGCTGGAGATCTCGCACCTCAAGGCGATGGGCCGAAGCAACCACGGCGCCGTCGCCGAGGCGCTCGCGATCATCGACGGGGCCCGCGCCGACGGCGTGGACGTCACCTGCGACGTCTACCCCTACACGGCCTCGTCCACCACCCTCACCTCCCGGCTCCCGGCGTGGGCGCTCGACGGCGGCGTGGAGCGGATGCTCGAGCGGCTCGCCGACGGCCCCACCCGGGAGCGGGTGGCCGCCGGGCTGCGCGACCGCATGGCCCGCGACGTCGACCCCGAGGGCGTGGTGATCGCCGACCTGCCGCCCGGGCCGTTCACCGACGCGCGCGGGCGCAGCATCGCCGACATCGCCCGCGATCTCGGCACCGACCCCGCCGACGCCGCGCTGCGGGTGCTCGCCGGGCACCGGGGCGCCGTGTCGATCGTGAACCACGCGATGGCGGCCGCCGACGTCCGCACGGTGCTGGGGCACCCGGCCGCCAGCGTGGCCAGCGACGGCTGGGTGCTGCGCCCCGACGGCCCCGGCCGGCCGCACCCGCGCAGCTTCGGCACGTTCGCCCGGGTCCTCGGACCGTACGTGCGCGACGGGGACCTGCCGCTCGCCACGGCCGTCCACAAGATGACCGGGCTGCCCGCCGCCCGCCTCGGCATGACCGACCGCGGCGTCCTGCGCCCCGGCGCGGTCGCCGACATCGCCGTCCTCGACCCCGCGACGGTGACCGACCGCTCCACCTACGACGACCCGTGGCAGCTCTCGACGGGCGTGCAGCACGTCCTGGTGGCGGGCGAGCCGGTGCTGGCGGACGGGGCGCTCACGGATGCCCGCCCGGGAAAGGTCCTCCGCCGCTCCGCGCCTCCCCCGTGACAGCGAAGTGGCTTTGCTGACCCGAGACGTCAGCAAAGCCACTTCGCTGACATCCCGCCCGCTCCCCTGGAGGCACCGTGACCTCGTCCACGTCGGACATCAACATCTACACGCTCGACATGTCGCGGCGGCAGGCCGTCGCCGCGGCAGCGCTCTACGCCGTCGCGCTGGTCGCGAGCATCGCCGTGGCGATCCAGACCGACCAGCCGGGGTTGTGGGGGCTCATCCCGATCGTCGTGTACGCGGGGCTCGCCCTGCTCGGCGTCGACATGGTGCTGGCCACGCTGGGCGCGGTGGTCTCCGCCGTGGTGCTGACGCGGTCCACGCCCGCGGCGCTCGGGCCGGTGCTGATCGAGTCGATGGGTTCGCTGATCGCGCTGCTCGGCGTGATCATCCTGCTCGGCGCGGGCCTCGGCGAGGTGCTCAAGCGCACCGGGGTGGCCGAGTTCATCGTGCTGAGCGTGGTGCGCAAGGTCGGGCTGACCACGCAGCTGCGGGCGCAGCTCGGCGTGATGATCGCGTGCACCGTGCTCGCCGGGGCGCTCGGCACGCTCGCCGGGTCCGTGGCGATCGTCGCGCCGATCGTGATCCCGCTGCTCGCCGCGCTGGGGTTCTCGACCACGGCCACCGCGGCGATGTTCTTCTTCAGCGGCCTCGCCGGGCTCACGCTCAGCCCGTTCGCGCCGATCACCGCGAGCATCTACGGGGCGGCGCAGATCAGCTGGATCGGCTACGTCCTCGCCGCCGGCCTGCCCACCGCTGCCGTCATGTTCGGCGTCGGCTTCCTCGCCGTCCGGTGGAACCAGCGCCGCACCGCGGAGGCCTTCCCCTACCCGCCCGAGCGCGCCGTCGACCTGGATGACGTGCACGACCCCGCGCCGGGCGCCGGGCGCGCCACCGCCGCCTTCCTGGTCGCGTTCGTCGCGCTCGTGGTCTACAGCGGGCTCACCGCGGCGGGGGCCACGTTCGTCCCGGTGGCGCTGATCCTCCTCATCGCGGTCACCGGGATCGCGGCGCGCCGGCCGATCGGCGAGCTGATGGGCGCGGTCTACGCGGGGGCGAGCAGGCTGCTCGGGATCTTCTTCCTGTTCTTCCTGCTCGCCGTGCTCTTCACGCTGGTCGACTCGATGGGCGTCTACGACGGCGTCGCGGAGCGGTTCGCGCTCTCCACGCTCGGCCCGTACCTGTTCTGCCTGGTCGTCGTGCTGATCGGCTGGGTCGGTGTGGCCGGGGCCGCGGCCGCGCAGGCGGTGCTGGTGAACCAGGTGTTCGGGCCGCTCGCCGCGGCGCTCGGCGTGCCGCCAGCGGCGTGGAGCCTCGTGCTGCTCGCCGGGGCGCAGACCGACGGGCTCGGCCCGTTCCCCAACCCCGACATGATCGGGCAGATGGGCCTGGCCGAGTCCCGGTCGCTGCGCTGGCAGCTGCTGTCGTCGTACCTGGTGCTCGTCCCCGTCGTCGCGCTCTACGCCGTGCTGCTGGGGATCTACCTGTGACGGCCACCGACGTGCTCGCCACCCTCCCCGAGGGCGCCTCCGCCCAGGTCGCGGGCGAGGTGTCCGGCTCGCCCCAGTACGGAGGGGCACCGCTGCGGGCCACCTCCGCCCGGCGCGGCGCCGTCCGGTTGCGCTGCGCGTCGGTGACCAAGCCGCTGATCGTGTGGGCGGCGGGCGGCGGGCGCGGCGAGGACGCCGAGCGGGCGGTCCGCTACTCCGACAACGCCGCCACCAACCGCATCTGGCACGCCGGCCCGCCGCCGCGGATCCTCGACCGGCTGGCCGCCTCCACCACCGTGCGCTGGCGGATGGCGAACGCGGATCCCGGCTGGTTCGGCGGGGTCGAGGTGAGCGCCACCGAGCTCGTCACGGCCTACGGGGCGCTCGCCCGCGATCCCGGCGCGGCGCGGGTACTGGGCTGGATGCGCGCCGTGGCCCCCGAGCAGGCCTTCGGGATTCCCGACGCCGTGGCGGACACGCTCGGTGTCCCGGCCGCGGACGTCGCGGTGAAGGCGGGCTGGATCGGCCACCCCGACGAGACCGTGCTGCGCACCCACGCTGTCGCCGTCGCGGAGCGGGACGGCGAGACCGTGGTCGTCGCCGCCATGTCCGCCCTCCCCTACCCCGCCGATCGCGAGCGCTACCAGCAGGACCTGCGCGCCGGGCGCCCGGTCGTCGACGTGCACGAGCAACTCGCCGGGCCGCTCCTGCGCGACCTGCTCGCGGCGACCTGTCGCGACCTGGCCCGTCTGGGCGTCCGGTAGCCGGAGCGCGACGGGCGGATCAGCCCTGCGGAACGAACCCGAGCGTGCCGGAGCTCTTCTTGTAGCCGGCGTTCAGGAGGTCCTGCCGGTTGTCACGGGCGATCCGCCAGACCGTGCCCTTGGCGTAGCGGTAGAGCGGCATCGTGCCCTCCTCCTGCTCGGCGAGCACGTACCCGATCACACCCTTGTCGACGAACCGCCGCGGGGCGTCGGAAGCGGTGAGGGCATCGATCTCCGGCTGGTACGACGAGACGATGTAGGTGTGGTACGACACGTTCAGCTGCTTCAACCGGTGCAGGGGAACGGATCCGGGCACCTTCTTCGTGAACATCCGGATCCCGGCCGCCTCACCCGTCGGCCGGTTGCCGTGCACCCCCTCGGCCGCAGCCGCCTCCTCCTCGTTCAGCGTGTAGAAGGTCCCCTTGTCGTCGGAGGTCTTGAACTCCTTCAGCTCGGCCGTGTTCTCCCACTCCTGCTCGACGGTCGCGACCGCAGGCCGGGCGGCCGACGGTTCCGCGACGGCGACACCGGTGGTGACGAGCGGGCCCACCGCGACCGCGACGCTCACGGCGATCGAAGCGCCGACGCGGAACGCGACCGACGCTGCCGGGTTCTTTCGAGGCATGACGTCCCTTTCACGGGTGTTCATCGAGGCGCCATTTCCGATGGGCGGGATTCCACGGGAAAGGCAGCCGTCCGGGGAGCTGGGGCAAATCTGGCACGATCGACTGCGGCGTGGAACAACCGGACTTGCCAGGGACCGACGCTTTCTCGCCAATCGCGGCGGCGACCGCGAGGTCGGCGAGCGGGAGCACCACGATCGAGGCGGGGGGCCGGCGCCGAACGGGGCCCGGCCCCCGGTGGGTGAGCTCTGCGCCGGACCACGACCGGACCCCCTCCATCCGGTCGTGGTCCGGCCCGTCATCCCGCCGCGACGCCGAGCTGGGTGAGCAGCTCGAGGGTGTCGTAGTAGAACCGCGAGCTCACGATCCTGCCGTCGCGGGCGGTGTGGACCCCCGCGGCCGGGACCGAGATCCGGCGTCCGGTGGGCGGGATCTCGCTCCCGTCCGCTCCGGCCAGCACGCCGGTGTGCGTCCCTTCCAGCACCGGCTCCTCGACGCCGATGTCGCCCGCTCCGATGATCGGGTGCGGGAGCAGGACGCGGTTGTCCGGGAAGGCGGTCATGAACGCCGTCCAGAACTCGGTGACCCCCTGGTGCCCCTTGCCGACGAAGCCGGGGGCCGTGATCTCGCAGTCGTGGTGGTAGGCCGCGAGGTAGCCGTCGAGGTCGCGGTCGTTCCACGTGTCGGTGGTGAGCTGGATGAGGTGTGCTGCGTCCATGCGGGCACGGTAGGAATCCCGGGCCGCCGGAACATCTGCCGATGCGCAGAGGGCTACCGGTCCCGGCGGGCGAACTCCGCTGCCAGCTCGGTGCGGCTGCGCAGCCCGAGCTTGCCGAACACGCTGCGCAGGTGGGTGCGGACGGTGCCTTCGGTGATCAGCAGCTGAGCACCGATCGCCTGGTTCCCCAGGCCGCGGGCCACCAGCGCCACCACGTCGCGCTCGGTCGGGGTCAGGCTCTCCCAACCGGATCGCGGACGCGCCCGCCGGCCCCGGGAGCGCGCCGCGTACGCCGCGGCCCGGGCAGCGGTCAGCCGTGCTCCCTCCCGCCCCGCGGCAGCCAGCTGCTCGGCGTCGAGCCGCGCTGCCACGGCCCGATCGTCGGCGGGGCGGAACAGGTCCACGAGAGCCGACGGCCGGGATCCCATCTCGGCCCTTGTCCGGGCAGCGGCCGCGTGCAGGCGGGCCGCGACCGCGGGGCGGCCCTGGTCGAGGGCGAGCCCGGCGACGACGTCGAGCGCGTCCGCGACCTGCGGCAGGAGCGCGAGGTCCGCGGCGGCGGCGAGCACCCGGTGCGCGCGCCCCACGGTGCCGGCGCCGGCCGTGCCCAGCATCCTTTCGGCGGCGCACCAGGCCAGGCCCGCGGTGCACGCCGACTCGCGAGCCTCGATCGGCTCGGCGCAGCGCACTGCGGCCGCCGCGGCGGCGCACGCGCCGTCGGGATCGCCTGCCGCGAGCCGGGCGATGGCGAGCAGCGCCCCGGCTTCGCTCGCCTGCCCAGCCACCTCGCCTGCGGCCCGTACCGCCTCCTCCGCGGCCGGCGTGGCGGTCGCCGGATCGCGCCACACCGCCACGGTCGCGGCGCACACGGCCAGCTCCTCGCCGACCCCGAGGCCGGGGTGGGCCGCGAAGAACGAGGCGGCGGCCGCGAGCTCGGCGGCCGCGTCGGCGACCCGCCCCTGCTGGCAGAGCGCCTTGGCCAGTGGGCGCAGCGCGTACACGGCACTGACCGGCTCCCCGACCGCGCCGGCGAGCGCGAGACCGCGCCTGCCTTCGGACTCCGCCACCGAGAACCGGCCCGCCAGGACGGCCGCCTCCGCCCGCCCGGCCGCATCCCACGCCCGGAGCTGGGCGTGCCCCAGCTCGGTGAGGACCGGAACCGCCGCGTCGAGGTGCGCCAGCGCCGCGCGGTGATCGGATCGGACCAGGAACGCGTAGGCGAGCGCCTGGCGGGCCTCGACCGAACCCCAGCCGTCGCAGGCCCGGTCGGTGCGGTCCACCGCCTCGGTGAGGACGACCTGCGCGTGCGCGGGCCGCGAGAAGATCGCGTCCATGCCCACCACGACCAGCGCCCGGCCGCGCACCCGGTCGTCCCCGGCCGCCGCCGCCTCGGCGGCCGCAGCCGCCCCGAGCCTGCTCCCCTCCACGACGTCGCCGGTGTAGCTGGCGAGGAAGGCCATCGCCCACGTCAGGCCGCACGGCGGCGATGCCGTCGCGGCAGCCACCCGGCGCGCCCACAGCAGGCCCTCCCCGCAGCGACCCCGCAGCGACCAGTAGAACGTCAACCCGACGACGATCGCGGCGGCGACGTCGAGCGCCTTCCGGCTCCGGACGGCGTACTCCAACGCCGCGCGCACGCCGGCGTCGTCGCGTTCGACCCGCCGTACCGTGGCCGGATCGGCGCGGTCCAGGCCCGGCGCGGCGGAGCGCGCCAGCTCGTCCGCCCAGCCGAGCAGCCGCAGCGCGACCGCTTCGGCCTCGCCCGCTGCGGACAGCTCCCCGGCCGCGAACTCGCGGACCATGTCCAGCAGCACGTAGCGGCCGTCGTCGGCGTGGAACGTCACCAGCGACTGGTCGACCAGCGGTTCGAGGGCCGGCTCGCCGGCCACGGCAGCCGCGGCCTCGACGGTGAACCGCCCGGGCAGCACGGACAGCGCCCGCAACGCCCGCCGGGATCGGGGCTCCGCGAGCCGGTAGCTCCACCCGATGCACGCCTCCATGGACCGGTGCCTCGGCTCGCCGACCGGGCTGGTCCGCGCGAGGAAACGGAGCCGGTCGGCCATCCCGGCCTCGATGTGGGTCAGCGGCAGCGCGCGGGTCTTCGCCGCCGCGAGCTCGATCGCGAGCGGGAGGCCGTCGGCCAGCTCGCAGATCCGTCGCGCGGAGCCCACGTCGGGTGCGAGGTCCGGCTGCACCGCGCGGGCGCGGTCGAGGAACAGCTGCGGCCCGTCGGAGCTGAGCCCCCCGACGGGCAGCACGGTCTCCCCCGCCGTGCCGAGCGACACCCGGCTGGTCACCAGGATGCGCAGGCGCGCGCACCGGCGGAGCAGGACGTCGACGAAGGCGGCCACCTCGTCGCGGAGGTGCTCGCACGTGTCCAGGACCAGCACGCCCGGTTCGCCGGCCAACCGGCTCGCCACCCGGTCGACCGCGTCGGTGCCCGGCTCCTCCCGGATGCCGCACGCGACCAGCACGGCGACGGGCAGCAACGCCGCGTCGGGCAACGACGCCAGCTCCACGAAACCCACCAGCTCCGCGGGCTGCGACCGGGCCCACTCCGCGGCCAGCCGCGTCTTCCCGCAGCCGCCCGGACCGACGAGGCTGACCAGCCGCTGCCGCGCCACCAGCCCGGCAACGGCCGCCAGCTCCCGGCGCCGGCCGACGAAGGACGAGACCGGCCCGGGCAGCACCGTCGGCGCGCCGGCCACCAGGCGAGTGTGCCGGAGCGACAGGCCCGAAGGGAGACCGCGACCCGCGGAACGGGCTCAGCGCGCGGTCTTCCGGGTGCGCCGCGCGTCGCGGGGGCTCGTCCCGAGCACGGCCACCACCGCGGCGGCAACGAGCAGCACCAGCACGCCGAAGGCGGCCAGCGTGAGTACGTCCGGGCTGGTCAGCGGCTGGCCGCGCAGGGCCTGCCACAGCGAGAGGAGCGTGAGCCCCGCGTACCCCGCGGAGGCGACGACGACCAGCCGCGTGCGGACCTCCTCGGCGCGCAGCACCGCCACCCGGCCGGCCAGCAGTGCCAGCAGCACGGCAACGAGCGGCAGCGCCTGCAGCGCGTGGAGGCCCACGAAGTGGGCGATCCGCAGGTCTCCACCAGTGGTGCTCCACCCCGTGACGGGCATGATCGGCCCGCCGTCGGCGACGCCGACGCCGTGCCCGCCGATGATCCCGGCGAAGGTGCCGTCGGAGAACGATGCGCGCTGCGCCGCGGTCGGCCGTGGCATCACGAACGCGACCGCGGCACCGAACAGCGAGATGACGGCGCCCGCGCGGACGCCCCAGGTGAGGGAAGGGCCGCCGACCTTCCGGCGCAGCAGGTACCCGGCCACGACGAGGTTGGCGATCCAGAGCACCACGATCGAGGTGCCCATGGTGGCCCAGAGCCCGGCGTCGAGCGGGGTGGCGACGTTGAAGTGGCTCTGCCTCCCGCGCACCACCTGAGCGACGATGATCACGTACTCGATCACGAGCATCGCCGCGATGATCGTCGTGGACCAGCGCACCGGCCGATTCCGCGGCAGGTGGGCGAACAGCCAGGCCCACGTCACCGCGTAGATCACGATCGACACCGCGAACTTGAACGGCTTCAACCAGATCGGCGCTCCGACCAGCACCCGGTCGTCCAGCAGCACGCCGGCGAGCGAGATCACGACGAACGGCGCGGCCACGGCCGCGACCAGCAGCAACGGGCGGTGCCATTCGCGCGTGTCGGGCCACCGGGTCCTGTCGAGCACACCCGGAGCATCGGGGCGGACCGGCGGTACGGGGTAGGACGTTGTCCGGATCGCTGCGATTCCTGTCGCGCACGCTGGTAGAAGTCGTCCATGGCCGATGTCCGGGCACGCCGCACCGAGCGCTGGTTCAAGGCCGCGCTGCTCCTGAAGGGCCTGGACGGCGCAGCGGAGCTGCTCGGCGCCGTGGTGCTGCTGCTGGTCCCGGCCGCCACGGTGGACCGGCTCGTCGCCGAGGTCGTCAGCCGCGACCTGCTCGGACCGCCCGACGGCTTCCTCACGCGGCACCTCGTGGCCGGCACCGCCGAGTTCACCGCGGGCAACCGCACGTTCGTGCTCGTCTACCTCGGGCTGCACGGCGTCCTGAAGCTGGGCCTGGTGTGGGCGCTGCTGCGCAGGATCCGCCCCGCCTACCCGGTGGCGGCACTCGTGCTCGGCGTGTTCGTCGTCTACGAGCTGGTCCGCGCGGTCCACACCGGATCGGTCGTGCTGGCGTTGCTGGCCGCGCTGGACGTCGTGGTCATCGCGCTCGTCCTGCGGGAGTACCGGCTGCTGCGGACGAACGCTTCGCCCCCCGGAGATGTGCCCCACCTGTGAATCCCCTACGACCTACGTCGTGATGGCGTTCGTCCCGTCCTGGGCGTGGTTCGGGCTGGCGCTCGGCGCCTGGGACCGGCCGCTGCAGGGTCCGGCCGGATTCGTCGGCACGCTCGTCGGCCCGTGCCTCCCGGGATTCGCGATGACCGCGCTCCTGCGGGGGCGCGCGGGCGTGCTCCAGCACTGCGCCGGATCGTTCTCTGGCGGCTCGGACGATCAGCCCAGGGTGTTGATCGCGCGGGCGACCACCAGCACGACCACCACGAGCGACACCCCCGCCTGCACCGCCATCGTCAGCTTCGCCCACCGGGACAGCGGCAGCACGTCGGTGGGGCTGAAGGCCGTGGCGTTGGTGAAGGACAGGTAGGCGTAGTCGACGAAGGCCGGCTCCCATTCGGCGCCTGCGATCTCGGGGACCTGCATCTGGGGGAACAGGAAGTCGGGGCGGTCGCGGGCCGCTGCCGCGCGCGCCGCGGGCCCGCCGCGGTCGAGCTCCCAGTACACGAGCCCGAACGCCAGCACGTTGGTCAGCCAGATCGCGCCGCCCGCGGTGAGCAGCTCGGCGGGCGACCCCGGCCGTCCCGTGAGCAGGTCGACGACGAGCAGCACGACCGACCACCCGTTCGCCAGCGCGACGAGCCCGGTCAGGACCAGGCCGCCCGCGCGCAGCGCGGCCGACTGCCGGTCCATCCGGAACGGGTTGACCACCACCAACCCGACCAGCAGCGCGAGCTGGAGCGCGGGGAGGACCAAGCGGGCGTCCGGAACCACCTGCGGGGGCATGAGCAGCTGGAGCCCGATGGTGACGGCCACCGCCATCGCGGCGGGCCAGCGGTGCTCACCCGCCGTCCGCCGCGCCCACGCCGGAACGAGCTCCGATCCGTTCTGGGTCACCGGCGGGAGTCTGCCGGATCGCGCCGTCTCACCCGAGCGCGGCGCTCACCACCTCCTGCGCCTCCTCCTGGATGCGCATCAGGTGGTCGGCACCGTGGAAGCTCTCCGCGTAGACCTTGTACACGTCCTCCGTGCCGGAGGGGCGGGCCGCGAACCAGCCACCCTCCGTCACGACCTTCAGGCCGCCCAGCGGGGCGCCGTTCCCGGGTGCGCTGGTGAGGCGCTCGGTGATCTTCTCGCCGGCCAGCTCGGTGGCACGCACGTCGTCGGCGGAGAGCTTGCCGAGCTTCGCCTTGTCCTCGGGGCTGCACGCCACGTCGGTGCGCGCGTAGGCGGGCTTGCCGAACCGCTCGGTGAGCTCCCGGTACCGCTCGCTCGGCGTGCTGCCGGTCACCGCGGTGATCTCCGAGGCGAGCAGGGCCAGGATGATCCCGTCCTTGTCCGTGGTCCACACGCCGCCGTCGGTGCGCAGGAACGACGCCCCGGCGCTCTCCTCGCCGCCGAAGCCGATCGAACCGTCCAGCAGTCCCGGCACGAACCACTTGAACCCGACCGGGGTCTCCACGAGCGTGCGGCCGAGGTCGGCGGTGACGCGGTCGATCATCGACGAGCTGACGGCCGTCTTGCCCACCCCCGCGTCGGGTGACCACCCCGGCCGGTGGGCGTACAGGTAGCCGATCGCGACGGCGAGGAAGTGGTTGGGGTTCATCAGGCCGTCGGCGGTGACGATGCCGTGCCGGTCGGAGTCGGCGTCGTTGCCGGTGGCGATGCGGAACTCCCCGCGCCGCTGCACGAGCGAGGCCATCGCGTACGGCGACGAGCAGTCCATCCGGATCTTGCCGTCCCAGTCGAGCGTCATGAACCCGAACCGCGGGTCGACGGCCGGGTTGACGACGGTGAGGTCGAGGTCGTGCCGCTCGGCGATCGCACCCCAGTAGGCCACGCTCGCCCCGCCCATCGGGTCGGCGCCGATGCGCACGCCCGCCGACCGGACCGCGTCCAGGTCCACCACCGACGGCAGGTCGGCGACGTACGCGCCGAGGAAGTCGTGGCGGGCGAGCCCCGCGCGGTCGAGCGACGTGCGGCGGACGCCCGCGAGGCCGGCGCGCAGCAGCTCGTTGGCGCGGCCGGCGATCCAGGAGGTGGCGTCGGTGTCGGCCGGGCCGCCGTTCGGCGGGTTGTACTTGAAGCCGCCGTCCGACGGCGGGTTGTGCGACGGCGTGACGACCACCCCGTCGGCGAGGCCGGACGTCCGGCCGCGGTTGTGGGTGAGGATGGCGTGCGAGACCGCGGGGGTGGGCGTGAACGCGTCCTCGGCGTCGGCGAGCACCTGCACGCGGTTGGCCTGGAACACCTCGATCGCGGTGACCCACGCCGGCTCCGACAGCGCGTGCGTGTCGCGCCCGATGAAGAGCGGCCCGTCGGTGCGTTGGAATGCCCGGTACTCACAGATGGCCTGGCTGGTGGCGGCGATGTGGGCGTCGTTGAACGTGGTGCGCAGCGACGAGCCGCGGTGCCCGGACGTCCCGAACGCCACCCGCTGCGCCGGGTCGTCCGGGTCCGGGGTGCGGTCGTGGTAGGCGGCGAGCAGCGCGTCGAGGTCGACGAGGTCCGAGGCCTGAGCGGGCTCTCCGGCGCGGGGGTGGTTCGGCATGGCGGGCTCCCGGGGTGGCGGCGGGCTCCACGATGCCACCGCCGTTGCACGAACGGCACTCTCGTCCGGTCCTGTCGGACGGAGGTGCCGTTCGTACGGAGCGGGAGGTGCGTCAGGCGGAGAGGGGGGTGCGCTGCTGCGGGATGCGCAGGTGCAGGGGGAGGTGGCCCGTCCGGGGAGCGTCCGTCGTCAGGTGGTAGTGCCCGCCCCTCGAGCGGGCGCAGATGTAGGAGCGCAACGGCCTCGCGCCGAGCGCCTCGAGCTCGCGGGCGGCCGCCTCGGCGTCCTCGCGCGTCGAGTAGATGACCTTGCCGTCCGAGCCGGGGCGGGGCAGCGCCCTGCCCGCCACCTCGGCGCGGCTGGGCCGGCAGAAGATCGGACGCCCGGCCCTGGTGAGCCTGCCGTGGCGGGCGAGGACCTCGGCCCGCGCCGCATCGCGTACCCCGCGCTGCTCCGGCACCACCGGCCCGGTCGTCGCGTCGCTCCTGTCGGCGCTCATCTGGCCCCTTCCTCCGCGTCCTGTACCCGGTGATCGCGCGGGTCACAGCTTTCCGTTAGCCGGGCCGAAGCGGGATAACACCATCGTGTTGTTTCCCGAGGTTGATCACGGTGGGTAGTGAAGGCGGCGGGTGGATGATCACCCAGCGTGGGCACACGGGCTTCCTCGCTGCCGCGCGGCTCGATCTCGAGGCAACGCACCCCGTGCACGCGCTCGCGCTCGGTGACTTGTGGACAACCGGCGCGCCCCTGTCCGGGTCTGTCACCGCCCGCGCCTAGCGTGTGCGCAGAACGTGAACGAGGGGGGCACAGCCATGTGGCACCTGCACCGGGCCGAACGGGCCGACGTGCTGGCCCGCGCGCTCGGCGAGCTGTTGGCCGATCCACCTGCCGACCCGTTCGCCACGGAGGTCGTCGCGGTGCCGGCCCGGGGCGTCGAGCGGTGGCTGGCGCAGCGGCTGGCCCACCGGCTGGGGGCAGCGGGCGGCGCCGGCGACGGGGTGTGCGCGGGCGTCGCCTTCCCCTCCCCTGCCGCGGTGGTGGCCGAGGTCGTCGCCGCGGCCACCGGCCTGGATCCCGCCGACGACCCCTGGCAGCCGGAGCGGGCCGTGTGGCCGCTGCTCGAGGTGATCGACGCGAGCGTCGGGGAGGAGTGGTGCGCCCCGCTGGGGGCCCACGTCGGCGAGGCGGAGCGGGGCCGCCGATACGCCGTCGCACGCCACCTCACCGACCTCTTCGCCTCCTACGCCACCCACCGGCCCGCGCTGCTCACCGGATGGCTGTCCGGCGCGGGGGCCCCGGAGGGCCGGGCGGCCGACCTCGCGTGGCAGCCGGAGCTGTGGCGGCGGCTGCACGAGCGCGTCGGCGCCCCCTCCCCGGCCGAGCGCCTCCGGGCGGCGTGCGCCGCGCTGCGCGCCGACCCCGACGTGGTCGCGCTCCCGGCGCGGCTGTCGGTCTTCGGCCCCACCCGCCTGCCCGCCGAGCACCTCGCGGTGCTGGCGGCGCTCGCCGAGCACCGCGACGTGCACCTGTGGCTGCCCCACCCGTCGCCCGCCCTGTGGGCGGCGGTCGCCGTGCCGCCCGAGGTCCCGGCCCGGCGCGCCGACCCCACGGCCGGCACACCGCGCCACCCGCTGCTGGGGTCGCTCGGCCGCGACGCCCGCGAGCTGCAGCTGCGGCTGCCCGCAGATCGCGTCGACGTCCACCACCCTGCGGAGGAGCGCCCGCCCCGCACGCTCCTGGAGCGGCTGCAGGCCGACCTGCGCGACGACCGCGCGCCCGACGGCGGCTTCGTGCTGCGGCCCGACGACCGCAGCGTGCAGGTGCACTCCTGCCACGGCCCGGACCGCCAGGTCGAGGTGCTGCGGGAGGTCGTGCTCGGGCTGCTCCAGACCGACCCCACCCTCGAACCGCGCGACGTGCTCGTGATGTGCCCCGACGTCGAGACGTTCGCGCCGCTGGTCTCCGCCTGCTTCGGCCTCGCCGACGGCCCCGACGCCCATCCCGGCCAGCGCCTGCAGGTCCGCCTGGCCGACCGTGCCCTGCGCCAGGTCAACCCCCTGCTCGACACGGTGGCGCAGCTGCTGGAGCTCGCCGACGCGCGCGTCACCGCGTCCCAGCTGCTCGACCTGCTCGGCACCGCACCGGTGCGCAGGCGTTTCGACCTGGACGAGGCCGACCTCGAACGGCTGCGCGAGCTCGTGGTCCGCTCCGGGGTGCGGTGGGGGCTCGACGGTGCGCACCGCGCGCCGTTCCAGCTCGACGGGTTCCCGCAGAACACTTGGTCCGCGGGCCTCGACCGGTTGCTCCTCGGCGTCGCGATGTCGGGTGCCGAGCACGAGTGGCTCGGCACCGCGCTGCCCTTGGACGAGGTCGAGTCCGGCGACGTCGCGCGGGTGGGCAGGCTCGCCGAGTTCGTCGAGCGGGTCGCGGCCGTCCTCGCCGGGCTGGGCGGGCAGCAGCCGCTCGACCGGTGGGTCGCGGTGCTGCAGGACGGGCTCGACGCGCTCACGCTCGTCACCGGCACCGACGAGTGGCAGGGGGCGCAGGCCCGCGCCGAGCTCGCCGCGGCGGTCCGGGCCGCCGGGCCGCACGCCGCCACCGTCGAGCTCGGGCTGGCCGACGTCCGCGGCCTGCTCGCCGAGCGGTTGCGCGGCCGGCCCACCCGGGCCAACTTCCGCACCGGCACCCTCACCGTCGCCACGCTGGTGCCGATGCGGTCGGTGCCGCACCGCGTGATCTGCCTGCTCGGGCTCGACGACGGCGCCTTCCCCCGCGCGGGCGTGCCCGACGGCGACGACCTGCTCGCCCGCGACCCGCTCGTCGGCGAGCGCGACCCGCGCAGCGAGGACCGCCAGCTCTTCCTCGACGCGATCTGCGCCGCCACCGAGCACCTCGTCGTGGTGCACTCCGGCGCCGACGAGCGCAGCGGCGCCCGGCGTCCACCGGCCGTTCCGCTCGGGGAGCTGCTCGACGCCGTCGCGGCCACCGCGGGCCCGGCGGCGCTCGACCAGGTGGTGGTCGGCCATCCGCTGCAGCCGTTCGACCCGCGCAACTTCTCCGGGCCCGCCCCGTTCAGCTTCGACCGCGCCGAGCTGGCGGGCGCGGTCGCGGCCACCGGGGCGAAGGTGGCGCCGGCACCGTTCCTCGCCGCCCCGCTGCCCCCTGCCGGCGACGACGGCAGCGACACCGTCCCGCTCGACGACCTGGTGTCGTTCGTCGAGCACCCGGTGAAGGAGTTCCTGCGCCAGCGGGTGGGCCTGTCGCTCTTCACGGCGGAGGAGCAGGACATCGACGCGCTCCCGGTCGACCTCGACGGGCTCGCGACGTGGGCGATCGGCGACCGGCTGCTGCGCGACCGGCTGGCCGGGCGGCCGCTCGACCGCTGCCGGCAGGCCGAGTGGCGCCGCGGGGAGCTGCCGCCGGGGGCGCTGGGCGAGCAGGCGCTGCACCGGGTGCTCGACGACGTCGAGCCGATCGTCTCGGCCGCCCAGCCCTACCTCGCGGGTGAGGCGGGTGACCGCGACGTCGACGTCGCCCTGCCCGACGGCACCCGCGTCGTGGGCACGGTCGGCGGGCTGCACGGCACCGTCCTGCTGCGCGCGGAGTTCTCGCGGCTCGCGGCCAAGCAGCGGATCCGCGCGTGGGTGCGGCTGCTCGCGCTCACCGCCGCCACCCGGGAGCCGTGGCGCGCGGTCACGATCGGGCGCGGGCAGAAGTTCGGGCTCGCGATGGCCACGGTGGGCCCGCTCGACCCCGACCGGGCTGCCGCCGAGCTCGCCGAACTCGTGGCGCTGCGGCGCGCGGGCCTGCGCGAGCCGCTGCCGCTGCCCACCGTCACCGGCCACACGTACGCCACCGTCCGCCGCGGCGGCGCGGACCCGTCCGGCGCCCTCGACGAGGCGCTGCGCAAGTGGAGCAGCGGCGCCGGTGCCGAACGGGCCGACACCGCGCACGTGCGGGCGTGGGGCCCGGACGCGGGCGCCGAGGTGCTCACCGTCCCCGGGCCGCCGGGCGGGGAGCCCACCCGGTTCGGCACGCTCGCGCTGCAGGTCTGGTCGCCGCTGCTCACGGCGGAGGACGTGGTGCGGCTGTGACCGTCATCCAGTTCCCCACGCCTGCGGTGCTCGCGCCGGCCGCGTTCGACGTCTGCGGCGAGCTGCCCACCCGCACCACCGTGCTCGAGGCGAGCGCCGGCACCGGCAAGACGTTCACCATCGCCGCGCTCGCCACGCGCTACGTCGCCGAGGGCCGCGCGTCGCTCCCCGAGCTCATGCTCGTCACGTTCGGCCGGGAGGCCACGCAGGAGCTGCGCGAACGCGTCCGGGAGCGCCTCGTCACGGCCGAACGCGGCCTGGCCGATCCCGCTGCCGCCCGCGCAGGCGCCGACGACGTGCTCCGGCTGCTCGCCGAGGCGCCCGATGCCGAGGTCGCGGCCCGGCGGGCCCGCCTCGCCCGCGCCGTCACCCAGTTCGACGCGGCCACCATCGCCACCACCCACCAGTTCTGCCAGCAGATGCTCGCCGGGCTGGGCGTGGCGGGCGACGGCGACCGCGACGCCACGTTCGTGGAGTCGATCGAGGACATCCTCGCGGAGGTCGTCGACGACTTCTACGTCCGCAAGTACGGGGCGCGGGGCGCCGGCACGCCCGACTTCAGCCGGAGAGAGGCCCTCACCCTCGCGCGCCGGGCCGTGCACGACGGGCAGGCGCGGCTCGAGCCGCGGGGCGCCGAGCCGGGCACGGCCGCCCACGTGCGGTACCGCTTCGCCACCGCCGTGCGGGCCGAGGTGGCGCGGCGCAAGCGGGTGCGGCGCATCTACACCTACGACGACATGCTCACCCGCCTCGCCGATGCACTGGCCGACCCGGCGCGCGGCGCGGCCGCCCGGCTGCGGGCCCGCTACCGGGTGGTGCTGGTCGACGAGTTCCAGGACACCGACCCGGTGCAGTGGCAGATCCTGCGCAAGGCCTTCCACGGGTCCACCGCCCTGGTGCTGATCGGCGACCCGAAGCAGGCGATCTACGCCTTCCGCGGCGCCGACGTCGTGAGCTACCTCGACGCCACCGAGGCCGCCGACCACCACGCCACACTCGCCCGCAACTGGCGCAGCGACGCGGTCCTGCTGGAGGCGCTCGACACCGTGTTCGCCGGGGCGGCGCTGGGCGACCCGCGGATCACGGTGCACCCCGTCGAGTCCGCGCACCCCGGCAGCAGGCTGCGGGGCGCGCCGGTCGACACGCCGTTCCGGCTGCGCGTGGCGTCCCGCGCCGGGCTGCCCAAGGCACCCCGCCGCGACCTCGCCGTCGTCGCACCGGCCCGGGAGCTCGTGACGCGCGACGCCGCGTCCGACATCGCGGCGCTGCTGGCGAGCCCGGCCTCCGTCGACGGCGAGCCGGTCGCACCCGGCCACGTCGCGGTGCTGGTGCGCACCAACGACCAGGGCGCGATGATCCGCCAGGCGCTCGCCGCCGCCGGGGTGCCCGCAGTGCTGTCCGGCACCGCGAGCGTGTTCGGCACCCCGGTCGCCGGGGAGTGGCTCACGCTGCTGGAGGCCCTGGAGCAGCCGCGGGCGGCGCGGGTGCGCGCCGCCGCGCTCACCCCGTTCCTCGGCCACACGGTCGCCGAGCTCTGCGGGCCGCACGCCGAGTCCCTGCTCGACGAGGTCGGTGCCACGCTCCGGGCCTGGGCCGCGGTGCTGCACGAACGCGGGGTCGCCGCGCTGCTGGAGGCGATCACGACCCGCACCGGACTGCCCGGCCGCCTGCTCGGCGTCGCCGACGGCGAGCGGCTGCTCACCGACCTGCGCCACATCGCACAGACCCTGCACGCGGCCGCGGCGTCCGAGCACCTGGGCCCGGCCGCGCTGGTGGAATGGCTGCGCCACCGCATCGCCGACGCCGCCCAGGACGTCGTGGTCGAGCGGAGCAGGCGGCTCGAGTCCGACGCCGACGCCGTGCAGATCATCACGATTCACCGCAGCAAGGGGCTGGAGTTCCCGATCGTCTACGTGCCGTTCGCCTGGGACCGCAACGTCCGCGACCCGGACGTCCCGCTGCTGCACGACGAGTCGGGTGCCCGGGTGCTCGACGTCGGTGGCGAGTCCGGCGAGGGGTGGAAGGAGCGGGTCGCCCGGCACCGCGCGGAGGAGGCGGGCGAGGACCTGCGGCTGCTCTACGTCGCGCTCACCCGGGCACGCTGCCAGGTGGTCACGTGGTGGGTGCCGGCCACCACCACGGCCACGTCCCCGTTGCACCGGCTGCTGATCGGGCGGCCCGACGCCGGGCGCGACCCCGCGGAGGCCTACCGCGTGCCGGCCGACAACGCCGCGCTCCACGCGCTGCGCGAGCTCGCCGGCAGCCGGATCTCGGTGGAGGAGATCGGGTTCTCCCGAGCCGCCCTCACGTTCTCCGCCCCGGCGCCGGCAGCGGATGAGCTGCGCGCCGCGGAGTTCTCCCGCCACCTGGACATCGCGTGGCGGCGCACGTCCTACAGCGCGCTCACCGCCGACGCGGCCCACGGCCACGGGCCGGGCGTCGGCAGCGAGCCCGAGGCCCCGGAGATCGACGACGAGGCGGCGGTCGAGCTGGCGGCGACGTCGGACCTCCCCGGCGCCGACCTCCCGTCACCGATGGCCGAGCTGCCGCTCGGGGCCGGGTTCGGCACGCTGGTGCACGGGATCTTCGAGGCGGCCGACCTCACCGCTGCCGATCTGGCGGGCGAGCTCACCGCGCGCGCCCGCGAGCAGCTCGTGCACCACCCGGTACCGGGCGTCGAGGCGGAGCGGCTGGCCGCGGCGCTGCTGCCGGCCGCCCGCACGCCGCTCGGTCCCCTCGCGGGCGGCCTGCGCCTGGCCGACATCGCGCCGCGCGACCGGCTCGCCGAGCTCGACTTCGAGCTCCCCCTCGCGGGCGGCGACGAACCCGGCCCTCCCGTGACCCTCGGCGCGCTCGCACCGCTGCTGCGCCGGCACCTCCCGGCCGACGACCCCCTGCGCAACTACCCCGACGCGCTCGCCGCGCTCGCGGAGCAGCCGCTGCGCGGCTACCTCACCGGCAGCATCGACGCCGTGCTGCGGTTGCCCGGCCCGCGGTTCGCGGTGGTCGACTACAAGACCAACTGGCTCGGGCCGATGGGGCCGGACGGGCGCGACCCGCTCACGTCCGCCCACTACACGCCGCCGCGCCTGGCCGAGGCGATGATCGCCGCCCACTACCCGTTGCAGGCGCTGCTCTACGGCGTCGCGCTGCACCGGTACCTGCGCTGGCGCCTGCCCGGCTATGCGCCGGAGCGCCACCTCGGCGGGGTGCTGTACCTGTTCGTGCGCGGGATGTGCGGCCCCGACACCCCGGCGGTCGGCGGAGTGCCGTGCGGGGTGTTCAGCTGGGCGCCGCCCGCCGCGCTTGTGCAGGAGCTGTCCGGGTTGCTGGACGGTGAGCGGGCATGACGGTCGATATCGGCGACGTCCGGCTGGCCCGCACCGCCGACGGGCTGCTCGGCGTCTTCAACACCGCCGGCGTGCTCGATCCCGCCGACGTGCACGTGGCCACGCGGGTCGGGCGGCTCGGCGGCGAGACCGACGAGGAGGTACTGCTCGCCGTGGCGCTCGCCGTGCGCGCGGTGCGCCTGGGGTCGGTGTGCGTCGACCTCGCCGCGGTGAGCCACACCGTGCTGGGCGAGGGCGAGGAGATCGTGGACGTCTCCGCGCTGCCATGGCCCGACCCGCCCCGCTGGCTCGCGGCGTGCGCGGCGAGCCCGGTGGTGACCGACGGGCCCCACGAGCCCGGGGGGCGTCCGCTGCGGCTGGTCGACGGGCTGCTCTACCTCGCCCGCTACTGGGGCGAGGAGGAGGTGGTGCGCCGGTCGCTCACGGAGCGGGCCGCGGCCGCGCGGCCCGCGGTCGACGTCGCGCGGCTGCGGGAGGGCCTGGAGCGCTACTTCCCGGCGCCGGGCTCGGAGCGGCAACGGCTGGCGGCCGCGGTGAGCGTGCTGCGGCGGGTCACGGTGCTCGCCGGCGGCCCCGGCACCGGCAAGACCACCACGGTGGCGCGCCTGCTCGCCCTGCTGCACGACCAGCCGGGCCCGCCGCCGCGGGTCGCGCTCGCCGCCCCCACCGGCAAGGCGGCCGCCCGGCTGCAGGAGGCGGTCGCGGCCGAGCTGCCCGCCGAGCTGCGGTCGCGCACCCCCGAGGCCGCCACCCTGCACCGGTTGCTGGGCTGGCGGCCGGGCGGGCGGTTCCGGTACGGCCGGGCCCAGCGGCTGCCGTTCGACGTGGTGGTGGTCGACGAGACGTCGATGGTCTCGCTCACGATGATGGCCCGGCTCCTGGAGGCCGTGCGCCCCGAGGCCCGGATCGTGCTGGTGGGCGACCCCGACCAGCTGGCGTCGGTCGAGGCGGGCGCGGTCCTCGGCGACCTCGCCCGCGCGCCGGGCCGGCCGGAGGCGAGCCTCGACGCGGCGCTCGACGCCGCGGGCGTGGCGGGCAGCCTCGTCGACGGCTCCGTGATCAACGGCGTGGTCACCCTGCGGCACGTGTGGCGCTTCGGCGGCGCCATCGCCGAGTTCTCCCGGGCCGTTCAGGCCGGCGACGCCGACTCCGCGGTGGCCCTGCTGCACGGCGGTCACCCCGACCTGGAGTTCGTCGCGGCGGACGACGCCGACGGGGTGCGGATGGACGTCGTCGCCGCCGGCCGCGAGCTCACCGGCGCGGCCCGGCGCGGCGACGTCCCCACCGCGCTCGCGGCGCTGGAACGGCACCGGGTGCTGTGCGCGCACCGCAGGGGCCCGTTCGGCGTCACCCGCTGGAGCGCGGAGATCGAGCGGTGGCTGCGGGCGGCCCTCCCCGATGCGCCGACGGGTCCGTGGTACCCCGGCCGCCCGGTGCTCGTCACCGCCAACGACTACGACGTGGGGCTGTTCAACGGCGACACCGGCGTCGCGGTCGCCGTACCGGAGGGCCTGCGGGTCGCGTTCGCGCGCGGCGGGGTGCCCACCCTGCACCCGCCCGCCCGGCTGTCGGAGGTGGCCACCGTGCACGCGATGACCGTGCACCGCGGCCAGGGCAGCCAGTTCCGGCGGGTCACGGTGGTGCTGCCGCCCGCCGAGTCCCCGCTGCTCACCCGGGAGCTGCTGTACACCGCGGTCACCCGGGCCGCCGAGTTCGTCCGGGTCATCGGCACCGAGGAGGCCGTGCGCGCCGCGGTGGCCCGGCCGGTCAGCAGGGCCAGCGGCCTGCGCCACCGGCTCGGGGTGTCCGGCGTCAACGCCCGAAGTAGCTGAAGCCACCCCAGTCGCGGTAGTTCGGGTGCCGTTCCCGTGCGGTGTTCTGGGCGGCCCGAAAAGCGGCTACCTGGTCGACACCCGCGGCGAGGTGGGCGTAGAGCTCACCGAAGAAGGTCACCGCGACGTCCGGCTCGACCGGCCACAATGCGCCGACGACGGCCCGTGCGCCTGCGCGCAGGAAAGCGGGGACCAGGCCGTGCAGGTTGTCGAAGAAGTCGTAGCGCAGCAGCGCGGACTCGCACGCGCTGAGCGTCACGAGTTCGACACCTCGAAGGTCACGCTCCAGGACCTCGTAGGCGTGGAGCTGACCGCCTGCCAGGTAGACGCGGGAGAACAGGGGTGCGTCGTGATCGGGGACGCCGTGGGCCGCCAGGTGGAGGTAGCGGGCGGCACCGAGCACGTCGAGTGCGGCGTCCGGGGTGGCGTTGTCCCCGGTGAGCGGCCGGCTGCCGAACAGACCGGCGATCCGCTCGGCCTGCTCGTGGAGCGACGGCTCTTCCGGCAGGCCCACGCCAAGCCCTCCGGCCGCGCACGCGACCACGCTGACGCCGCCGGCCTTCGCCTCGGCGGCGCGCGAGCCGGAGAACAGGCATTCCAGCGAGGGGAGCACCGTCACGGTGAAGTGGTCGGCCAGGATGCCGTCGCGGAAGGGCGTGAGGTGCAGCGGGAAGAGGTGCAGGGCCTCGTGCGGGGAGAAGAGGATCCGCGAGTAGCCGCCCTGGGAGACCAGGCTCTCCAACAGCTCCACCGCGACCGGATGCAGGATCCAGCTGCCGAAGTACGACAATCCCGACTCCGCCTCCCGGGTGACCGCGCGGTGCAGCGGCTCATCGAGCAGTGCACTGCGCAAGCCACCCATCCTGAGGCCGAATGGGGAGTGGATGGTCGTGTCGTGGCCGACGTTCCTCGGATCGAGGCTCGTCTCGACGTGCTCGGTGGGCGCCCCCGGCGACATCGCCGAGACCGCGCGGAGCCTGCCGTTGACGCCGAACACCGCGTGCACGCCGTAGCCCTCACCGACGGCCGTCGAGTTGGCGACCACGCTCAGCAGGATTCCGTCCTGCGGCAGCGCCTCCAGAACCTCGTCCGGCTCACGCCGCGGTGCGAGGTGGTACCCACCGATGAAGTCGGAGTCCTGGGCACGACGCCGGATGTTCGCCCGCTGTTGCTCCACCAGTGAGCCCGATTCGCGCTCCGCGCCCTGCAGGAAGCCCGACGCCGTGAACTCGTGACGACCCGGGAGACGCAGGTCCGCCGCATCGCCGGCCCCGGTTCCGTAACGGGAGAGGAGATCCACGCACCGGACCACTTCGGACGGCGACCTCCGCGGCCCGGCCCGGGCGATGGCCGTACCCAGTGCCCGTCCCTTGACAGCCATCATCCCGAACATCATGAGCCGGCTCGAATTCCACTCGGACCACCGCCGAACGAGCATCGAGAGGCACGTGATGACGCTCGGCCAGCTCCCTTCGGGCAGTCTTTCGAACGCGACATCGACGAGAAGGGGAAGCTTCCTGAGCAGATCTGGATCAGCGAGGTCGGCCCCCCTGCCGAACTCGTCGCGGATCGCCGACTCCAGGAGCTGAAGGGCGACCAGAGCGAGGTCCCAGCTCCCGTTGAGAGCGAGGCCGACGACCGCATCGACGTAGGCCGGTATCCGCTGGGGCCCCTGGTGATCGGCGGCCCGGACCGCGGTCTTCCACCGCCGGAAGGCGATGACGACACCCAGGGTGCGGTCGAGCTCGGGAGCGTGCGATCGCACGGCCTCCAGCGCGGCTCCTTCGGCCCACAGGTCAGCGTCGCCCGGCCCGCACAGCAAGGCGTGCAGCCGGTCCGCCGCGACCGACGTCGCATCCGGATCACCGTCGGACACCGCGGCGTCCCGCCGCGCGTCACAGTCCCGGGGGTCGCCGGGAAGGGAGTGCGCGGTCAGCACATCGAAGTACCGACGGTACGGCTGGAGATGCGGATCGGCGGCCACCCACGGGAACGCGATGTCGATGATGGTCCGCCACACCCCGGGGTCGGCCTTGCGGCCCATGGTGTGGATGCGCAACGCGGTGGCAACGACCAGCACCGTGTGCGCCAGGCCATCGGGGAGGAGCTCCCGGGGAACCGCGATCATGCGCCCGGCGACGGAGTCGAACCGACGGCGCATGATGTACAGCCAGAGCAGGCGATTCGACGCCAGTGGGTCGCTCGTGGGAGACAGCAACGCCGCCGACTCGTCGCACAACCGATCCACGGTTGCGAGATCATCGCCGCAGCCGGCCAGGTGGCGCGAGTACTCGGCGAAGGCCAGGTGTGCCAGCGCCTTTCCCTTCGCCTCGCCGCTCGAATGGGCCGCGGCTGCCGACAGGTGCATCACGGCGTTGCGGAGACCGATCCTGGGCTCCGGCATGACGTGCTCACCCGGACGGGTACTCGCCGATGACGACCGCTCCACCTGTGCACGTCGCCACCGACCGAACTCGTAGTCGTCGCGATCGCTGAAGACGTGGTCGTGGTGTTCATCCACCGGGTCGAGCGCGTACGGCGCCAGGGCCAGCTGTCCCGCCGTGCGGCGCGCCCACGCCACCTGCTCGGGCGACGCCGCAGCGACCATCAGGCTCGCGGCGTGGCTCGCCCGGCGGTAGAGGGCACCGTCGTCACGGCCGATGAGCACCTCCGCGGCGGCGCGCACGAACGACCGCGCGCTGGCGTACACCGCCGCTCGATCATGCGGGGAATGGGCGAGGACCCACTCGTGCAACAGGCCCGCCGCGACACAGCCGATCTCCCGTCTCGTGCTGGCGTACTCCCAGCAGTCGTCGGCCAACGCGACCGCGAACTCGCCGACCGGGAGGGACTCCCGCTCGGCTCGGATGAGTTCGAAGGCCCGCTCCATGGTCATCGCTTCGTCGAAGACCATGACGGTCAGCTGCCCGAGCCTGCCCGTCATGCTGAGCCGAAGGAGGTCATGCAGGTGGGCGCCTCGGCGGAGGAACGACCAGCCGCTCACAGCCCGGCCAGCGGGACCGCGCCATGTTCCGCCGGTATGGCGGCACGATAACGCACGAGGCCGAACCGCTTCTCTTCTCGGGTGGCGGCGAGGGCGAGCTCGGCCCGGCACGACACCCGGGCCGACGTACGTGCGACGAGATGGAGGTGGTAAACGCCGACCAGATCGACCGCCTCCGTCTTGCTGAAGACCCACTCGACCTGGCTTTCACCCTCACCCTGGGCGACGATGTGCGAGAGGTTCGATGTGTATTCCCGGGAATGCTCCGCCGCCAGCCCGAATTCGGAGGTCTCCGGCAAGATCTTTATATTCGGACTCAGCCGCAGCATCCGGCGATGGTTGACCGGAGTAGCAGCGCGCAACGGATCCATCGACCACACCACGGGGTCGGCGACACCGCGGACGGACGCCTGCCGCAACGCTACCGACAGTCGAGCGCTGACGACCGGGGCCGAGCCGGTGCGGAAGGTGCACCGAAACATGATCATGTAGTAGCGGTGGTGGTCCGCGTCCCGCTCCAGCGCGCGCGCGAGGTCCTGATCCAGTCCCGCGGTCTCCGGTCCGAGTCGTATCGCTTCCGAGCGTCCGAGACTTATCTGGCCGGATACCCGGTGGTCGCCAGGGCCGCCGAGGACGCGTCGACGAACCAGATCCAGATCCGCGTCGGTCACCACTGGCGGCAAAGGAAGCGATGTCATCCGGTCCCCCTCCGGCGGGACCATCGATTATCGCCCGATTCGATGCACTGGAGCCAGCGGACTTCCGGATCACCCGCCCAGGAGGACCACCTTGCCCCCGGCGTGACCTTCGGCCACGAAGGCGTGTGCCCGTGCGGCCTCGGCCAGCGGGAACGTACGGGTGACCGCCGTACGGAGGCGGCCGGCGGTGGCCAGCTCGAGCAGCCGCGGCCACGCCTGCCGGCGCACCCGGTCTCCGCGGTCGGTGGCCCCGGGCGCGGTGCCGAGCATCTGGATGCCGGCCTCGGCACCGCGCGCGAACGCGGCGAGCGTGGCGATCCGCTCCCGGTCGGCCACCAGCTCGAGGGACACGTCGACGGCCTCGTCGGTGCCGACCGCGTCGATCGCGGCGTCGACGCCCGCCGGCGCCAGCGCGCGAACGCGGTCGGCCAGGCCCGGCCCGTACGCCACCGGCCGGACCCCGAGCGCGGATAGCTCGTCGTGGCGCCGGGGCGATGCGGTGCCGATCACCTCGGCACCTGCGTCCCGGGCGAGCTGGGCGACGTGCCTGCCGACGCTGCCGGCGGCGCCGTGCAGCAGCAGCGTGTCGCCCGCCCGCACACCGGTGGCGGTCAGCGCGTGCACCGCGGTGCTGCCGGTGAGCAGCAGCCCGGACGCCTCCGCGAAGCTCAGGCGCGCGGGCTTGGGCACCACGAACTCGGCCTCCCAGGTCACCTCGGTGGCGTACGCGCCCGGCCGGTCCCGCCGGTACGCGATGACCTCGTCGCCGACCGCGAGCGGACCGGCGGGCCCGTGCGCGCCCGGTCCGGCAGCGGTGACCACCCCGGCCAGCTCCATCCCGACCCGCTGCGGAAGCGTATCCGGGTCGCGACCGAGCAGCCCGCTGTAGATCTTGTAGTCGATGGGGTTGACCGCGGCGGCCTCGACCCGGATCGTCACCTCGCCCGGCCCCGGGGCGGGGACGGGCTCGTCGACGACGGCCAGCACCTCGGGACCGCCGAACGCGGTCGCCTTGACCACTCTCGCCATGGATGGATCAACCCACCTCGCACCTGTGGTCTTCCCCGCGCCTTGTCCGCCTCAGTGATGGGACAGGCGGGCTTCGGCGATCCTGCGGAACTGCGCCACGAGGCGGTTGCGGTCGCCGGCGCGGGTGGCCAGCACGACGTGGCAGGGCTCGACGCCGTCGAGCGGGATCGTCGTGAGGTCGGGGCGCAGGCCGGTGGCGTGCGACCCGGCCACGATGGCCACGGCTTCCCCGGCGGCGATGAGCTCGAGCTTGTCCTCGCCGTCCTCGACGAGAGGGCCGTCGGGTGCCGGGCGGCCGTCCGGGCGGGGGTCGATGCGCCAGAACGCGCTCCAGGCCGGATCGGGGTTGCGGACCCGCGGAAGGGGTTCGTCGGCGATGTCGTCGAGCGTGACGGACTCCTTGCCCGCCAGCCGGTGGTACCGGGGCACGATGAGCACGCGCGGCTCGTCGTACAGCACCGTGACGTGCAGCCCCTCGGTGGAGAACGGCAGCCGGGTCATCGCCGCGTCCACGCGGTGGTCCAGCAGCGCGGTGCGCGGCTCGTTCCAGGACAGGTGCACGGTGCGCACCTCGGCCTCGGGGTGCCGGTGGCGCAGCTCGCGCACGGCCGGGGTGACGATGAGACCGGTGGTGTAGCCGATCGTGATGCGGCTGGGGTCGGCCGCGGCCCGGGTGAGCGCCGCGGCCTCGGCCGCGGAGCGCAGCAGCGCGACGGCGTGCGGGAGGAAGACCTCGCCGGCCTCGGTGAGCCGGCAGCCCTGCGAAGTGCGGTCGAGCAGGCGTGCGCCCAGCTGCTGTTCGAGGCGGCGGATCTGCCGGCTCAGCGACGGCTGGGCGGTGTGCAGGGCGGCGGCGGCCCGGCCGAAGTGCCGGTGCTCGGCCACGGCGACGAAGTAGCGCGCCAGCCGCAGGTCGAGGTCCACCGGCGGTGAGGGCATGGCCCCAGGATAGCCGCGAGCTGGGATGATGCCTGAAACGTATTGCCCGATGAGGAACAGATCTTGGACCGGACGCGCGCCGCCGACGCATCGTGGAGGCACCATCTCCGAGAGGATCCGCATGCAACCCACCACCGTGGTCCAGGCGGCCCGGGACGCGTTGGGGCCGGTCGGCGTGTTCCTGCCGTCCCCGCTCGCCGAGGCGGCACCCGTCGACGTGCAGCGCGAGGCGGTCGGCCGGCTCGAACGCGCCGGCTACCGGGCCGCGTGGACCAACGAGGGCGTCGGCGGCAAGGACGCCTTCGTGCAGCTGGCCGTGCTGCTCGCCGCCACCCAGCGGATGACCTTCGGCACCGGCATCGCCAACATCTGGGCCCGGGCCCCGCAGACCGCGCACGGCGCGGCGGCGCTCCTCGCCCAGGCCCACCCCGGCCGGTTCGTGCTGGGCCTGGGCGTCGGCTACCCGGAGCAGGCCGCCAGCGCCGGCCGGGCGTTCGGGAGCCCGCTCGCCACGATGCGCGACTACGTCGACCGGATGGCCGAGCCGACCCAGCTGCCCGCGCCCGACGTGGCCTACCCGCGGATCCTCGCCGCGCTCGGGCCGAAGATGCTCGCGCTGGCCGGCGAGATCAGCGACGGGGCGTTCCCGGCCATGGTTCCTCCCGAGTTCACCGCTCGGGCCAGGCAGGCGCTCGGCCCGGACAAGCTCCTGGTCGTCGGGCTGTCCGTGGTGGTGGACACAGACGCGCAGCGGGCCAAGGAGACCGCGCGCGAGGTCCTGTCGAGCCGGATCGGCCGCGCGGCCGCGTCCTACGCGGCCACCCTCGCCCGGCTGGGCTTCCCGGACCAGGAGATCGCCGAGGTGAGCGACCGGCTGGTGGACGCGGTCATCGGCCACGGCGACCCCGCCTCGATCGCGGCGAAGGCGCGCGAGCACCTCGCCGCCGGTGCGGATCACGTGCTGGTCATGCTCCCCGTGGGCGGCGACTTCGCCACCGACGTGGACGAGCTGGAACGACTCGCCCCGGCACTGGTGCGGTAGCCCCGGATCAGCGCTCTCGCCACAGGTGCTGGGGCACGTAGCCGAGGCGCTCCGCGGCCTTGTCGATCGACAGCAGCGTCTCGAACTCCCCCAGCTCCTTGCGCACCGGGACACCCGGGAACCACGCCGCGGCGAGTTCCGCCGACGGGATGGTCAGGCCGGTGTCCGACGCGGCCACGGCGTAGACCTCGAAGCCGGGAGCGCCCTTCTCCAGCGAGAGCGCCACCGCGAGCGCGGCGTCGCGCGCATCGACGTAGGAGCCGAGCAGGTCACGGCGGTAGTCGAGCTCCCCGGCCCGCGTGAACGACCCGTAATCGTCCTCGCCGACCACGTTCGTGAACCGCAAGGCGGTGATCGACAGCTCCGGCTCCCAGCGCACGAGCTGGCCGGCCATCGTCTCTTCCATGGCCTTCCCCAGCCCGTACGTGTTGTTCGCCGCCGTGTAGCCCTCGTCGAGCGGCAGGTAGGGCGGCGGCTCCTCGAACGGGAACCCCATCGCGTTGATGCTGGAGGCGTACACGATCCTCGTGATCCCGGCCCGGTGCGCGCCGTGGAGGACGTTGAACGTGACCGCCATGTTGTGGTGGAACGTGGTGGCGTCCGGGACGAGCCCGTTGACGGGGATCGCGGCGAGGTGGACGAGCGCGTCGATGCCGTCGTGGCGGAAGGTGACGCCGAGGAGCGCGTCGAGCGTCTGCCCGTAGTCGCGCAGATCGACCCGGGTGAAGCCGGCGCCCCTCGCGCCGTCGACGTCGAACCCGACCACGTCGTGGCCGTCCTCGCGCAGCCGGGCGGTGACGGCCCGTCCGATCTTGCCATTGCACCCGGTGACCGCGATCCGCATGCGATCGATCCTTGATCCATCCGCGGAGCGCGTCAACCGGCGGTGCGGGACGGGCCCGTCAGCTGGAGTTTCCGAAGTCCTCCGGTGAGGCGTTGTCCAGGAAGCGGCGGAAGCGCTCCAGCTCCTCGTGCTCCGACGGGGTCTCGCCTTCGGTCTCGTCGTCCTCCTCCGCAGGGCCGACCATCCCGACCTCGGCCACCGCTGCCTCGTCGAGCACGGCGTCCTCGGCCTCGATCCGGACGTCGACGTGCAGGGCCATCGCCACGGCGTCGCTCACCCTGGCCGATACGCGGATGTCGCCGTCGAACACGAGCTCGGCGTGGAAGACGCTGTCGCGCAGCATCGTGATGCGCACGAGTTGCAGCCTGCGGTCGAACGCGCTCACGACGTCGAGGATCAGCTTGTGGGTCTGCGGCCGCGGCAGCTCGACGCGGCGGCGGGCGAGCTCGATGGCCGTCGCCTCCGGCACGCCCACCCACACCGGCAGCACGCGCCGCTTGCCGCCGGTCTCCTGCAGGAGCAGGACCGGCTGCACGGCCATCGGGTCCCTGCCGAGCGCGACCACCCGCATCTCCTGCACGGCGACCCCCTTCCAGACTCCAACCTCCACGGTTCACCGCCCGGCACGCGGCGTCAACTGGAGTCGCCCGCACCGCAGGCCGCACGAGCTGGGCGGTATTCGCCCCCGGCTCAGTGGGCCGCGATCACCCGGGTGGTCGGCGCCGGTTCCCGCTGCGACAGACAGGCACGATCCGACAAGCATCCGTCCTGGCGTGCGGGTGTGAGCGGCGAGGAGCCACTGATCAGCTCCGGTGACGTGGCGCGCCGATTGGGCGTGACCACGCGCGCCGTCGGGCGGTGGGTGGCGCGCGGCATGCTCACGCCCGCCGTGAGGACTCCCGGCGGGCGCTCCCGCTTCCGCTGGTCGGAGGTGCAGGCGCAGCTGCGCGAGCGGCAGCACGACAGCAGGCCCGACGGCACGCCGAGGCAGTGAGGCCTCGGGGAGGCATCGCCCGGTCAGGCGGCGGCCGCGGCCCTCCGCAGCGCACGGTAGAGGAGGTTCGGCTCGCCGAGGCGCCTGCGCAGCTCGCGTTCGAGGCCCGCGATCGGGTAGAGGTTCTGCGGGGCGCGGGAGTCCTTGTACTCGGTGGAGGCGAACCTCGGCAGGGTGGCCTGGCTGCGGGCGGCGTGCGCGACGGCCTCCGCGGCCGGGAGGTCGGCGCTGCACTCGACCCGCACGATGCCCGCCCACGGTGCGCCCGGCCGGCAGGGCAGCCGCAGGTACCAGGTGTGCCGCTCCCACGAGCTGCCGAGCCGGAACACCGGAGTGCGCTGCCCGGTGCGCAGCATCCCGACGACCCCGCCGAGTTGTGGGGGCAGGTAGTCGCTGCGGTGGGTCTTGACGAAGCCGATGGCCCGGGGCAGGTGCTGGCGCCCGCGCAGCGGGCCGTCGACGACGAGCAGGTCGTCGGGCACGCCGTGACCGCTGCGGGCGGCGGCCGCGGCGGCGAGCTCGGTGTCGGCCAGCTCGCGCTGCAGCGCGAGGCTCAGCAGCTGGGCGGGCGCGACGTCGGGGTGCGGCGCGGTGCGGGTGGCCCGGTAGGTCCCGGCGCCGGTGCGGACGTCGTCGGCGGCGTCGGCGGTGGTGAAGAGCCCGCGGCGGACGTCGGCGGCGAGCAGGTGCGCGCCCCCGTCCCGGCAGCAGCAGACCACGCCCGCCGCGTACGAGGCGCAGAGCGCGGGCGCCGACTCCGGGCTCCCGTCCTCCAGCCAGAGCTGCGCGTCGACCCGGCGGACACCGTCGACGAACAGCACCGCCTCCGGCGGGACGGCAGCCGGATCCGGGTCGATCGGCTGCCACTCGCTTGCCGGTAGCTCGACGTCCGGCGTGACCTGCGCGGCCGACTCACCGCGCTCCGCGTCCAGGCTCGTGCCGTAGGAGGGGTCCCACGGGTCGACGGCGAACCTCACAGGCTTTCCTTCACGACGGAGGAGGTGCGCTGGTCGCGGCTCACGACGAACCGCACCGGCACGCGCTCGGCGAGCGCGGGCACGTGGGTGACCACACCGACCATCCGGTCGCCGCGGGTGGCGAGGTTTTCGAGGGTGCTCGCGACGACGTCGAGGTTGGCCTCGTCCAGGGTGCCGAAGCCCTCGTCCAGGAAGATCGACTCGAGGCGGGCGGCACCCTGCGCGGCGAGCCCCGCCATCTGCGCCGACAGGGCCAGCGCGAGCGCGAGGCTCGCCTGGAACGTCTCGCCGCCCGACAGGGTCTTGACCGGGCGCCGCGCGTCGGCGTCGGCGTGGTCGATGACGAGGAACTCGCCGCCCTCGTGGGTGAGCGCGAACTGCCCACCCGAGAGCTCGGCGAGGCTCTCCGACGCGTCCGCCACGAGCGCGTCCAGCGCGGACGCGACGAGCCAGCGCGGGAACCCGTCGGAGCGCAGCAGGCTGCCCAGGAGCTTCGCGACCTGCTGGGCCGACTCGGCCTCGTCCCGATCGGCCCGGATCCGCTCCGCCGCGGCCCGCCGCTCCGCCACCCGCTCCTGGGCGGACCGGGCCCTGGCGAGCGCCCCGGCGACGGCGGCTGGTGCCGTGCCCCCCAGCGGGGCGGCGGCGGTCACCTGGTGGGCGGCCAGGTCGTCGGCGATCCGGCGCTCGACGGCGGCGCGGGCCGCCCGCGCGTCCTCGGCGGTGGTCGCCGCCTCGGCGAGGCGCGCGGCGCGGGCCTCGGCCTCTCGGCGCGACCACGCGGTGAGCTCCTGCCAGGCCGCGAGCAGCTCGTCCCCGCGGACGGCGGGGGCACCGAGCGGGACGAGGGGGTCGCGCGCCGCGCGCAGGGCGTCCCATGCCGCGGTGACCTCGCGGGCGACGTCCGACGCGGTGCGTTCCGCGGAACGGGCTGCGGCGCGGGCCGTGCGCAGGTGCGCGTCCGCCTCGCGGACGGCCGCCTCGAGAGCGCCGAGCTCGTCGAGGGCCGCGGCGGCGTCCTCGTCGGACGGGGCGTCGCGCAGCGCGGGCCGCCGCTGCGCCGCCCCGCGCTCCGCGGTGTCGACGG
>NZ_BAABJO010000022.1:0-145416 GCF_039543345.1 Pseudonocardia adelaidensis | reverse complement strand
CAGCCCCGCGAGAGCCGGGGGCGGCAGTGTCATGCAGGCCCTCCACGAGCGACCCCACCAGGCCGTCACCCCGGCTCCCGCCGGATCCCTTCAACGAACCCCACCATGATCACGGGGCCCGTAGGAAGGATGGTGCCCTAGTGACCCGGCCCCGCCCCGCGAGGGAGCTACCGTCGGCAGGTGGCGAATGCGGACATCCACTTCTACTTCGACCCGGTGTGCCCGTTCGCGTGGATGACCAGCAAGTGGGTGCGGATGGTGCAGGCGCAGCGCGACTACCGCGTCGACTGGCGCTTCATCTCCTTACGGCTGGTGAACGCCGAGGTGAACTACGCCGAGCATTTCCCGCCGGAGTACGAGGCAGGCCACACGTCGGGGTTGCGGTTGCTGCGGATGGCGGCCCGCACCCGGGCCGAGTACGGGCGGGAGACGATCGAGCCGCTCTACGCTGCGCTCGGCACGACGATCTTCGATCGGGAGGGCGCCAGGAACGACGCCGCGGCCCGCGAGGTGCGCGGCACCCGCACGTTCGTGGAGCCGATCCTGGCTTCGGTCGGGCTCCCGCCCACGCTCGCTGACGCCCTCGACGACGCGGCGTGGGACGCCGAGATCCGGGCCGAGACCGACGAGGCGCTCTCGCTCACGGGCAAGGACGTCGGCACGCCGATCCTGCACTTCGAGCCGCCGGAGGGCGTGGCGTTCTTCGGGCCGGTGATCAGTCGGCTGCCGACCGACGAGCAGGCCGCGGAGCTGTGGGACCACGTCATCGGCCTGGCGCGATTCCCCGGCTTCGCCGAGCTGAAGCGCAGCCTCCGTGAGCAGGTCCAGCTGCGCGCACTCGGCTGGCGCGAGGGCGAGGTCGGTGATCAGGAGGACTGGCACGGAGGCAGCCGACGGCTGAAGAAGTAGTGCCGCGCGCGCCGTGTCCGGCGCGCAGGTCGCGGCTCAGTCCTCCGGGATGTCGCCGTCGCCCAGCTCGTCGGACTCGGCCCCGCGTTCGGCCAGGGCCTCCTTCACCACGCGGTAGGCGGTGCCGGCGCCGTAGCCCTTGCGGGCGAGCATGCCGACCAGCCGTCGCCCGGCGACCGTCCGCTGGTCCGGGGTGCCGACGGCCATGGAGCGGAGCTTGCGGTCGACCAGCTCGCGGGCCCGCCGTTCCTCGGACTCCGCATCGACCGCGGCCAGCGCCTCCCCCGCGTCCTCGTCGCTCACGCCCTTGCGCCGCAGCTCCATGGCGATCGCCCGGCGGGCGAGGCCGCGCTGGGTGTGCCGCGAGCGCACCCACTGCCCGGCGAACGCGGCGTCGTCGATGAGGCCGACCTCGTCGAACCGCTCCAGCACGGTGCGTGCCGCGTCGTCCGGCACGCCCTTGCGCCGCAGCGCCGTCGCCAGCTCCTGCCGGGTGCGGGCGCGGTCGGTGAGCAGCCGCAGGCACACCTCGCGGGCGACGGCCACGGGGTCGGCGTCGGGGTCGAGCTCCTCGGGCCCACGTCCGCGCCGGCCGCGCGGGCGCCTTCGCGGCCCGTCGGCGCCGGCCTGCTCGCCCCCATCGACCGGCCGCTCCGGCGGCTCGGCAGGCGAGGCCTGCTCGCGGCTCGGCGCTCCCGCTGCACGGCGGGAGCCGCCCCGCTCGGCGCCGGTGTGCCGCCGACCGCCGCGGGTGGCCCGCCGGTGCAGGGCACCGGCGCCGAGCTCGGCCACGGTGACGTCATCGCGGCCGACGCCGATCGAGGGGTTGTCGAACAGCGCCTCCGGGCCGGGTGCAGCCGCGCCCGTGCTCCGCTGATCGAGCGTCCCCTCGCCGGCCGGTGCGGGCGCGGCGAGGTCGGCGACCGGCGCGGGGGTCGCGCCCGTGGCGAGCAGCTCGCCGAACCGCGCGACCGGTGCGCTCGTACCTTCCTCGCCCTCGCCGCCGATCCCGCCGATCCCGTCGAGCCGGGCGACCCGGCCGGCATCGGCCATGCTCAGAAGTCGACGGGAGCGGGCAGCGGCTCGGCCTCGGCGTCGACCTGGGCGCCGATCCCGAGCTTCTCCTTGATCCGCTTCTCGATCTCGTTGGCGACGTCGGGGTTGTCGCGCAGGAACTTGCGGGCGTTCTCCTTGCCCTGCCCGAGCTGGTCGCCCTCGTAGGTGTACCAGGCGCCGGACTTGCGGATGATCGCCTGCTCGACGCCCACGTCGATCAGGGAGCCCTCGCGGCTGATGCCGACGCCGTAGAGGATGTCGAACTCGGCCTGCTTGAACGGCGGCGCCACCTTGTTCTTGACGACCTTGACACGGGTGCGGTTGCCGACCATGTCGGAGCCGTCCTTGAGCGTCTCGATGCGGCGGACGTCCAGGCGGACCGAGGAGTAGAACTTGAGGGCCTTCCCACCCGTGGTGGTCTCGGGGGAGCCGAACATCACGCCGATCTTCTCGCGCAGCTGGTTGATGAAGATCGCCGTGGTCCCCGAGTTGCTCAGCGCGCCGGTGATCTTGCGCAGGGCCTGGCTCATCAGCCGGGCCTGCAGCCCCACGTGGTTGTCGCCCATCTCGCCCTCGATCTCCGCACGCGGGACGAGCGCCGCGACCGAGTCGATGACGATGATGTCCAGCGCGCCGGAGCGGATGAGCATGTCGGCGATCTCGAGGGCCTGCTCCCCGGTGTCGGGCTGCGAGACCAGCAGGGCGTCGGTGTCGACACCGAGCGCCTTGGCGTACTCGGGGTCGAGCGCGTGCTCGGCGTCGATGAACGCCGCGACGCCGCCCGCCGCCTGCGCGCTGGCCACGGAGTGCAGCGCGACCGTGGTCTTACCGCTGGACTCCGGGCCGTAGATCTCCACCACACGGCCGCGGGGCAGACCACCCACCCCGAGCGCGAGGTCGAGCGCGATCGACCCGGTGGGGATCACCCCGATCGGCGGGCGGGTGTCGTCGCCGAGGCGCATCACCGACCCCTTGCCGTGGTTCTTCTCGATCTGCGCGAGGGCGAGCTGCAGCGCCTTCTCGCGGTCGGGTGTGCTCATCGCCGGGTCTCCACCTCAGTGCTCGGACGGGTCTGTCGTCGGCGTCGACGGTAAGGGGCGCCACCGACGATCCGCGCGGGGCGGTGACGATCTGTGGACAGTCGCACCGCGATGTGGATGGAATCGTAGCGAACACCTGTTCGATCGACCACAGGACACGCCGGGCGGTGCGGATGCCGTGCCCGGACGCTCCCCCGACGCCGCCGCACCCCGTGTCACCCGGCGCAGCCCGCGTGGGCCCGCGCGACCGTTCGACGGGGCGCGTGCCGGGAGACGGGGTGCGTGGCGGGCACACCGCGGGCCGCTCGCCGACCTCGCTGTCGGTGGGGCGCCCTACCGTCGACCCGTGAACCGCACCGACCGCCTGTACGCCATGGTCGAGCAGCTACGGGCGTGCGCTCCCCGCCGCGTCAGCGCCCGCGAGCTGGCCGCCCGCTTCGAGGTCAGCGCGCGCACCGTCGAGCGCGACATCTCGGCGCTCCAGCAGGCGGGCGTGCCGATCTACGCCGACGTCGGCCGCACCGGCGGCTACACCCTCGACAAGAGCCGCACCCTGCCGCCGCTCAACTTCACCCCTGCCGAGGCGGTCGCGGTCGCCATCACGCTCGGCCGCGCCGAGGGCTCGCCGTACGGCCGTGCCGCGCGCACGGCACTCCACAAGATCGTCTCGGCGATGTCGGCGGTCGACGGCGCCGCCGCCCGGGAGCTGGCCGACCGGATCGGGTTCCTGGCCCCGGCCCGGCCGGACGCCCCCGCCGCGGTGCCCGCGGTGCTGGAGGAGGCGGTGGCCGCGCGGCGCGTCGTGCGGCTCGAGTACGTCGACCGCGCGGGCGTGGTCACCGAGCGTGCCGTCGAGCCGGTCGCGTTCACCGCGGGCACCCGCTGCTGGTACCTGCTCGGCTGGTGCCGCCTCCGGGGCGGGGGCCGGGTGTTCCGCACCGACCGGATCCGCACCGCCGTCCTGCTCGACGACACGGCCCCGCACCGGGATGTCGACGAGCTGAAGTGCGACCTCCCGGACGACCTCGTCCTCCGCGCGCTGCAGCTGGTCTGAAACACCGACAGGGGGTTGTCGCGGAGCGGGTGGACGGTGGCGCCATGACGAACACCACCGCACCGGCACCCAACACCGTCACCTGGTTCCAGATCGGGACGGAGGACCCCGCGGCCGCCCGGGAGTTCTACGGCGGCCTCTTCGGCTGGAACGTCGTGCCGGACCCGGCCTCGCCGGGCTACGACCTCGTCAGCTACGCAGGCGGCGGAGGGCCGGCAGGCGGTATCGCACGCACCGACGGCGGCGCGACGAACCACGCGACGTTCCTGGTGCTCGTCGAGGACGCTGCGGCCGTGTGCGCCGACGCCGAGCGGCTCGGCGGCAAGGTACTCGTGCCGCCCGTCACCACACCGAACGGGCTGGTGTTCGCCCACCTGCTCGACCGGTCCGGCAACCGGTTCGGCGTCTTCACCCCGCCGGCCGCATGACGACGGCGAGGGCCCGGGACGTCCCGGGCCCTCGCGGTCGTCACCGCCGCGCAGGCGGGACGTCGTAGGCGTCGCAGACCGCCTTCCACACCTCTCGCGGCTCGATCCCGGCCTCGAGCGCCTGCTCCACGGTGCGGCCCCCCAGCTCGGCGAACACGTGGTCGCGGGCCACCGCCGCGGCACGGGCGACGCCGAACTCGGTCTCCATCAGCTCGCGGAAGTAGGTCAATCGCACCCCGACCACGGTAGTGGCACGCTGCAGGGGTGCCGGATCTGCTGCCCGCGGTGTGGAGAGCGCTCGGAGGTGCCGGCGGCGAGCTCGCCCGCATCCGCGTCGGCGGCCCGCCCGTGGTGCTGCGCTCGGCGTTCCCCGTCACCGACGTGGGCGCCGCGGCGGTGGGCGCCAGCCTGCTGGCGGCGACGCGCGGGGTGCCGGTCGCCCTCGACACCGCAGCGCTCGCAGTGGCCCTGCGCAGCGAGCGCCACGTCCGGCTCGACGGCCGGGCGGTCGGCAGCCCGTTCGACCCGCTGTCGGCCTTCCACCGCACGGCCGACGGCTGGCTGCGGCTGCACGCCAACTACCCGTGGCACCGGGCCGCGGCCCTGCGGGTACTGGGCTGCGCGGAGGGCGACGTGCCGGCGGCGATCGCGGAGCGCGGTGCGCTCGAACTGGAGGACGCGCTGCACGAGGCCGGCGGCGTCGGGGCGGCGGTGCGCGCCGAGCAGGCGTGGCGCGCGGCGGCGGGCCCGCCGCCGCCGCTCGTCGAGCGGCGGGTGCTGGGCGCCGCGCCACCGCGCCCGGCCCGCAGGCCCCGCGTGCTCGACCTGACCCGCGTGATCGCCGGGCCCGTCGCCACGCGCACGCTCGCGGCCCACGGCGCCGACGTGCTGCGCCTCGACGCGCCCGACCGGCCCGAGATCCCGCTGCAGGCCTACGACACGCTGCCCGGCAAGCGCAGCGCCCTGCTGGACCTCGCCGCGCACGGGCCGGTGCTCGAGGAACTGCTGGCCGGCACCGACGTCGTGGTCACCGGCTACCGCCCGGGCGCGCTCGACCGCTTCGGGCTCGCCCCCGCCGAGCTGGCGCGGCGGCACCCCGGGCTGGTGGTCGTCACGCTGTCGGCGTGGGGCCCCGAGGGGCCGTGGGCGCACCGGCGCGGCTTCGACAGCATCGTGCAGGCGGCGTGCGGGATCGCCGAGGCCGAGGGCACCGACGGCGTGCCCGGCGCCCTGCCCGCCCAGGTGCTCGACCACGCCACGGGCTACCTCGCGGCGGCCGGCGCGCTCCTCGCGCTCGCCGAGCAGCGCCGCGGCGGCGGCACCCACCACGTTCGCCTCGCGCTGGCCGGCACGGCGGCGTGGCTGCAGTCCCTCCCCCGCGTGGCGCCGGAGGACGTCCCCGACGCCGATCCGGGGCCGCACCTGGTCGACCTCGACGCCCCCGACGGCCGCCTGACCCTCGCCCTCCCACCCGGCACGGTCGACGGCCTGCCCCTGACCTGGCCCGCCCCGGCCCCGTCGTACGGGACGGCCCGGCCCTGCTGGGACGACCCGCCCGGTGCGTGATCGCCGCCGCGGTGCGCCGAGGGCATCGAGCGTGCGGCCTTTCCGCCGACGAGATCACCCCGTTCGGAGCGGCCTGCCGGTAGCGTCGACGTCCGTGATGTCCGTTCTCGCCCAGGACCCCACCGGCCTCTCGTCACCGGTCGGCCGGCTGGTGATCCTCTTCGGGCTGCTGACGTCGCTGGTCGTGCTGCTGCGCTGGTGGTGGTACAACCGCCGCCGCTGACGCCCGGACCTCAGGTGGCCGGGCGCACCCGCAGCCCCGCCGACGCGGCCGCCACCAGGTACGGCACGGCGAGCACCGCGGCCACCACGCCGAGGACCGCGTACGACGTCCCGGCGAACACGAGCCCGGCCGAGATGCTGCCGACGGCGCCGCTCACGTTCATCGCGACGTCGGCCAGGCCCTGCACGCCGGTGCGCACCCGGACCGGCACCGACTCGCTGAGCAGCGCCGACCCGGCCACCAGGCCGCCGGACCAGCCGAGCCCGAGGAACACGAGGCCTGCGGCGAGGAGCCCGGTGTCGGCCGGCCCGGACAGCGAGCACAGGATCCCGGACGCGAGCAGGAGCACCGCGGCCAGCGCGAGCACGCGGGGGCGCCCGGCGCGGTCGGCGAGCCAGCCGAACAGCGGGCTGAGCGCGTACATCCCGGCGACGTGGAGGCTGATCACCAGGCCGACGACCGCGAGCGTGGCGCCGCCGTGGTCCATGTGCACCGGCGTCATCGACATCAGGCCGACCATCAGCAGGTGGCCCACGATGATCGCCCCGAGCCCGAGGAGCGCGGCGGGTGAGGACAGGAGTGCGGCCCGCACCTCCGGCGCACGGGGCGGCCTGCCGGGCTCGGGCCCCGCCGCGGCTCGGGCGGCGAGCAGCGGGTCCGGCCGCAGACCCACCCAGGTGCCGAGGGCGGCCACGGCGAACGCTCCGGTGCAGAGCAGGTACGGGCCGGTGGCCGGCTCCAGGCCCAGCCCCCCGGCCACGGCCTGGACCGGGGCGGCGAGGTTCGGGCCCGCGACCGCACCCACCGTGGTCGCCCAGACGATCATCGAGAGCGCGCGGGCCCTTCGGTCGGGGGCCGCGAGGTCGGTGGCGGCGAAGCGGGCGGCGAGGCCCGCGGCGGTGGCCGCCCCGACCAGCAGCAGCGCGACGAGCAGCGCAGGCGCGCTGCCCACCGACACGGCGACCACCGCACCCGCCCCACCGACCGACGCCACGCCGTACCCGAGGCACAGCGCGGGCCGCCGCCCCGCCCGCCCGGCCACCCGGGCCACCGCGAACGACCCCGCCGCGGCGCCGAGCACCGTGCTGGTCTGCGCCAGCCCGCCCACCGCCTCGGATCCCGACAGCCGGCTGGCCACGAGCGAGCTGACGGCGATCGCACCGGCCACCCCGACCCCACCCAGCACCTGGGCGGCGGCGAGCACGAGCAGGATCCGGCGCTGGACGGCGATCTCGACGGGCACGGACAGATCCTGAACGGCCCCGGCCCGAGGCGCCAGCGTGTTCCGGACCCCGGTGCCCGGCGCACCCGTGCTCCTCCGACGCGACCGGCGGCGACTGGTCGACGGGCCGCGTGGGCGCATACCGCTCGCCGCTACACCGCCTTGTGGAACCCGCCGTCCACGATCACGTCCGCGCCCGTCGTGCTCGCCGAGCGCGGGGAGACGAGCAGGGCGATCACGTCGGCGACCTCCTGCGGGTCGAGCAGCCGCCCCGTCGTCAACGCCATCGCCTCCGGCGCCACCCGCTCCAGCACCGCGTCGCGGTCGGTGCCGAACGCGGCCGCGAGGACGTCGGCGGCACCGCCGTCGTCGGTCCACCAGGGCGTGCGGACCGGCCCCGGGGAGACCGTGTTCACCCGCACGCCCCGGGGCGCGAACTCCTCGGACAGCGCCTTCGTCAGGTTGGTGAGCGCCGCCTTCGCCGCGGCGTAGTCGGCGTTCATCGCACCGGGCTGGCGCGCGTTCGACGACGACACGTTGACGATCGCGCCGCCGCCGCGCTCCACCATCACCGGGATGGCCGCCCGCACGGCCCGTACCGCGGAGAACAGGTTGAACTCGAACATCTCGCGCCAGTCGGCGTCGGTGAGCGGGAGGAAGGAGAAGCGGGGCAGGGACGCGCCGGGCGGTGGCCCGCCCGCGTTGTTCACCAGGATGTCCAGACCGCCGAACACCTCGACGGCGTGCGCGACTACGGCGGCCGGCGCGTCCGGGTCGGTGAGGTCGGCGGGAACGTGCACGATGCCGAGCGCGTCGAGCTCGGCGCTGCCCTTGCGGGACGCCACGACCACGCGAGCGCCCTCGGCGCGCAGCGTGCGCGCGGTCGCGAGCCCGATGCCCTTGCTGCCGCCGGTGACGACGGCGACCTTGTCGATGAGGTTGAGATCCACGGCGTCGAGCCTGCGGCCCCGCGGGCGCCCGGGCTGGCGGGGATCGGACGCCGCACACCGGCGTCCGATCCCCGCTACCCGGTGCGGACCGGGACGGGGTCCGGGAGCGGTGCGGGCAGGCCGGTGTAGGACAGGGTGAGGCGGCCGTCGCACGACACGCGGGTCATGGCGGCCGCCGCCGCGATCAGGAGGATCACCCCGACGTCCTCGCCGAGCTCCTCGACGTGGTAGCCGATCACGAAGCCGATCCCCTCGTTCCGCGCGGCCATGAACAGGCCCTGGACGGCCTCGAGGCCCAGCCCCGTGGCGAGCAGCACCGCGATGCCCCCGACGAGCCGGAGGCGCGCACGGGCGTGGACCCGGACGGCGAGCGCCGCCACCGCGGCGGCGACCGCCACGCCGGCGACCGCTCCCGGGATCAGCCAGTAGAAGGGGAAGTCGCCGGTCTCCGTGACCAGGAGGCGGCCCAGCTGCTCGGAGCGCTCGTGCAGCTGGCTCTGGTCGTCGAGCGACAGGACGGCGAGTACGGCCGCGGTGACCAGCCAGGACCGCGCTTCGGGCGCCCCGGCGATCCGCGCGGCCAGGAACGTCGCGAAGTGGACGAGCGCCGCGGTGGCGAGCAACGCCACGCTCCACCAGGTGGGCAGGTTGTGCTCGACGAGCAGGTCGACGAAGAGGCGCACGTCGCGCAGCACCGGTTGCGCGGGGTCGGCGAGCACGAACCCGAGGCTGAGCAGCGCCAGCGCCCCGCTGACCCCGACCAGCCACCACCAGATGGTGGTGAGGCGCATCGGCACGCCGCCGCCGGCGCCGATCCCGGCGCGGTGCCGCACCCGCAGCACGTCGCCGTCCGCGGACCGGACCAGCACCCGCAGCGCCGCGGCCAGCATCAGCGCGGCACCGGCGTTCTCGCCCAGCTCCCCGAGGTGCGCGACGAGCACCGGCGCCGGGGCAGGCCCGGTGCGCCCGCCGAGCAGCGCGGCGACGAGCTCCCCGCCGACGGCCGACGCCATGAGCAGCACGCCGCCGCCCACGAGCAGCCGGCCCGACGGGGCTCCCACCCGGGCCGCCAGCACGACCAGCACCGCGGCGAGCGCCGGCACGAGCACCGCCGCCACGGCGAACCAGCTGCGGGTGAGCACGCCGTCCCCGAGCACGAGCCTGCCGATCCCGCCGAGCCTGCGGTGCACCCCGCTGAGGTCGGTCAGGGAGAACGCACCGGCGATCGCCGCGGCCGTGAACCACGCCCCCGCCCCGGCCACCCGGCCGGCGCGGGCGGCCGTGCCGGTCACCGTGAACGCGACCGCCACCGCGAGCAGCAACGCGGTGCTCCACCAGGCCGGAAGGCTGTTCTCGCCGAGAGCGTCGAGCCAGCGGGCGAGCTCGTTGCGCGTATCCCGGTCCGGATTGGTCATCGCGATCGCGAAGCTCATCGCGGTGAGGACCATCGAGATCAGCAGGACGTGACCGACCGGCCGGAATGGTGAGCGATAGATCATTGCCGACTCCTCGCCTCGACAAGGCGAGGCTGCCAGACGGCATCGTCGATCCGTGGCAGGCGGGGGTCACGAAATGCGCGTGTCGTTCATGAATGCAATTACCGGGCGCCCTGCACCCAGTTGTCCGGGAACTTGTCGCGGACCGCCCCCAGCTCGATCCCGTGCTCGAGGAGGGCCTTCGCCGCGCACAGCACCGTGGTGTAGCCGCCGGTCGAGCCCGCGACATGGGCGATCGCCTCGTCGGCCGTGCCGGAGCAGCCGGATTCGACGACGGTGACCACGGTGCCTTCCGCTCGCCGGACGAACCGGAACTCCGCAGTCGTCGCACCGTCGGCGCCCATTTTCAGCACGATCCGTTCCGATTCCTCGAGATCCTCGACCCACACGGTGTCCGCGACCCCGTACATCTCCCACTCCCACCGCACCGTAGCTCCCGGCGCGAGCGGCCCACTGCTCTTCGTGAACCAGAACCGGGTGGTGATGGCCGGGTCGACGAACGCGGCGAACACCTCCGCGGGCGGACGGCGGATCAGCGTCGAGACCTCGACCCTCGGCATCATGGTCAGCTCCTCCACGCCTCGGCCGGCACCGCCGGCATCGGGTTGCCGGTCTCCATCAGGGTCTTGAGACCGGAGAGCAGGTGCGGCCAGCCCGTGCCGACCATCGCGCGCATCGTGCTGCCGGCGGGGAAGTCGTCGTGGACGACGGTGAGCTTGACCGTCTCGCCGAACGGTTCGATCTCGAACGTCACCTTCGACCGGCTCTCGGCGGCGAGCGCGGCGCGGACGTCGTCGTCGATGCCGTTGGCGGCGGCCCACCCGGGCGTGATCGTGTGCCAGGTGTAGGCGAGCCTGCGGTACGGCTCGGCCTCCAGCACGACCTGCTCGGGGTCGACGACGCGGTGGCCGCCCTGCTCCCAGACCATCGGCGACCCCGGCCGCCAGTCGGTCTCGAAGGTCACGCCCCAGTACCGGCGGGTGAACGCCGGGTCCGTGAGCGCCTGCCAGAGCCGCTCCGGAGTGGTGGTGATGAACGTCGTGTAGACGAACGCGGGCTCCCCCATCGGGGCCTCCAATGCCTGTTTGAGGTCGGCGAGCGCCTCCACCCGCCGCCGGTCGTACTGGTGGATCCAGCGGTCGGCGATCGCGTGGATCGGCACCGCGTTGAGGTAGTGCCACTTCTCGCGGCCGCGCCGGACCGTGGTCACGAGGTTCGCGTCCTCGAGCACCGCGAGGTGCTTGCTGACCGACTGCCGGGCCATGTCCAGGCCTGCGCACAGCTCGTTCAGCCGCTGCCCGTTGCGGGCGTTGAGGCTGTCGAGCAGCCGGCGGCGGCTCGCGTCGGCCAGCGCCTTGAAGACCTCGTCCATACCGCCCGTCCGGTCATTCATGCAGCCGTCCGGCTGCCTTTTCAGGATAGGCAGCCGATTGGCTGCATGTCAATCGCGCCGCGAGACTGGCGGCGTGACCGTGATCGCCGTCCCGTTCCACCTCGACGACCACCTGCCCGACCTGGAGCTCCCGCTCGCCGCCGACCGCACGATCGCCCCGGACCTCCCGCCCGGCACACCGTGGGAGCGGATGGCGGTGCTCTACGAGGAGGTCGCCGAGGCGGTGGCGGACGACGCCCGCGCCGGACGGGTCCCGGTCGTGCTCTCGGGCGACTGCACGACCTCGCTCGGCGTCGTCGCCGGGCTGCAGCGGGCCGGGCGCGATCCGCGCGTCGTCTGGTTCGACGGCCACGGGGACGTGCAGACACCGCAGACGTCGACGTCGGGCTACCTGGGCGGGTTCCCGGTGCGCCAGCTGGTGGGCGGCTCGGACCGCACCGCCCCGGAGCGGCTCGGGCTGCGCCCGGTGCCCGAGCGGGACGTGGTGCTCGTCGACGCCCGGGACCTGGACCCGCCGGAGGCGGAGTACCTCGCGCGGTCCGGGATCCGGCGCGTGCCGGTCGACCGGGTGGCCGACGTCGGGGAGCCGGTCTACCTGCACGTCGACGTGGACGTGACGAGCCCCGACGACCTCCCGGGCCTGCTGTTCCCGGCGACCGGCGGGCCGTCGCTCACCGCGGTGACCGACGCCGTCCGCGGGGTCGTCGCGCGGCGCGGCGTCGCCGCGGTCGGGATCGCGTGCACCTACCGGCAGGGCAGCGGAGCCGCTCGCCTGCTCGCGGGCCTCGTGGAGGAGCTGTCAGCCGCGCAGTAGCCGCGTGGCGGCGCGGCGCGCCTGCTCGATCCCGTCGGCCTGCCCGCCCGCCGTCACGGCGACGTTCGCCCCCTCGTAGAGCAGGTGCAGCTGCGCGCCCAGGTCCTCGTCACCGCCGACCAGCCCGGTGAACAGCGCGCGCATCGCCGCCTTGTCGGCGCGGATGACCGCCTCCCCGGGATGACCGGTGCCGCCGATCTCGGCATTGGCGTTGACGAACGCGCAGCCGCGGTCCTGGTCGACGAGCCACTCCTCGAGCGCGTCGAAGACGGCGAGCGCGCGCCCCGGGCCGGGCGGCACCCGCTCGACGTGGTCCCCGACGAACGCCTGCCACAGCTGCGCCCGGCGCCGCAGGTACAGCGCGACCAGCGCGTCCTTGCTCCCGAACCGGTCGTAGAGGGTCTTCTTCGTGGTGCCCGCGACGTCGGCGATCAGGTCGACGCCGACGGCGCGGATACCCCGCCGGTAGAACAGGTCCGCCGCCGCATCGAGGAGCCGCTCACCTGCGGGCGTGAGCGGCGCGATGGAGAAATCGGTACTCATCCACTGCGAGTATACCCACCGGTATGGTTACGTCGCTGCCATGGATCGACGCGCGGACGCGGCAGCGGGCACGGCACTGGTCGTGATGTGGAGCTCCGGCTTCGTGGGAGCGGAGCTCGGCACCCGGTACGTCCCGGCCGACACGCTGCTGGCCTGGAGGTACATCGTGGCGGCCGCCCTGCTCGGCGGGCTCGCACTGGCGCTGGGCACCCGGCTGCGGGCCCGGGCGCTGCTGCGCCAGGGCACGCTCGGCCTGCTCTGCCAGTGCCTGTACCTGGGCGGGGTCGTGACGGGCGTCGGGATGGGCGTGCCCGCCGGCACCACCGCCCTGATCGCCTCCGTCCAGCCGCTGCTCGTCGCCGCCGCGGCCGGCCCGGTGCTCGGGGAGCGCATCGGACCGCGCCGGCGGGCCGGGCTCGCGCTCGGCCTGCTGGGGGTCGGCCTGGTCGTCGCGGGGGACGTCGGCCCCGGCAGCGCCCCGTGGTGGGCGTTCCTGCTCCCGATCGGCGGGATGGCCGCGCTCACCGCGGGCACGCTCCTGGAGCGGCGCTGGCGCCCCGCCGAGTCACCGCTGGAGGCCCTCACCGTGCAGAGCGTCCTCGCGGCGGGCGCCTTCGTCGCGGTGGCGGGGGCGGCGGGGCATCTCCGGCCGCCCGCCGACCCCGGGTTCTGGTGGGCCGTCGCGTGGGTGGTGGTGCTGTCCTCCTTCGGCGGCTACGGCGCCTACCTGCTGGTCCTGCGGCGCAGCGGCGCCCTGCGCGTGAGCACGCTGCTCTACCTCACCCCGCCCACCACGATGCTCTGGGCGTTCCTGATGTTCGGCGAGACACCTGGCTCGCTCGCGCTCCCCGGGGTGGCAGTCTGTGCCGCAGGGGTGGCCCTCGCGCTGCGGGCGAACCCCGCCAGCCCGGATCGGACGAACGGCACTCTCGTCCAATAGGTTCGGACGAGAGTGCCGCTCGTACAACGCCGAGCCGGAACTGTCGGACCCCGAGCGCATCATGGAGGGCGTGACGGCGCTCGACCGGTTCTCCCCCGCCACCGCGGACTGGTTCCGCGGGGCCTTCGCCGCGCCCACGGCCGCGCAGGAGGGGGCGTGGGCGGCCGCGCAGGCGGGGCGGCACGCGCTGGTCGTCGCGCCCACCGGCTCGGGCAAGACCCTCGCGGCGTTCCTGTGGGCGCTCGACCGGCTCGCCGCCGGTCCCCCGGCCGAGGCGGCCCACCGGTGCCGGGTGCTGTACGTGTCCCCGCTCAAGGCCCTCGCCGTCGACGTGCAGCGCAACCTGCGCTCCCCGCTCGCCGGCATCCGACAGGCCGCCACCAGGCTGGGCCTGCCGGTCCCCGACATCACGGTGGGCATGCGCACCGGCGACACCCCGGCCGACGAGCGCCGCCAGTTCGCCCGTACCCCGCCCGACGTGCTCGTCACCACCCCGGAGTCGCTGTTCCTGCTGCTCACGTCCGCCGCGCGGGAGTCGCTGCGCGGCGTGGAGACGGTCATCGTCGACGAGGTGCACGCCGTGGCGGGCACCAAGCGGGGAGCGCACCTCGCGCTGTCCCTCGAACGGCTCGACGAGCTGCTCCCCCGGCCCGCGCAGCGGATCGGGCTCTCGGCCACCGTGCGCCCCGTCGACGAGGTCTCCACGTTCCTCGCGGGCGCGCGCCCCGTCGAGGTCATCCAGCCGCCGATCCCGAAGACGATCGAGGTGGCCGTCCAGGTGCCGGTGCCCGACCTCGCCGCGCTCGACGAGCAGCCCGCGGTGGGCAGCTCCGACGAGGAGGTCATCGGGTCCGCGGCCGGCACGGCCCAGCGGCCGTCGATCTGGCCCGCCGTGGAGCGGCGGCTGCTGGAGCTGGTGCGCGAGCACCGGTCCACGATCGTGTTCTCCAACTCGCGCCGCCTCGCCGAGCGGCTCACGGCCCGGCTCAACGAGCTCGCGGCCGAGGAGGCGGAGGAGGCGGTCGATCTCGACGCCTTTCCCGCCGAGGCGATCGGTCAGTCCGGGATCGGGGGCGGCGCACCGCCCACGGTCGCGAAGGCGCACCACGGGTCGATGTCCCGGGAGCAGCGCACCCTCGTGGAGGAGGAGCTCAAGAGCGGCCGCCTGCCGTGCGTCGTCGCCACCTCCAGCCTGGAGCTGGGCATCGACATGGGCGCGGTCGACCTGGTCGTGCAGGTCGAGGCGCCGCCGAGCGTGGCGTCCGGGCTGCAGCGGGTCGGGCGGGCCGGCCACCAGGTCGGCGCCGTCTCCCGCGGCGTGGTGTTCCCGAAGTACCGGGGCGACCTGGTGTCCTGCGCGGTCGTCGCCGAGCGGATGACGGCGGGGGCCATCGAGTCGATGCGCTACCCGCGCAACCCGCTCGACGTGCTCGCCCAGCACGTCGTCGCGATGACGGCCCTGGAGGCGTGGCAGCTCGACGACCTCGCCCGGGTGGTCCGGCGGGCGGCACCGTTCGCGGCGCTGCCGGAGTCGGCGCTGCACGCGGTGCTCGACATGCTCGCAGGCCGCTACCCGTCGGAGGAGTTCGGCGAGCTGCGCGCCCGCATCACGTGGGACCGGGTCACCGACACGCTGCAGGGCCGGCCCGGGGCGCAGCGGCTCGCCGTCACCTCGGGCGGCACCATCCCCGACCGCGGCCTGTTCACCGTGATGACGCCCGGCGGGGCCGACGGGCGCGGCTCCCGGGTGGGCGAGCTCGACGAGGAGATGGTCTACGAGTCTCGGGTGGGCGACACCTTCCTGCTCGGCACGTCGAGCTGGACGGTCGAGGACATCACCCACGACCGCGTGATCGTCACCCCCGCGCCGGGGCAGCCCGCGCGGATGCCGTTCTGGAAGGGCGAACAGGTCGGGCGGCCGCTCGAGCTGGGGCGCGCGGTCGGGGCGTTCGTGCGCGAGATGGCGGGTCTGTCCGAGGAGGCCGCGCGGGAGCGGGCCGCGGCGGCGGGCCTCGACGAGTGGGCCGTCGACAACCTCGTGGCCTACCTGCACGAGCAGCGCGAGGCCACCCGCCACGTGCCCAGCGACCGCACCATCCTCGTGGAGCGGTTCCGCGACGAGCTGGGCGACTGGCGGCTCGTCGTGCACTCGCCGTTCGGGGCCAAGGTCAACGGGCCGTGGGCGCTCGCGATCGCGGCCCGGATGCGGGAGCGGCGCGGGGTGGAGGTGCACGCGTCGGCCGCCGACGACGGCATCGTGCTGCGGCTCCCCGACGCGGTGGACGACTCTGGCGCCGAGGTCATGCCCACCGCGGAGGACGTGCTGCTCGATCCGGCGGAGGTGGAGCAGGTGGTCGTCGCCGAGCTGGGCGGCTCGTCGCTCTACGCCTCCCGGTTCCGGGAGTGCGCCGCGCGGGCGCTGCTGCTCCCCCGCCGCGACCCGCGGCGCCGCACCCCGCTGTGGCAGCAGCGGCAGCGGGCGTCGCAGCTGCTCACGGTGGCCGGGCGCTACGAGCAGTTCCCGGTCACGCTCGAGGCGATGCGCGAGTGCGTGCAGGACGTCTACGACCTGCCCGGCCTGCGGGAGCTCATGGCCGACGTGCAGGGGCGCAAGGTGCGGGTGGTCGAGATGACCACGCCGGCGCCGTCGCCGTTCGCGCGCAGCCTGCTCTTCGGCTACGTCGGGATGTTCCTCTACGAGTCCGACGCGCCGCTCGCCGAGCGCCGGGCGGCGGCGCTCTCGCTCGACTCCACGCTGTTGGCCGAGCTCCTCGGCTCGGAGGCCATCCGCGAGCTGCTCGATCCGGAGGTGGTGGCCGAGGTCGAGGCGCAGCTGCAGCGGCTCGCCCCCGACCGGCACGCCCGCGACGCCGAGGGCGCCGCCGACCTGCTGCGGTTCCTCGGCGACCTCACCACCGCCGAGGGCGCGGCCCGCGGGGTGCCCGAGGAGTGGCTGCAGGAGCTGGAGGCCGCCCGGCGGGCCATCCGGGTGCGCATCGCGGGCGAGGAACGCTTCATCGCCATCGAGGACGCCGGCCGGGTGCGCGACGCACTCGGCGCGGCACTCCCGGTCGGGGTGCCGGAGACGTTCACCGAGCCGGTGGCCGACCCCCTCGGCGACCTCGTGCTGCGTTACGCCCGCACCCACGGCCCGTTCGCCGCCGCCGAGTGCGCCACCCGGTTCGGGCTGGGAGTCGCGGTCGTGGCCGGCGTGCTCGACCGGCTTGTCGGCTCCGGCCGGCTCGTCCGCGGGGAGCTGCGCCCGCTCGCCCTGCAGCCCGCGGCCGCCCACACCGCCGACCCGGTGGAGTACTGCGACGCCGAGGTGCTGCGACGGCTGCGGCGGGCCTCGCTCGCCCGGCTGCGGGCCGAGGTCGAGCCCGTCGAGCAGCGGGCGCTGGGCCGGTTCCTGCCCGCGTGGCAGGGGGTGCAGGCCGCCCCGGGCGGTGAGCGCCGCGGCCGGATGCGCCGGGCACCCGGCGCGGAGGACGTGCTCGGCGTCGTCGAGCAGCTCGCGGGGGCGCCGCTGCCGGCCAGCGCGTTGGAATCGCTCGTGCTCCCAGCCCGCCTGCCCGGCTACACCCCCGCGCTGCTCGACGAGCTGACGGCGGCGGGCGAGGTCACCTGGACCGGGTGCGGCCCGCTGGGCGGCACCGACGGCTGGCTCGCGGTCGCCCCGGCCGACGTCGCCGACCTGCTGCTGCCCGAGCCGGAAGCCGACTCCGTCACCACCCCGCTGCACCGGGCCGTTCTCGCCGCGCTGGGCATGCCCGACCTCGACGTTCCACCGGCCGCTGGCGGCGCTGCGCCGATTCGCGCCTTCTCCGGCGGCGCTGCGCCGATTCGCGCCTTCTCCGGCGGCGCGCTCTTCTTCCGGGAGCTCGCCGACCGCACCGCCCGCACCCTGCTGGACGTCGGGGAGCAGGCGCCGCCCGACGACACCGTGGTCGCGGCGGTCTGGGACCTGGTCTGGGCCGGCCTGCTCACCAACGACACGCTCACCCCGCTGCGGGCGCGCCTGTCCGGCGGTGGCCGGTCCGCGCCCGCCCACCGCACGCGGCGCACTGCGGGCCGCGGCCGGTACGCCCAGCTGCGCGCCGGGCGTCCCCCGATGCCGAGCCGAACCGGGCCCCCGTCGGTCGCCGGGCGCTGGTCGCTCGCCGTCACGCGGGAGCCCGACCCCACCCGCCGCGCCCACGCCCGCGCCGAGGCGTTCCTGGAGCGCCACGGCGTGCTCACCCGTGGCGCGCTGGGCACGGAGCGGGTCAGCGGCGGGTTCGCCGCCGTGTACCGGGTGCTGCGGGCGATGGAGGACTCCGGCCGCGCCCGCCGCGGGTACGTCGTCGAGGGGCTCGGGGCGGCGCAGTTCGCGGTGCCGGGCGCGATCGATCGCCTCCGGGCGCTCTCGCGCCCCGACGGCCCGACCGACGGTCGACGCTCCAGCGTGGTGCTGGCCGCCGCCGACCCGGCCCAGCCCTACGGTGCGGCGCTGGCCTGGCCCGACACGGTCGGCGACACCAAGCACCGGCCGGGGCGCAAGGCGGGGGCGCTCGTCGTGCTGGTCGAGGGCGCCCCGGTGCTCTACGTCGAGCGGGGCGGCCGGTCGCTGCTGTCGTTCGGCACGGACCGCGACGAGCTGGGGGCCGCCGCCCACGCGCTCGCCGGCGCGGTGCACGAGGGGTGGCTCGGCAGCCTCGCTGTCGAGCGCGCCGACGGTGTCGGCTCGCTCGGCTCCGACCTGGCCGAGGTGCTCACCGAGGCCGGGTTCCGCGTCACGCCGAAGGGGCTGCGCCTGCGGGCCTGACCGAGGAAGATCGGTCAGGCCCGAGTCCCGATCGCCGTCGCTGCGGAGGAACCCATGACGTACCCGTTCGACCCCGAGCTCGCCGAGGCCGTCGCGGCGATGCCGCCCACCGAGATGAGCGACATCCCGAGCGCCCGCGTGCAGATGGTCGAGACGTTCGCGGCCGTGTACGGCGAGCCCGACCGCTCCGGTGTGACGGTCCGCGACGAGCTCGTCCCCGGCCCGGACGGTGCCCCGGACGTCCGCCTTCGGATCTTCACCCCCGAGCGGGTCACGGCGCCCGCCGCGATCTACGACGTCCACGGTGGCGGCTTCATCGTCGGGACCATCGACATCTTCGACGCGCTGAACGTGAGGCTCGCCCGGGAGCTCGGCGTCGTGGTCGTCACCGTGGAGTACCGGCTCGCTCCCGAGCACCCGTACCCCGCTCCCCTCGAGGACTGCTACGCGGGGCTCGTGTGGACGGCGAAGAACGCCGACGCGCTCGGCGTCGACCCGGACCGCATCGCGATCCACGGCGAGAGCGCGGGTGGTGGGCTCTGTGCGGGGCTGGCGCTGCTCGCCCGCGACCGGGGCGGCCCGCGGATCGCGTTCCAGTACCTCGGCATCCCCGAGCTGGACGACCGCCTCGACACGCCGAGCATGCTGGCGTTCACCGACACGCCGATCTGGAACCAGCCCAACGCCGTTGTCAGCTGGGACTCCTACCTCGGTGTCGGGAAGCGGGGCGGGGCGGACGTCCCGGTCTACGCCGCCCCGGCCCGGGCCACCGACCTGGCCGGCCTGCCGCCGGCCTACGTCTCGGTGATGGAGTTCGACCCGCTCCGCGACGAGGGCATCGCCTACGCCCAGCGGCTCATGCAGGCCGGCGTCTCCGTCGAGCTGCACGCATTCCCCGGGACGTTCCACGGTTCGTCGATGGTGGAGCAGGCCGCGGTGAGCCGCCGTCAGGCGGACGAGGAGCTGGGGGTGCTGCGCCGGGCACTGGGGCTCTAGCCGACCCCTCGGCGCCGAGCACCAGCCACTGCTGACCCAGTGTCCACACGCTGTTCGTGAGCCAGTAGATCAGGATCGCCACCGGGAACGGGAAGAACGCCTCGCCCACCAGGACGCCGAGCGGGAACACCCACGGCGTCCACCGCATGATGCCCGCGAGCGGGCCGTCGGCGGGCTGCTGGCGCAGCGACAGCCGGGCGGTGAGGTGCGTGGCGAGGGCGGCGAGCAGGATCAGCGGCACGGTGACGACCGCGATGTCCCAGCGGTCGGCGAGCCCGCCCACCGCCTCGAGCGGCATGCTCAGGTACGCCGAGAGCGGCACGTCGAACAGCCGGGCCTCGAGGGACGAGCGGACCTCGTCGGGGCCGAACGCGTAGTTCGCCAGCCCCGTGTGGAAGCCGGTCAGCACGTGCAGCAGGCCGAAGAACACCGGCACCTGCAGCAGGATCGGCAGGAGCATGCTTCCGGCGCTCACGCCGTGCTCCCGCTGCAGGGCGCTGGTCTCCTGCAACAGCCGGGCGGGGTCGTCGGCGTGGCGGGTGCGCAGCTCGGCGAGCTGTGGCGCGATCTCGCGCAGCACCCGGCCGGACCGCACCTGGGCCAGGAACGGCCGGATCAGCAGGGCTCGGAGCGTCAGCACGAGGAACCCGACGGACAGGGCCCATGCGGCGCCGCTCGCCGGGCCGAACACGAGTCCGAACAGCTGGTGCCAGCACCACATGACGCCGGAGACGGCGTAGTAGAGAGGATCGAACAACAAGGCAGCACTCCACGGGTAGCCGGGTCGGGACACGTCGACCGGCGGCGTGGAGGTGTGCCTACGCCGCCGGGAGGATCTCCGACGGCGCTCGGGAGCGGGTGTGGCCGGGGGCGTCCGGGTCGCGGTGGCGGGGCACGGGCCTGCGGGCGAGTGCCCGGTGGTGGTCGCGGGCGGCGACGACCGGGCCGGTGCCGGTGAGCACGGGCAGGACGGTGGCGACCTCGCGGGCCACGGCCCATGCGACGACCAGCGTGCCGAGTGCACCGACGAGGAGGGCGGGCTCGGCGGCGGTGCCCGCCAGCATCGCGAAGACGGCTCCGGCGACAGCGATGAGTCGCAGGATCGGAGCCACGTCACCACACTACCGGTAATCGCTGGCGCCCCACCCCGCGTCACGGCACGCTCCACGGCGTGCTCACCGTCGCGCCCGATGCGCTGCGCCCCTGGTTCGCGCCCGAACGCCCGGGGCCGCTGGTCTTCGAGCACGTCGCGCGCACCGGCAACGGCCGGGTTCAGGTCGACCGCTGGCCCGACCCCCGCGTGGTGATCGCCGAGCTGCCCGGCAACCTCTCGGTGCGCGGCGACCCGGATTGCCTGCCGCCGGACGCGCTGGCGGGACGCTCCGGGTTCGTCGACGCCCCACCCGGGTGGCTGCCCGCACTGCGGGCGTGCGACCCCCGCGTCGCACCGTGGGACCGCCTGATCGCCGTCCTGCCCGCCGACACCGCGGTACCGGCGCCCGACCCGGCCATTCGACTGCTCACCCCCGACGACGCGCCCGCGCTCGCCGCCCTCGACACCGACAGCGCGTGGATCGCGGAGACCTGGGGCGGGGTGCCCGGCATGCTCGCGGCGGGCGTCGCGCGCGGGGCGCTGGTGCACGGCCGGGTCGCCGCGATCGCCGTGCCGTTCTACGTCGGCGGCACCTACGAGGACATCGGAGTGGTGACCGAGCCGGGGCACCGCAGGAAGGGGCTGTCCACCGCGTGCGCGGGCGCGCTGGTCACCGACATCCGCGCCCGCGGCCACGTGCCCACGTGGTCGACGTCGCCGGACAACACCGGCAGCCGCGGCGTCGCCGCCCGGCTGGGCTTCGTGCACGAGCGCGAGGACGTCCTCTACGCACTCCGCACCCCGATCCCGACGTCCTAGTGCCCCGCACTAGCCGGTGAGCAGGCCCCGCTGGTAGCCGGCCGCCACCGCCGACGCGCGGTCACGCACCGCGAGCTTGGCGTAGATGTGCAGCAGGTGCGTCTTGACCGTCGCCTCGCTGATGAACAGCCGTTGCGCCGTCTCCCGGTTGGTGGAGCCCTCCGCGACGAGCCGCAGCACCTCCAGCTCCCGCGCCGACAGCGCGTCCTGCGCCGGGGCGCGGACCTGGCCCATGAGCCGCCCCGCGACCGTCGGCGACAGCACTGCCTCCCCGCGGTGGGCGGCACGGACGGCGCGCAGCAGCTCCTCGCGCGGGGTGTCCTTGAGCAGGTAGCCGGTGGCGCCCGCCTCGATCGCCGGGAGCACGTCCCGGTCGGTGTCGTAGGTCGTGAGCACCAGCACCCGCGCCCCCGGCGTCGTGCGGTGCAGCTCCCCGATCGCCTCGACGCCGCCCATGACCGGCATCCGCAGGTCCATCAGCACGACGTCGACCGGGGTGGCCGCCACCCGCGCGAGCGCCTCGGCGCCGTGGCCCGCCTCGCCGACGACCCGCATGTCCGGCTCCCCCTCGAGGACGCCGCGCAGGCCGTCGCGCACGACGGGGTGGTCGTCGACGATCAGCACCCGGATCGGATCCATCACCTGACCTCCGCCGGGATCGCCGGCACGCTCGCGGAGAGCGCCGTGCCCTCGCCCGGCGCGCTCTCGACGCTGAAGGTGCCGGCCACCCGGCGCACCCGCTGCTCCATCGCCACCAGCCCGAACCCGGATCCCTCCACCGCGCCGCGCGTCGCATCGGGCTCGAACCCGCACCCGTCGTCGCGGACGTCGAGCACCACCACGTCGTCCATGTAGGACAGCGTGAGCCCGACGCGGCGGGCGGCCGCGTGCTTGCCCACGTTCGCCAGTGCCTCCTGCGCCACCCGGAACAGCGTGACCTCCAGCTCGGGCAGCAGCGGGCGTGGGTCGCCGGTGGTGTCGAGGACGAGCTCGGCACCGCTCGCCTCGGCCCACCGCTTCGCCATCTCGGCGACGGCGTCGGGCAGGTGCGCCTCCGCGAGCTGCCGCGGACCGAGCGCGTCCACCGAGCGGCGGGCCTCCGTGAGGCTCTCCCGGGCCAGCGCCCGCGCCGTGTCGATGTGCCGGCCCCGCACCTCCGGATCGCCGCCGGACGCGCCTGCCGCCTCGAGCTGGGTCACGACGCCGGTGAGGCCTTGGGCGATCGTGTCGTGGATCTCCCGGGCCAGCCGGGCCCGCTCGTCGAGCACCCCGGCCTCCCGGGCCTGGGCGAGCAGCTGCGCATGCAGGATCGCGTTCTCGTCGAGGGCCTCCGACAGCCGCCGGTTCGCGGCGCCCAGCTGGTCGATGACCTCGCGCCGGCGCTGGTTCTGCTCCGACATGAAGACCCCGAAGTAGGTGCCCCCACCCCCGAGGATGGCGTTGGCCACGGTGAGCACGGCCACGGCCGGCCCGAGCCCCGAGGTGAACTCGACGAACCTGCCCCCGACCTGCGCGTACGCGACGATCGCCGCACCGGTCACGACCGCGACGAAGCGCCACCGGCCGCGCAGGAACGCGAAGGCGTGGAGGTAGACGGCCAGCACCTGGAAGGCGAAGAGCGGCGAGGCGTGGACCAGCGCGGCCATCAACGCGAGCAGCCCACCCACGTAGACGGCGCCCGCGACGGGACGCTCCGCCCGCGGCCGCTCGCCCCTCGTGAACACCGCGCACCACGCCGCCGTCACCGGGACCAGCACCCCGACGACCAGCCACGGCCATACCGGGCCGTCCGCGAGGAAGGGCGGGGTGAGCGCGAGACCGATCGCCAGTCCCGCGTACGGGGCGTAGCGGCCGATCGCGATGTCGATGCGGTGCTCGACCGCGTCGAGCCGGCGCGCCGTCTGCTCGGCCCCGGACGACGCGCTCACCCCCCGCCTCCCACTCGCACACGGTATCCGCGGTCCCCCGGTGCGGGCGCAACCCCGCGATGCGCTCGCTCCGCGTCTCCCGGCACGGCATCCATGGTGCGCGACGGCGAGGGCCCTGTGATCGACCGGAGCACCGGCAGGAGGATCCGTCGATCGGTGGATGCCCGGCGGGCTGCGCTACCGTCGCCCACGTGCCCGAGGGCGACACCGTCCACCTCACCGCGGCGCGGCTGCGGGCGGCGCTGGCCGGGCAGTCGCTGGTGCGCGGCGAGCTGCGCCACCCGCAGCTCGTGGAGCACGACCTCGCGGGCCGCACGGTGCTCGACGTCGCCTCCGTCGGCAAGCACCTGTTCACCCGGTTCGACGACGGCCGCAGCCTGCACAGCCACCTGCGCCTGGACGGCGCCTGGCACCTCTACCGGCCCGGCATGCCGTGGCAGCGGCCCGCCCACCAGGCCCGCGCCGTCCTGGAGACGGCCGAGCGCACGGCCGTCGGGTTCAACCTGCACGACATGGAGCTGCTGCCCACCGCCGAGGAGGACCGGCTCGTCGGGCACCTGGGCCCCGACCTGCTGGACCCGGACTGGAGCGACGAGCACGCGGCGGAGGCGCTGCGCCGGTTCACCGCCCGCGGTGAGTCCGAGCTGGGCCTCGTGCTGCTCGAGCAGCGGGTGATGGCCGGCGTCGGCAACCTCTACAAGACCGAGGTGTGCTTCCTGCTCGGCCTCTCCCCGTGGACGCTCGTGCGCGACGTCCCCGACCCGGCCGCCGCGATCGACCTCGCCCGCACCCTGCTGCTGCGCAACGCCGACCGCCCGCAGCAGTCGACCACCGGCGAGCTCGCCCGCGGCCGCACGACCTGGGTGTACGACCGTGGCGGGCAGCGCTGCCGCCGCTGCGGCACCCGCATCCGCACCGCGCACCAGGGCGACGGCGTCCACGCCCGCATCGCCTGGTGGTGCCCGACCTGCCAACCCGGCCCGTCGCCCCGCGGCGGCGTCAGGGGCTCAGGTCGAGGGCGGCCCGGATGACGCTCTCGGCGTCGACGCCGTGGTGGCGGTGCACGTCGCCGAGGTCGCCGGACTGGCCGAACCGCGTGACCCCGAGGTGCGCGGCCCGGACCTGGTTGATCCCGGCGAGGAAGGCCAGCGTGTGCGGGTGGCCGTCGAGGACCGTGACCATCGGCGCGGCACGCCGGGCGGGGAACGCCGCGTCGAGGACCCACGGCTCGCCCGCACCGCGGCCCGCGCGGGCCTGCATCGCCTCGAACAGCAGACCCGGGCTGGTCACGCACACGACATCGGCGGGGATCCCGAGGGCGTCCAGCCGGTCCGCCGCCGTGAGCGCCTCGGGGACGAGGGCTCCCATCGCCACGAGCGTGACGGCGGGCTCGGCCGACGTGCGGCGCAGCGGGTAGGCGCCCGCCACGACCTGGCGCCGCCGGTGCTCGCGGGCGGCCGGGTCGGCGGGGACGGCGGCGAGCGCCTGGTCGACCGGCCGGGTCGACAGCCGAAGGTAGGCGGAGGTGCCGTCGGGACGACCCAACCGCGCGAGCGACGCCAGTAGCGTCCACTCGGCGTCGATCGCGAACGCGGGCTCGTAGCCGACGCAGCCGGGCTGTTCCAGCCCGATGGACGGGGTGGTGACCGACTGGTGGGCGCCGCCCTCGGGAGCCAGCGACACCCCGGACGGCGTGCCCACGAGGATCGACTGGCCGCCTGCGTAGATCCCGAACGACCACGGTTCGAGCGCGCGCTCGACGAACGGGTCGTAGAGCACGCCGATGGGCAGCAGCGGTTCTCCCCACCGGCTCCAGGTGGCGCCGAGCTCGCCGAGCAGCCCGACGAGGTTGGTCTCGGCGATGCCCAGCTCGAGGTGCTGCCCGGTGGGCCGTTCGCGCCAGTGCAGGATCGTCTCCGGGTCGTCGGCGAACCAGTCCACCCGCTCCCGGGCCGACCAGACCCCGACCTTGTTCACCCAGCCGGCGAGGTTGGTGGACGAGCTGACGTCCGGGCACAGCGTCACGACCCGCCGCGCCGCGTCGGGCGCCGAGCGGGTGAGGTCGAGCAGGGCCCGCCCCAGCGCGGCCTGGGTGGTGGCCGTGCCGCCCGGCGTACGGCCGAAGTCGGTGGGGATCGCCGGCGGCCGCGGCGGCGCCGGGGGCTCGCGGCGCAGCCGCCACGCCACGTCGGCGCAGAGCCGGGCGGCATCCGAACCGTCCGGGAACCGCACCCACGGGTCCTCGGCCGAGGTCCCGAGCCGCTCGGCGAGCAACGCCAACTGCGCGTCCGTGAGCAGCGACGAGTGGTTCTGCGGGTGGCCCTCCGTGGCGAGGCCGTAGCCCTTCACCGTGTACGCGAAGATCACCGTGGGCCGGGCGTCGTCGATCGAGGAGAGGGCCTGGTCGAGCGCGGCGAGGTCGTGGCCGCCGAGGTTGCGCACCGCGGCGTGCAGGGTGGCGTCGTCGAGGTCGGCGACGAGGCGGCCGAGCTCCGGATCGCTGCCGGGCAGCCGCTCCCGCAGCTGCGCGGGCGTGCAGCGCAGGAGCCGCTGGTACTCCGGGTTTGGCATCTCGTCGATGCGCCCGCGCAATGCCGCCCCGCCGGGCCGGGTGAACAGCTCCTCGAGCAGGTGCCCGTACTTGACCGTGAGGACCTGCCAGCCCGCCGCCCCGAACATGCCCTGCAGCCGGGGCACGCCGATGTTCGGGACGACCCGGTCGAGCGACTGCCGGTTGACGTCCACGATCCAGACGACCTCGCCGAGCTCGGCGACCATCGGGTCGAGGACCGCCTCCCAGCACGCCCCCTCATCCAGCTCCGCGTCGCCCAGCAGCGCGTACTGCCGCCCGCTCCCCGCCTCGGCGCCGGTGGAGGCGAGGTAGCGGCGGGCGAGCGCACCCCAGATCGGCGCCGTCGCGCCGATCCCGACCGAGCCCGTGGAGTAGTCGACCGGATCCGGGTCCTTGGACCGCGAGGGGTAGGCCTGCAGCCCGCCGAACGCCCGCAGCGTGGTGAGGTACCGCTCGTCGAGCTCGCCGAGCAGGTAGTTGATCGCGTGCAGCACCGGCGATGCGTGCGGCTTGACCGAGACCCGGTCCTGCGGCCGCAGGTGGGAGAACCACAGCGACGTCATGATCGACACCATCGACGCGCTGGACGCCTGGTGGCCCCCGACCTTCAGGCCGCTCGCGTTCGGGCGCACCCGGTTGGCGTGGTGCACGATCGCCGTGGCCAGCCACAGCACCCGCTTCTCGATCTCGCGCAGCGACTCCAGCGAGGGTGCGGCCGCGCCGGGCCGCGGGGCGACGCTCGTCATGTTTCCTCCTCGTGCCAGACTGCCGTCGAATGGCAGCACCTGGGCACGGAATGCACAACCACAAGTCGCCCCGTCGAGCAGAATGCTCAGAGGGAGCCGGGCAGTCGCCGAGAGGAGCGGGCACTGTGCGCAGTACCGACGGGGTCGACGCCACCGACGCGCGGCTTCTCCTCGCGCTCGCCGAGAGCCCGCGGGCCACGGTGCTGGCCCTCGCCGAACGCACCGGGCTGTCGCGCAACACCGTGCAGGCCCGGCTCGCCGGGCTGGAGGCCCGCGGGGTGCTCACCTCGTTCGAGCGACGCATCGACCCGTCGGCGCTTGGCTACCCGCTCACGGCGTTCGTCATGGTGCAGGTGACGCAGCGCATGCTCGCGGAGGTCGGCGCGGCCCTGCGGGAGGTCCCCGAGGTGCTCGAGGTGCTCGGCCTCTCGGGCCCGAGCGACCTCCTGGTGCGCGTCGTGGCCCGCGACGCCGACGACCTCTACCGGATCGCCGGCCTGCTGCTCGCTACCGACGGTGTCGAGCGCACCACCACCTCGCTCGTGATGCGCACGCTCGTGGAGCACCGCGTGTCCCCGCTGCTGGAGCGGGTCACGCGCGGCGCCTGACCCTCAGGCGGTACCGGGCTGCTGCTGCTTGTTGATCTGGGTGGGGGCAGCGGCCTGGTCGCCCGCGGTGACCTCGCCCGCCACGGGGGCGCCGTGCAGCGAGGCGCGGATCTGCTCCAGGCGGCTGGCGCCCGCCATGTCCACGGTGGACTGCTGGACCTCCAGCATGCGGCCCTGCACGGAGTTGGCCGCCAGGTCGGCCTGGCCGAGCGCGTTGGCGTAGCGGCGCTCGATCTTGTCGCGGACCTCCTCCAGCGACGGCGTGCTCCCCGGTGCCGCGAGCTCGGTCATCTGCCGCAGCGAGGCAGCGGCCTGCTCCTGCATCTTGGCCTGCTCCAGCTGGCTGAGCAGCTTGGTGCGCTCGGCGATCTTCTGCTGCAGCATCATCGAGTTGCGCTCGACGGCCTGCTTGGCCTGCCCGGCGGCCTGGATGGACTGGTCGTGCAGCGTCTTGAGGTCCTCGACGGACTGCTCGGCGGTGACCAGCTGGGTGGCGAACGCCTGCGCGGCCTGCTCACGCTGCTGCGCGGTGGTCTCGTCGCCCGCGGCGCGGGCCTGGTCGGCGAGCACGAGCGCCTGCCGCGCGGACGCCTGCAGCTTCTCGATCTCCCCGAGCTGGCGGTTGAGCTTCATCTCCAGCTGCCGCTGGTTGCCGATCACCGCAGCGGCCTGCTGGGACAGCGCCTGGTGCTGCCGCTGGGCCTCCTCGATGGCCTGCTGGATCTGGACCTTCGGGTCGGCGTACTCGTCGACCTTGGACGAGAACAGCGCCATCAGGTACTTCCAGGCCTTCGTGAAACCGTTGGCCATCTGCTCCGCCCTCCGAGTGCGGCGCGCTCGCCGCTGCCTGTCCGTCCGTTCCGAGCCCCATCGTGGCACCGGATGTCTCCGGCTTCCACTGATCGGCGACGATATCGGGGATGATCCGGAGGCCACCGTCGGGGCGACCCGGACCTCAGGCTACCGGGCCGGAGCTGAGTACGCGGACGTCCGAGCGCCCGCGAACACGAGAACGGGCGCCCGCCGCGAAAGCGGGCGCCCGTGGAAGCGGGACGGATCAGGCGGCGCGGACGGACGCCAGCGCCACCGGACGGGGGGCCGCGGGCTGCGGGACGGCGGGACGCGGCGCCACCGGGGCGACGGGTGCCACCGGCGACACCGGGGTGAACGGGCCGTCGTCGTCGGCCGTGGCCAGGCGCAGGTCCATGTGGCGCAGCCCGATCGGGCGGCGCAGGCGGGCGGCCTCGGCCGCGACGGTTTCGGCGGCGATGGCCTCGGCGGCCTCGGCGAGCAGGTCGTGCAGCGCGATCTCGAGTGCCTCGCAGATGGCGGCGAGCAGCTCGCTGGAGGGTTCCTTGCGACCGCGCTCGACCTCGGAGAGGTAGCCGAGGCTCACCCGCGCGCGCCGCGCCACGTCCCGCAGCGTGCGTCTGCGCGCCGTGCGCACGCGCCGCAGGCTGCCGCCGATCGCCTCTCGCATCAGCACCGCCATGCGACCCTCCTCCTCATCCGCCGGGCACAGTCGCCAGCACACCCGGTGAGATCACCGTACCGACTCCCGCCCCGCCGCGTCGCCGGGTTCACGGCCCGTCGCGTCCGCCCACGGCGAACACGCAGCCGCAGCCCCGTCAACCGGTGGCCGTCGCCGCCGCTCGCAGCCGCACCGCGCGCAGCACGTAGTCCACCCCGGTGCCGACGGTGAGCGCGAGCGCGAGGCCGAGCACGGCCCACCGCAGCACCCAGACCGCTCCCGCCTCGGGCAGCGGGAGCAGGAAGAGCCCGATCGCGATGGCCTGGCACAGCGTCTTCAGCTTGCCGCCGCGGCTGGCCGGGATGATGCCGTGGCGCAGCACCCAGAACCGCAGCACGGTGATTCCCAGCTCCCGCCCCATGATCACGATCGTGACCCACCACGGCACCTGCGCCAGCATGGACAGGCCGACGAGCGCCGAGCCGGTGAGCGCCTTGTCGGCGATGGGGTCGGCGATGGTGCCGAACGCCGTGACGAGACCGCGGCTGCGGGCGAGCTCGCCGTCGAACCGGTCGGTGATCGCGGCGAGCACGAAGACGCCGGTGGCCGCCAGGCGCCAGCCCACGTCCGTGCCGTCCTCGACGAACAGCACGACGAGGAAGACCGGCACCAGCAGCAGCCGGACACCCGTGAGGACGTTCGCGATGTTCAGCAGCGGCGGTGGGCTCGCCGGTGCAGAGCTCACCCCGACCCCCGGGCGCCCGCCGCGGCGAGCTCGCTGCGCGGTAGCCGCTCCCGCGGGGAGACGAGCAGGTCGGTGCCCTCGGTGCCCGTGACGACGGCCCGCACCAGCTCCCCGACCTCGAGGCCCGAGCCGCGCTCGAGCACGCACTCCCCGTCGACCTCGGGGGCCTGGTGGTCGGCCCGCCCGGTGCACTCGAAGTCCTCGTCCTCCTCGGCCTCGACGAGCACGGTGACCTCGGTGCCGACGCGGTCCTCGGCGCGCTGGGCCATCAGCTCCTCGACGAGCGAGGTGATGTGCTCGACGCGGCGGGCGATCTCCTCCGGCGGGAGCTTGCCGTCGTAGCCGGCGGCCTCGGTGCCGTCCTCGTCGGAGTAGCCGAACACGCCGACGGCGTCGAGGCGCGCGCCGGTGAGGAACGCCTCCAGCTCTGCGAGATCGTCCTCGGTCTCACCGGGGAAGCCGACGATGACGTTGCTGCGGATCCCGGCCTCCGGCGCGCGCGCGCGAATGCGCTCGCACAGCCCGAGGAAGTCCTCACGGGAGCCGAACCGCCGCATCCGGCGCAGCACGGCGGGGCTCGCGTGCTGGAACGACAGGTCGAAGTAGGGCGCGACGCCCGGGGTGGTGGCGATGACCTCGAGCAGGTCGGGACGAAGCTCCGCCGGCTGCAGGTACGACACCCGGACGCGGTCGATGCCCGGTACGTGGACCAGCCGGGGCAGCAGCCGCGCGAGCGCGGTCGTGCCGCCGGGCAGGTCCTTGCCGTAGGACGTGGAGTTCTCGCTGACGAGCACGAGCTCGCGGACGCCGTGCATACCCAGCCACGCGGCCTCGGCCACGACGTCGTCCGGCGGCCGCGAGACGAACGCGCCCCGGAACGACGGGATGGCGCAGAACGCGCAGCGGCGGTCGCAGCCGGAGGCGAGCTTGAGCGGGGCGACCGGGGCGTCCGAGAGCCGGGTGCGCGCGAGGTCGGGCACCCACGCGTGGCCGGGGACGGCGAGGTCGCCCGCGGCGGCGGGCCGCTCGACGGGGGAGATCGGCAGCAGCGTGCGCCGGTCGACCGGGACGTGCGGGGCCGGGGCGTGACCACCGATGACGTCGCCGAGCCGCTCGGCGAGCTCGGGATAGGCGTCGAAGCCGAGCACGGCGTCGGCCTCCGGCAGGCTTTCCGCCAGCTCGGCGCCGTAGCGTTCGGCGAGGCAGCCGACGGCCACGACCTTCGCGCCCCGGGGCGCCGCGGCGTCGGACGCGGCGAGCAGTGTGTCGATCGAGTCCTTCTTGGCCTGCTCGACGAACCCGCAGGTGTTCACGACGATCACGTCGGCGGTGCCGGAGTCGGCGTCCACCAGCTCCCACCCGCTACCCGTGAGGCGACCGGCGAGCTCCTCCGAGTCGACCTCGTTGCGAGCACAGCCGAGGGTGAGCAGGGCGGCACGCCGCGGAGCGTCGGGTTCGGGCACGGGCACCAGGGTATCCGGCGGCCTTCTCTAATCTGACGGGTCGTGGCGACACCACTCGTGCGGCGGGCACGCACCGCCGACGTCCGGACGATCAAAGAGCTCGTCGACGTGTACTCGGGACGCGTGCTGCTGGCCAAGGAGATGGTCACGCTCTACGAGTCCGTGCCGGAGTTCCTGGTGGCGGAGCTCGACGGCGAGGTGGTCGGCTGCGGCGCGCTGCACGTGCTGTGGGAGGACCTCGGCGAGATCCGCACCGTGGCGGTGCACCCGCGCGTGGTCGGGCGCGGCGTGGGGCACGCCATCGTCGGGCAGCTGATCTCCGGTGCCCGCGAGCTCGGCCTGCAGCGCCTGTTCGTGCTCACGTTCGAGAAGCAGTTCTTCTCCCGCCACGGGTTCGTCGAGATCGACGGCACGCCAGTGGAGCCGGACGTGTTCGCCGCGATGCTGCGCTCCTACGACGCCGGTGTGGCCGAGTTCCTGGACCTGGCGCACGTGAAGCCGAACACCCTCGGCAACGTGCGGATGCTGCTGCAGCTGTAGGTAACCTCGGGGCGTGAGCGCCTCCGTCGTCGAGGGCGCGTTCCGCGTGGGCGGGCGCGCGCCGGCGGCGTGGCTGCGCCCGTACGTCAGCGCGTACACCGGCTACCGGCAGGATGCGGGGCCGCAGTCGGTGCACCAGGGCGTGGCGTCGGCCCACCTCACATTCCTGTTCTGCCTCCACGGCCGCGTCGAGGTGCTCGGCAACGCCGACCCCGCCAAGCCGCCGGGCAGCTTCGCCGCGGCCGTCGGCGGGCTGCACGACGCCCCGGCCCGCATCGCCCAGGGCGACCCGCAGACGGGCCTGCAGCTGCGGCTCACCTGGCGCGGCGCCCGCGCGCTGCTCGGGGTGCCGGCCGGCGCCCTCGCAGGCGACACCGTCGACCTCGCCGCGCTCCTGCCCGGCCACGCCGCCACGCTCCTGGACCGGCTGGCCTCGGCGGGCGGCTGGGCGGAGCGATTCGCGCTGCTCGACGCCGAGCTCACCGCGCTGCTGCGACGCGGGCGCGGCGAGCACGGGGTGCTCCCGGAGGTCGGCTACGCCTGGGACCGGCTCGCCGAGACCGGCGGCAACCTGCGCATCGAGGAGCTGGCGCGCGAGGTCGGGTGGAGCAGGCGCCACTTGGCGGAGAGGTTCCGCACGGAGATCGGGCTCGCCCCCAAGGCCGCGGCCCGCGTGATCCGCTTCGAGGGCGCCTGCGACCGGCTGCTCACGCCGGACCGGCCGGCGTTGGCGGACGTCGCGGCCGACGCCGGCTACGTCGACCAGGCCCACCTGTCCCGTGACTTCCGCGACCTCGCCGGCATCCCCGCTACCGCGTGGCTCGCGGAGCGGACCGGCCGCTGAGCCCATCCCGCGGCCCCTGCCTCGGTGCCCGGACCGCACACACCTTCGCGGGATCGCACACATCCCCGGCCGTCTGTGCGGCCTCCGGTCGATGTGTGCGATCAGCCGACGCCCAGCTGCCCCTGGGCTACTCCTCGTCCTCGTCGTCCGGCGCCGGGCCGCCGCCCCGGATGAGGAACAGCGCGCTCTCCAGCTCGTCCGGCTTGATCAGCACCTCACGGGCCTTTGAGCCCTCCGACGGCCCGACGATCCCGCGGGTCTCCAGCAGGTCCATGAGCCGGCCGGCCTTCGCGAACCCGACGCGCAGCTTGCGCTGCAGCATCGAGGTCGACCCGAACTGCGAGGTGACGATCAGTTCGGCGGCCTGCACCAGCACGTCGAGGTCGTCGCCGATGTCCGGGTCGATCTCCTTGGCCTCGCCCGCCTTCTGCGCGGTGACGCCCTCGGTGTAGGTCGGCTCGGCCTGTTCCTTGGTGAACGCGACGACCGACGAGATCTCGTCGTCGCCGACGAACGCGCCCTGCATGCGGACCGGCTTGCCCGCACCCATCGGCAGGTACAGCCCGTCGCCCATGCCGATGAGCTTCTCGGCGCCGGGCTGGTCGAGGATGACGCGGGAGTCGGTGAGCGACGACGTGGCGAACGCCAGCCGGGACGGGACGTTCGTCTTGATCAGACCGGTCACCACGTCGACGGACGGGCGCTGCGTGGCGAGCACGAGGTGGATGCCGGCGGCACGGGCCTTCTGGGTGATCCGCACCACCGCGTCCTCGACGTCGCGGGGCGCCGTCATCATCAGGTCGGCCAGCTCGTCGACGATGCACAGGATGTACGGGTAGGGCCGGTACTCCCGCTCGCTGCCCAGCGGCGCGGTGATCTCGCCGGAGCGCACCTTGCGGTTGAAGTCGTCGATGTGGCGCACCCGGTTTGCCTGCATGTCCTGGTAGCGCTGCTCCATCTCCTCCACGAGCCAGGCGAGCGCCGCGGCGGCCTTCTTCGGCTGGGTGATGATGGGCGTGATCAGGTGCGGGATGCCCTCGTACGGCGTGAGCTCGACCATCTTGGGGTCGATGAGGATCATCCGGACCTCGTCCGGCGTGGCCCGCGACAGCAGCGACACCAGCATCGAGTTCACGAAGCTCGACTTGCCGGAGCCCGTGGAGCCCGCCACCAGCAGGTGCGGCATCTTCGCGAGGTTCGCCACGAGGAAGTGGCCCTCGATGTCCTTGCCCAGGCCGATGCCGAGCGGGTGCTGCTCGGAGCGGGCGGCCGACGAGCGCAGCACGTCGCCCAGGCGCACCATCTCGCGGTCGGTGTTGGGCACCTCGATGCCGACGGCCGACTTGCCGGGTATCGGCGCGAGCAGCCGCACGTTGTCGGTGGCGACGGCGTAGGAGATGTTGCGCTGCAGCTGGGTGATCTTCTCGACCTTCACGGCCGGGCCCAGCTCGATCTCGTACCGGGTGACGGTCGGGCCCCGGGTGAAGCCCGTGACCTGCGCGTCGACGTTGAACTGCTCCAGCACGCCGCTGATCGCCTCGATCATCGCGTCGTTGGCGCGGCTGCGGGTCTTCGGCGCCGGACCGGACGGCAGCAGGTCGCTCGGCGGCAGCTTGTAGGGGACGGCGTCCTCGGCGGCCGGCTGCACGGTGAGGCGCAGCTGCTCCCCCACAGCGGCGTCGGGCTCGGGTTCGGCCGGTGGCGTGGCCGGCACGGCGGCGGGCTTGCGCTTGGGCTGAGCCGGCGCGTCGGCGGCGGGCGGGTCGAGCGCATCCGGGGTGTCGGCGGCGTCGTCCCGGTAGACGTCGGCCACCCGGGAGGCCTGCCGCCTGCGCGACGGGCGCCGCAGCGCGATCGAGGGCGCCTCTGCGTCCTTCTTCTCGCCGGGCTCGCCGGCGGCCGGAGCGGGCTCCTCGACGGCCTGCCCGGTGAGCCGGCGGAACCGGTTCGGCACCTCGCGCACGGGGGTGGCGGTGAGGACGAGGAACGCGTACCCGGACAGCAGCGCGAGCACGGGGACCGCCACCCACGACGTCAGCCCGGTGGCGAGCGGGGTGGCCGCGACGTAACCGATCGCCCCGCCGCCCTGCGACCACTCGGCGGGCTCGTCCGGCCGGCCTGCCGCGATGTGCACGAGTCCGAGCACGCCGAGCGCGAGCAGCAGCGAGCCCACGGCGATCCGCGGGCGGGACTCCGGATGCGGCCGCGAGGCCATCAGCAGCACACCGGCCGCGACCACGACCACGGGGAGCGCCACCGCGCCGAGCCCGACGACCGCGGCCACCGCGCTGGAGACCCAGCCCCCGACCGGCCCGCCCGCTCCCCACCAGATGCCGGCCGCGGCCACCACCCCGAGCACGAGCAGCGCCACGCCCAGCCCGTCACGGCGGTGGGCGGGGTCGAGCTCGCGGGTGCGGCCCACGGCGCGGCCGACCGACCGGCCGAACCGGGCGATGCCCCGGCCGACGCCGTCGATTCCGCGGTCGATCAGGTCGGGCTGCCTCCGCGCGGGTGCGCGGCGGCTCGATCCCGACCGGCCGCGCGCGGTGGACCGGGACGCCGGCTTGCGCCGGGAGGACCGGCCCGACGACGCCCCGGACATCGCCGCCGTGCTCCGGCCGCCGCCTGCGGTCGTCCGTCCTGCCATGCGTCCGAGGTTATCGGGGACTGACCCCCGGTCCGGTGACCGACACTCTCCGAGCCCGGCGTCCGGGATCCGTCGGTGTCGCGTGCCACACTTCGTGCCATGACCGCCGGGAGCTGGAAGGCGGCATCCTTCGCGCCGGCGAGGTCGTGCTCGCGGTCGAGATCGTGTCGGTCGGATCGGAGCGCACCGACCACGCGATCGAGCACGGGGAGTACGCCGACTCCGGGATCCCGCACCACTGGATCGTCGAGATCGACCCCCGGCCCTCCCTGACCGCCTGCCACCGGGCAGGCGAGTTCGGCTACGCCGACGCCCCCGCCGTCACCGGCGTGTTCACGACCGAGGAGCCGTTCCGGGTCCGGCTCGACCTCGACCAGCTCGTTCAGCGGTAGCGCGTCAGCACCACCCACGTCGTCGTCCGCACGGTCTCGCGCCAGCCCTGGATGCCGTCGAGCACGGCGTCGAGCTCACCGGCGCTCGGGGCGGTGACCAGCACCATCAGGTCGTACTCGCCGGTCACCGACTCGATCTCGGTCACCCCCGGCATCGCGGAGAGCCTGCGGACGTAGCCGGCCACGTCCGCCGTACGCACGACAACGCCGACCCGGGCGCGGTGCGCGGCCGGAGTGCCCGGCAGCACCACGTCGGCCCGGTATCCGCGGATCACGCCGGCCCGCTCGAGGCGCTGCACCCGGGCCAGCACGGCGGTGCGCGACAGCCCGACCGCGCGGCCGACCTCGGCCATCGACGCGCGGCCGTCGCCGGCCAGGTGGGCGAGCACGCGGCGGTCGAGGTCGTCGAGCTGACGATCCGTCGGTGGCACGGCACACATCGTGGCACTTCGTCACCGATACCGACGCTCGACGCGCTGCGCACCGACGATCACCGAACCGACACTGGCGGCCATGACCGTCACCCCGGATCGCGTCCACGACACGCTGCGCCGGCACCTGCTCGTCGACGGCTTCGACCTCGTGCTCGACACCCGGGCGACCCGCGGATCGTGGCTGGTCGACGCCCGCGACGGGTCCCGCTGGCTCGACATGTTCAGCTTCTTCGCCTCGGCCCCGCTGGGCATGAACCACCCGGCACTCGCCGACGACGCGGCGTTCCGCGCCGAGCTCACCGAGGTGGCGGTCAACAAGCCGTCGAACTCCGACATCTACACCACGCACATGGCCGAGTTCGTCGAGACGTTCGAGCGCGTGCTCGGCGACCCCGCGCTGCCGCACCTGTTCCTCGTCGAGGGCGGGGCGCTCGCCGTCGAGAACGCGCTCAAGACCGCGTTCGACTGGAAGCGCCGGCACAACGCGCTGCGCGGCAGGCCCGAACAGCTCGGCACGAAGGTGCTGCACCTGCGCAAGGCGTTCCACGGCCGCAGCGGCTACACGCTGTCGCTCACCAACACCGACCCGCGCAAGACCGCGCTCTTCCCGACGTTCGACTGGCCGCGCATCGACGTCCCGGCCATGCGGTTCCCGATCGACGTCGCAGATCATCGGGCGGCGGTCGAGGAGGTGGAGGCCCGTGCCCTCGCGCAGGCCCGGGACGCGTTCGCCGCGCACCCGCACGACATCGCCTGCTTCATCGCCGAGCCCATCCAGGGCGAGGGCGGCGACAACCACATGCGGGCCGAGTTCCTGCAGGCGATGCAGGAGTTGTGCCACGAGCACGACGCCCTCTTCGTGCTCGACGAGGTGCAGACCGGCGGCGGCATGACCGGCACCGCGTGGGCGTACCAGCAGCTGGGCCTGCGGCCCGACGTCGTCGCGTTCGGCAAGAAGCTGCAGGTTTGCGGGATCATGGCAGGCGGCCGGGTGGACGAGGTGCCCGACAACGTGTTCCGCGTGCCCTCCCGCATCAACTCCACGTGGGGTGGGGGGCTGACCGACATGGTGCGTTCCCGCCGGTACCTCGAGGTGATCGAGTCGGAGGGCCTGATCGACCGGGCCGCGGCGCTCGGGAAGCGGCTGCTGGACGGGCTCGCCACGGTACCGGCGATCGACAACGTGCGGGGCCGCGGCCTGTTCGTCGCGGTCGACCTGCCCACGCCCGAGGCACGGGATGCGGCCCTGCGCCGGCTGCACCGCGACGAGAAGGTCCTGATCCTCGGCGGTGGCGAGCGCTCGATCCGGTTCCGCCCCGCCCTGACGATCGCCGAGGACGAGCTCGACCTCGCCGTCGCCGCGCTGGCGCGGGTGGTGCAGGCATGAGCGTGCGGCACCCGGCCCCGGAGCTGCAGCAAGGTGGCTTTGCTCCAGCTGAACCGGAGCAGAGCCACCTTGCTGCGGCCGAGGCGCCGCGTCTCGTCGGCGCCTTCGTCGGCGGCAGGTGGTGGGACGACGCCCCGGGTGGGCGACTCACCTCGCTCGACCCCGCCCGTGAGGAGCCGGTCGCCGCGGCACTGCTCGCCGACGCCGGCCTGTTCGTCGAGGCCTGCCGTACGGCCCGGGACGCGCAGCGCGCGTGGAGCGCCGTGCCGGCCCCGGTCCGCGGCCGGGTGGTCGAGCAGATCGGCCGCCTCGTCGAGGCGAACAAGGAGTCGCTCGCAGCCCTCGTCACCCGCGAGATCGGCAAGCCGATCGCCGAGGCGCGCGGCGAGGTGCAGGAGGTCATCGACACCTGCGCGTTCTTCGCGGGCGAGGGCAGGCGGCTCTACGGGCAGACCGTGCCCAGCGAGATGCCGGACAAGCAGCTGTTCACCTTCCGCGTGCCGGTCGGGGTGGCCGCGATCCTGACGGCGGGGAACTTCCCGGTCGCCGTGCCGTCCTGGTACCTGGTGCCGGCGCTGCTCTGCGGCAACACCGTGGTGTGGAAGCCCGCCGAGTACACGCCCGCGATCGCCGGGGCGTTCACCGAGCTGTTCGTGCGCGGCGGGCTCCCCGACGGTGTGCTGAACACGGTGCTGGCCGACGGCGCCACCACCTTCGACGGGCTGTCCGCCGCCCTCGACGCCGGGCTCGTCGACAAGATCGGCTTCACCGGCTCGTCCGCGGTGGGCGTGCGGGTCGGCGAGCTCGCGGGGCGCCACCTGCAGACCCCGTGCCTCGAGCTGGGCGGCAAGAACCCGCTCGTCGTGATGCCCGACGCCGACCTCGACCTCGCCGTCGAGGGCGCGCTGTTCTCCGGGTTCGGCACGGCAGGCCAGCGCTGCACGTCGCTGGGCACGGCGATCGTCCACGAGTCGGTGCACGACGAGTTCCTGCGCCGCTTCGACGCGGCCGTCCGGGCCGCCGCGATCGGCGACCCGACCCGCACCGACGTCCTCTACGGGCCGATGATCTCCGCGCGGTTCCAGGCGGGGTTCGAACGGCACCTCGACCTCGTGCGGCCCCACCACACCCTGCACGGCTCCACCGGCACCGGCCGGATCACGCCCGCCAACCCCCGTGGCGACTTCACCGGCGAGCCCGGGATCTACTCGCACCCCACGATCGTCGACGGCGTGGTGGCCGGCGACGCGCTCTACCGCACCGAGACGTTCGGCCCGATCGTCGGCGTCGCGGGGTTCGAGACCTTCGACGAGGCCATCGCCCTGGCGAACGGGCACGGCTACGGCCTCTCCGCGTCGATCTACACCTGCACCCCGGTGCACGCCTTCCGGTTCCGGGAGCGGGTGAGCGCCGGCATGGTGAGCGTGAACAACTCGACGTCAGGGGCCGAGGCGCACCTGCCGTTCGGCGGGAACGGCCGCTCCGGGAACGGGAGCCGGCAGTCGGGTATCTGGGTGCTGGACCAGTTCACGCGGTGGCAGTCGATGAACTGGGACTACGCGGGGAAGCTGCAGAAGGCGCAGATGGACACGGCCCAGCTCCCGGCAGACGCGGGGTTCCGCCTGCCCGAAGCGTGACGCCACGCCGCTCGCAGTCGGTGTGTGACGCCCGTCGGCCACGGGCGGTGGTACCGCTGTCGTACCAGCGGCCTGTCACGTGGACTCGTCATCCTCCGCGCCCGCCCGGCGGATGTCGTCGGCGACGAGCTCCTTGAACGGGTGCAGCCGCTCGTAGAGCTCCTCGGGCGGCACCGCCTCCTGCGGCTCGCGGGTGCCGATGATCCACGGGGCCGCCTCGACCGCCGTGTCCCAGGCCGACTCGTCGGCCGGCTGTGTGTCGCGGTGGCCCTCGGGCCGGTCCGAGGAGCCCGAGGGTTGCGCGGCTGGGCCGATGGCGTCGAGGTAGACGTTGTGGAAGCCCCTGCGGTCCTCCTCGTGGAACTCGATGCGGGCCCGCTTGCCCCGGAACCGGATCGCCTCCCGACCGATGCGGTCGCGGAACGTCGTGTACTCGTTGTCGGCGTCGTCGCGCAGGACGAACCGCGTCGTGCCCGACCGGCCGGACAGCTCCTCGACCTCGCGCACGCGCACTTCCCGCTCCACCTCGAGCGGATACCCGCTCCGGCGAGGTGGATGCCTGCTCCGAAGTCCGGCCGAGTGCAGCGTTCCGCCGGGTGTTCGGCTTCCGAACGCGCCCACGAGATCCCGGCCGAACGCATGCGCGTGATCAGCGGAAGGGAACACGAACTGCACCGATGTCCCTACCCGGCCGATCAACCGCGCCCCCGCCCCGACATCAGCCATCCGACCGCCGATCACGGTATCGGTCGCGATCGGATCGACCGGCGACCGGCCGGGCCACCGACCCGAGCGCATCGGCCAGGCCCTCGACGCCGGCGCCTTCCGACACCCACGCGATGTAGCCGTCCGGGCGGACGAGCAGGCCGGTGATCGGCATCGCTGCCGCCGCCTTGGCCGTGACGACGTGCACGCGCTCGCCCCACCGCTCGGCGGTCTCGCGCACCGCGGGCGAGTCGGCGAGGTCGAGCAGCAGGGGGCGGCCGTCGTGGCAGTGCTCCCCCAGCCTGCTGCCGTCGGCGAGCTCCAGGTCGGGCGCGCCGGTGCCGACCAGGGGATGGTCGCCGCCGAGGTCGTAGCGGTGCAGCACACCGGACAGCTGCTTCGCCAGGTAGGTGGCACCGTCGGGGGTGGCGAGCAGGTCGCCGACGACCTTCTGCAGCGCGCGGGTGCGCGGCTCGGGGCGCATCAGCGCGACCTGCGCGCGCGTCCAGTCCAGCACCCACTCCCCGACGGGGTGCCGCTCGCGGGTGTAGCTGTCGAGCAGCCCGTCGGGCGCGTGGCCCCGGATCGTGGCGGCGAGCTTCCACCCGAGGTTCACCGCGTCGCCGATCCCCAGGTTGAGCCCCTGGCCGCCGAACGGGGAGTGGACGTGCGCGGCGTCGCCCGCCAGCAGCAGGCGGCCGCGGTGGTAGGTGCTCGCCTGCCGGGCGTTGTCGGTGTAGCGGGTCGCGGAGAGCACGTTCGTGATCGTCACGTCCGCGCCGGACACCCGCCGGAGGCTGCCCTCGAGCTCGGCGGCGGTCACGGGCTCGTCGCGCTCGGCGGGCGGGCCGTCGAACTCCACGGTGAGGATCCGGCCCGGGACGGGACCGTGCGCGTAGACGCCCGTGTCGGTGCGGTTCCAGCCCGGCCGCAGGCCCTCGGCCCCGGTCATCTCGACGACGGCCTGCCGTCCCGTGATCTCCGGATCGGTGCCCGGGAAGTCGAACCCGCCGTGCCTGCGCACGATGCTGCGGCCGCCGTCGCACCCGACCAGCCACCCGGCGCGCACGGTCCCGGCGCTCGTCCGCACGACGACGCCGTCGTCGCCGGCGTCGAACCCGGTGACGTCCACGCCGCGGCGGAACCCGACGCCCGAGGCGAGCGCCCGCTCGGCCAGCACCGCCTCGATCGCCTGCTGGCGTACCAGCAGCACCTCCTGGGCGGGGCCCGCGTCGCGGAAGGCCGCATCGGTGAAGTCGACACCGCCGATCCCCACCATGATCCCGGCGAAGTGACCGACAACGGGTGGCGCCTTCGGCCGCTCCCCCGCCCCGACGAACGCGGCCACCTGCTCGAAGGCCCGCCGCTGCTCCTCGACGAGCGGCGGCAGCAGGCCCCGCCGGTAGAGCGCCTCCGCGGTGGGCACGGTGATCGACCCGGCCTTCAGCGTGGGGTCGATCTCGGTGCGCCGTTCGAGCACGAGCACCTCCACCCCGGCCAGCCCGAGCTCGCACGCCAGCATCAGCCCGACCGGCCCCCGCCGGCGATCACCACCTCGTGGTCCATCGTTCCCCCCAATCTTGGACCCAGTAAAAGTTTATGACCGGTACAGTACACGCATGCCGGAGCAGGGACTGCGCGAACGGAAGAAGCAGGCGACCCGCCGCCGCATCGCGGATGTGGCCACCGCCCTCTTCGCGGCACGCGGCTTCGACAACGTCACGGTCGCCGAGGTGGCGGAGGCGGCGAACGTCTCGAAGATGACGGTCTTCAACTACTTCCCGCGCAAGGAGGACCTCTTCCTCGACCGGCACGCCGATCGGATCGCGGCACTGGAGGAGGTCGTCCGCGAGCGGCCGGAGGGCACCTCGGTCGTCGAGGCGATGCGCCGCCACCACCACGAGCTGCTGGCCGCGCGCCACCCCCTGTCCGGGGCGATCGAGGGCGTCGTCGGGTTCTGGCAGGTGCTGCGCTCCAGCCCGGCGCTCGTGCAACGGATGCACGAGCAGGGCCGCGAGATCGAGGACGCGCTCGCCGCGGTGCTCGCCGAGGAGGACCCGGACGCCACGCGCACGCGGGTGGTGGCAGGCCTGCTCACCGCTGTGATCGGTTCGGTCTTCGGGATCGCCGTCTCGCGCATCCTGGACGGCGACGACGTCGAGGAGGTGCGCCGCGACCAGGTCGGCGTGCTGGACCGGGCCTTCGACCTGCTCGAACACGGCGTCGGCGGCTACGGGAGGCGTTGATCAGCCGCCGAGGGCGCGGGCGAGCGACGTGGCGAGCACGCTGGGCCGGCCGGTCAGCCGCTCCTCCTCGTCCGCGACGGTCATCGGGCGCAGGCCGGCGTTCACCAGCAGCCAGCGCAGCGGCTCCGGTTCCCACCGGCGGGAGCGGTGGCCCACCCAGGGCAGCCCGACCAGGGGGTCGTCGCGGCCGAGGACCAGGGCGGCGAGGGTGCGGCCGGCGAGGTTCGACGTGGCGACGCCGTCGCCCACGTACCCGCCCGCCCAGCCGAGCCCGTCGGGACCGAGGCCGACGCCTGCGTGCCAGTCGCGCGGGATGCCGAGCGGCCCGCCCCAGTCGGGCGTGTACGTCGCCCCGAGCACGCCGGCGGCCCCGACCAGCACGGACGCCTCGTCCGGCCCGAGCAGCTCCACCCGGTCGGGCCCGCCGGACGCCTCGGTGCGGGCCCGCGTGAGCTGTGCGCGCGTGCGGGCGAGCACCAGCGTGCCGCCCTTCACCCAGCCGCAGTCGATGCCCTCGTCCGCGACGGCCGTGCCGACCTCGTCCACCGCGGCGCGCATCGCCGCGCGCATTGCGTCCGCGGCGACGGCCCCGTGGCGGCGAGCCAGCGCGGCCCGCCCGGCCGGGAACAGCGCCGAGCACCAGCCGCCGTTGCGCCCGCTCGCCCCGAACCCGGCGACCTCCCGCTCCACCACGAGCACCCGCAGCGCCGGGTCACCGCGGAGCAGCGAGTACGCCGTCCAGAGCCCGGTGCGGCGCCGACGATGCAGACGTCGGCCTCGGCGTCGCCGTCGAGCGGCGGGCGCGGCGTGAGCGGGTCGCCGTCGGCGACGACCTGCTCGAGCCAGAGGTTCAGAGCTTGGCCCACGCCTCCGTCAGCACCTCCCGCAGGATCCGCTCGATCTCGTCGAACTCCGCCGGGCCGGCGACGAGCGGCGGCGCGAGCTGGACGACGGGGTCGCCGCGGTCGTCGGCGCGGCAGTAGAGGCCGGCGTCGAACAGGGCCTTGGAGAGGAAGCCGCGCAGCAGCCGCTCGCACTCCTGCGCGTCGAACGTCTCCTTGGTGACCTTGTCCTTGACCAGCTCGACGCCGAAGAAGAAGCCCTCGCCGCGGACGTCGCCGACGATCGGCAGGTCGAGCAGCTTCTCGAGGGTGGCCCGGAACACCGGCGACTGCACGCGCACGTGCTCGTTCAGGCCCTCCCGCTCGAAGATGTCGAGGTTGGCCAGCGCGACGGCCGCCGAGACCGGGTGCCCGCCGAACGTGTAGCCGTGCAGGAAGGTCGCCGTGCCGGAGCGGAACGGCTCGAACAGCCGGTCACTGGTGATCATCGCCCCGATCGGCGAGTAGCCCGAGGTCATGCCCTTGGCGCAGGTGATGATGTCCGGGACGTAGCCGTAGCTGTCGCAGGCGAACGTGGCCCCGATGCGGCCGAAGGCGCAGATCACCTCGTCGGACACGAGCAGCACGTCGTGGCGGTCGCAGATCTGGCGCAACCGCTCGAAGTAGCCGGGCGGCGGCGGGAGGCAGCCGCCCGCGTTCTGCACCGGTTCGACGAACACGGCGGCGACGCTGTCGGCGCCCTCGGCGAGGATCGCCTGCTCCACCTGGTCGGCCGCCCAGCGCCCGAACGCCTCGAGGTCGCCCGCCACGTGCTCGGGGGCCCGGTAGGCGTTCGTGTTGGGCACCTTGGCCGTGCCGGGTACCAGCGGCTCGAACGGCACCCGGTAGTCCGGCACGCCGGTGATCGACAGCGCGCCGTGCGGGGTGCCGTGGTAGGCGACCTGGCGGCTGATCACCTTGTGCTTGGTGGGCTTGCCGGTGAGCTTGAAGTACTGCTTGGCGAGCTTCCACGCGCTCTCGACCGCCTCGCCGCCGCCCGTGGTGAAGAAGACCCGGTTCAGGTCGCCCGGTGCGTGGTGCACCTGGAGCTGGGCGGCAAGGCGCCGGTGATCGTGTTCGACGACGCCGACGTCGGGGCCGCCGCGCAGACCATCGCCGAGTCCGGCTACTTCAACGCGGGCCAGGACTGCACGGCGGCCACCCGCGTGCTCGCCGCCGCGCCCGTGCACGACGAGCTGGTGGCCGCGCTCACCGCGCGCCACCCGCACCGGCCGCCCCGACGACGAGGACGTGCTCTTCGGCCTGAACAACCGCACCCAGCTCGACCGCGTCACCGGCCTGCTGGGGCGGCTGCCCGACCACGCCACCGTCACCACCGGAGGCACCCGCCCCGGCGGCGGCCTCTCCGGCGGCTTCTTCCTGGAACCCGCCGTGGTGTCCGGCCTGTGGCAGGACGACGAGGTGATCCAGAACGAGATCTTCGGCCCGGTGATCACCGTGCAGCGCTACGCCGACGAGGAGGAGGCGATCCGGCTCGCCAACGGTGTGCGCTACGGCCTCGCCTCCAGCGTGTGGACGCGCGACTTCGGCGGGGCCATGCGCACGAGCAGGCGGCTCGACTTCGGCTGCGTCTGGATCAACACCCACATCCCGCTGGTCGCGGAGATGCCGCACGGCGGCTTCAAGCACTCGGGCTACGGCAAGGACCTGTCGGTCTACGGATTCGAGGACTACACGCGTGTGAAGCACGTCATGGCCAACCTGGACAGCTGAACCGGAGGCCAGGATGACCGAGGTGATCAACCGACCGGGCGGCACCGCCCCCGGCGACAAGGGCCTCAAGGGCGGCGCGCTGGGGCTGCTGTCCGGCGTCGTGATCGGCCTGGCGTCCACGGCGCCCGCCTACAGCCTCGCCGCCAGCCTGGGCGCGCTCGTACTGCTGGTCGGGGAGAAGGCGCCCGCCGTCCTGCTGCTGGCGTTCGTGCCGATGTACCTGATCGCGCTCGCCTACCGGGAGCTCAACCGGGCCGAGCCGGACTGCGGCACGACGTTCACCTGGGCCGCGCGCGCGTTCGGCCCGTGGGCGGGCTGGTTGGGCGGCTGGGGCATCATCGTGGCCGACGTGATCGTCATGGCCAACCTGGCGCAGGTCGCGGGGCAGTACTCGTTCCTGCTGGTCGGGGCGGACGCGCTCGCGGAGAGCACGCTGTGGACCACAGTGGCCGGCGTCCTCTGGATCCTGGTCATGACCTACATCTGCCACCGGGGCATCGAGATCTCGGCCCGGCTGCAGTACGCCCTGCTGGGCATCGAGCTCGTGGTGCTGGCCATGTTCGCGGTCACCGCGCTCGTGCGCGTCTACGCGGGCGACGCTCCGGAGGGCTCGATGGTGCCGAGCCCCGGCTGGCTGTGGCCCGGTGGGCTCGAGGCCTCCGACCTCGTCGACGCCGTGCTCATCGCGGTGTTCCTGTACTGGGGCTGGGACACCGCCGTGGCCGTCAACGAGGAGAGCGACGAGCCCGGCCGCACGCCGGGACGCGCCGCGGTGCTGTCGACCCTGCTGCTGCTCGTCACCTACGTCCTCGTCGCGGCGGCGGCGGTGGCCTTCGCGGGCACCGGCACCGAGGGCATCGGCCTGGGCAACGAGGAGAACTCCGACGACGTGTTCGCCGCGATGGGTTCCGCGGTGTTCGGCGAGTCGGGCTTCGGGCACTTCCTCGCGATCCTGCTGATCATCTCGGTGCTGACGTCGTCGGCGGCGTCCACCCAGACCACGATCCTGCCCACGGCGCGGGCGGCGCTGTCCATGGGCGCGTACCGGGCGCTCCCGAAGCGGTTCGCCGAGATCCACGCGCGGTACCTCACGCCGACCTGGGCCACCTGGGGCATGGGCATCGCGTCGATCGTGTTCTACGTCGGGCTCACGCTGGTCAGCGGGAACGTGCTGGCCGACTCGATCTCCGCCACCGGCCTGCTGATCGCCTTCTACTACGGCCTCACCGGCTTCGCCTGCGTGTGGTTCCACCGCAGGGAGCTCTCGGGGCGCGGGCTGTGGACCAAGGGGGTGCTCCCGGGCCTCGGCGGGGTGATGCTGCTGGTGGCGTTCGCCCTGTCGAGCATCGACTACGCGTCCCCGGACGCCGGCGCCACCACCGTCTTCGGGATCGGCGGGGTCTTCGTGATCGGCATCGGGGCCATCGTGCTGGGCGCGGTGCTGATGCTGGTGTACAGCCGGATCGCTCCCGCGTTCTTCCGCGGCGAGACGTTGCGCCCCGGCACGCCGGACCGCACCTAGCGTCACGTCCAGGGACGCAGCTTCTCGGGATTGCGGACCGCCCAGATGCGGGTGATCCTCCCGGCCGCGACGGCGAACGCGTACACCGTGATCGTGATGCCGTCCCGCTGGGCGACCAGGCCGGGCTGGCCGTTGACGGTGCGCTCCAGGAGCGTCACGCCGGGCAGCCGGCCGGCGATGTCGATGCAGGCGCGCGCGACGCGCTCGCCGCCCTCGGTCGGGTGGAGGGCGGCGCTGGCGAGGCCGCCGCCGTCGGCGACCGCGACGGCGTCCGGGTCGAGCAGGCCGATGAGGGCCTGGACGTCCCTCGCCTCCCACGCCTGCTTGAACTCCCTCACGAGCGCGGCCTGCTGAGCCGCCGGGCCGGCCGGCGCCGGTGCCGCCCTGATGCGGCGGCGGGCCGAGGACGCCAGCTGCCGGCACGCCGCGGGCGTGCGGCCCACGATCTCCGCCACGTCACCGAACGGGTAGCGGAACACGTCGTGCAGGACGAACGCCACGCGCTCGGCAGGCGTCATCGACTCCAGCACCACGAGGAACGCCATGCTCACCGACTCGTCCAGCGTGACCCGGTCCGCCGGGTCGTCCCCGCCGTCGGGCAGGGGCTCGGGGACCCACTCACCCACGTAGCGCTCCCGCCGCACCCGCGCCGAACGCAGCAGGTCGAGGCAGATCCGACCGGCCACCGTCGTCAGCCATGCGCCCGGGGACCCGATCGCGTCCCGTTGCTGCCCGGACATCGCGTACCAGCGGGCGTAGGTCTCCTGCACGACGTCCTCGGCGTCCGACAGCGACCCCAGCAGCCGGTACGCGAGGTTGATCAGCTGGCGGCGCTCGCTCATGACGGCGCTCAGGCCCGGGTCGGTCACGATGTCCGGCTCCCCTCTCGTGTCCCCACACCGGTCCGACGACGCGGGGACCCGCTGTGTGAGGTCACGTGCCACCTCACGTTCCGGCGGGCCCGATCGTCGTACCGCACATGACCGACTTCCGTTCCATCGCCGACCGCGTCGAGATCGAGGCGCTGCGCGCCGAGTTCACCGACGCCGTCATGATGCGCGATCGCGCCCGCCTCGCGTCACTGTTCACCGAGGACGGCGTGCTGCGGATGCCCAACATCCCCGTAGAGCAGATCGGCCGGGAGGAGATCCGCGCCGGGGGCGAGCGACTGCAGGCCCAGCACGAGTTCTTCGTGCAGACGACCCACCCCGGCACCGTCCGGCTCGACGGCGACACGGCGACCGGTCGCGCCTACATCCAGGAGATCGGGCGCACCCGGGATGGCCGCCAGGGGCTGAACTTCGCCGTTTACCACGACCGCTACCGGCGCACCGCCGACGGGTGGAGGTTCGCCGAGCGCGTCTACGAGGTCAGGTACGAGGACAGCAGCCCGCTGGCGGGCTCGGCACCACCCTCCACGGGCACGCCGGTCTGATCCCGCGGGGGACACTGTCGGGGTGATCCCACAGGCGAGCGCCGCCTCGCGGCTCGGCGTGCACGTCCTCGCCGACGTCACCGACGTGGCGGACCCCGCGTGCTTCGACCCGGCCTTCCTCGTCGACGCGTTCCTCGGCGCACTCCGCGAGGCGGGCACGACGGTCCGGCGCACGCTGGTCGAGGAGTTCACCCCGCACGGCACGAGCGTCATGGTGGTGCTCGCGGAGTCGCACGCCTCCCTGCACACGTGGCCGGAGCGGCGGACCATGCTGATCGACGCCTTCACCTGCGGACCGGTGTCGCCCGAGCCCGTGGTCGAGCGGTTCGCGGCGAAGCTCGGGCCGTGCCGGGTGGAGGTGACCAGGGTCGACCGCGGGGCCCCCGCGGGGGATCGCTGACCATCACCACTCAGGCCGGCTTGCGGCCCCAGGTCAGGAAGAACGGGTGGGACATCACCACCGTGTGCGGGTCGTCCAGGTGCGCCCGGGCCGCGGCGTCCAGCTCATCGAACTCCGCCCCGCCGGCCAGCCCGAGCTCCAGCACCTGCGGGCGCATGCTCCGCACCAGGTCCAGCAGGATCGTGCGCCGGGAATGGCCCTTCGGGAACACCCGTACCGTGGCCTCCACCTCCACGTCGGCGAGTCCGGCCCGGCGGAACAACTCCGGCGCCCGGCGGCCGATCTGCGGATCGGCGCCGTTGCGGGCGAAGACCACCGGGAAGATCTCCCGCATCCGGCTGATCGCCGGATGGGGCGGGTGGCAGAGCTCGTACTCGCAGTCGGGCTCCAGGGACGCGACCAGGCCGCCGGGCCGGGCCAGCCGCACCATCTCGGCGACCACCCGCACCGGCTCGGGCACGTTGACCAGCAGGGTACGGGTGTGCACCAGGTCGAACGAGCCGGACGGCAGCCCCGTGCACCGGGCGTCCGCAGCCATCACCTCGACGCCGTCCAGCCCGCGTTCGGCGGCGAACCCCGCCGCCATCGCGACATGTGCCGGGTCGGCATCGATGCCGACCACCCGGCCGCCCGGCGACACCCGGGCGGCCAGCAGCTCCAGCACGCCCCGCGGCCCGCAGCCCAGGTCGACCGCAACGTGCCCCGGCCGCAGGCCGGCCCGGTCGAGCAGCATCTGGCTGGCGGGCGCCAGCTCGTCGGCCTGCCGCAGCAGCCGGACCCGCTCCGCCTCGCTGCTGCCCAGCGTGTAGACCGCGTTCGCGTCCCAACGCGTTTCCGTGTCCGGCGGACCGATGGGCTCCCCCACGCCCCCTGCTACCCAGGACCCCGCGGCGGTCGGGCACCCGCGGGGGCCACCGTGACGCTACCGCCGATCCGAGGCGCGAGCCGGTGTCGGACGCCGGCAGCACTCAGTCGTGGCGCAGGTCGAAGGGGAGCACCGAGCGGGCGCGCAGGGCCTCGGCGTCGAGCGTGGCGGGCCGGAGGCCGAGCGCGTCCAGCCGCCGCACCATCTCGCCCGCCGGGTCCGGCCCGGCGGCCCGGCGCCCGGTCAGGAACGCCCACTCGTGCTCGTCGCTGACGTACGGCACGACCTGGGCGAACACCTCGCGGAACCGGTCGAGCGCCGCACGGAGCGTCGCGTTGCGCCATAGGGCCGGGCTGCCCGCCTGGGACACGACCACCCCGCCCTCGGTGAGCAGCTGCGCGCAGCGGCTCAGGAACGCCGCGCTGTAGAGCCGGTTGAGCTGGGCCTCGGGGTCGTCGGGGCGCTCGTCGGGCAGGTCGACCACCACGACGTCGTAGCGGCCCGCCGTCTCCGCGACGAACGCCAGCCCGTCGCCGTAGTGCACCCGCACCGGACCGTCGTGCCGCTCGGCGGCGGCCAGCTCGTCCGGTGAGTATCCGTAGGGCAGGTGCTCCGCGCACGCGCGGACGCAGTCCGGGTCGATATCGACGTGGTCGACGACCTGCGCCCCCGCCGCCACCGCCAGCTGCGAGACGACACCCTCGCTGGACCCGATCACCAGCACGCGCTCGCGGTGCGCGGCGAGCAGCGCGGCCGGCAGGAACAACGCCTCGTGGTACACGAGCTGCGTCGACTCGGCGCTCTGCCGCTCGTCGTCGCAGAAGAGGGTGGTGCCGTGGGCCGTCTCGGCGATGAGCACGTGCTGGAACGGGGTGCGCGCCTCGTGCCGCACGCCGTGCAGCCGCCAGTGCCGGGTGAGCCCGGCGCCGAGCACCTCGACCACTTCACGACCGGACATCAGACGACGTGCACCGGGAGCGGCGCGATCCCGTTGAACCCGACCGACGCGTAGGAGGCGGTGTACGCGCCGGCGGCGAGCAGGTCCACCGCGTCCCCCGCCTCGAGGGACAGCGGCAGCGGGCACGGGGTGCGGCGGTACAGCACGTCGTCGCCGTCGCAGGTCGGTCCGGCCAGCACCACCGGCTCGTCCGGACCCGTCCGGCCGGGTACGCGCAACCGGTACGCGATCGCCTCGTTCTCCGTCTCCGCCAGCCCCGAGTACCGGCCGACGTCGAGGAAGACCCAGCGCCGGTGGTCGACGCCCGGCCGGCGCGACGCCCGCAGCACGGTCGACCGGATCAGGCCGGCCTCGGCGACGAGCGCCCGTCCCGGCTCCAGCATCAGGTCGGCACCCGCGGCGGCGGCGCGGATCGCGGCGGCGTAGGCGGCGAGGTCCGGGACGGGATCGCGGTAGGCGACCGGGAAGCCGCCGCCGACGTCGAGCACCGGGCGGGGCAGCCCCGCGTCCTCCGCGACGTCCCGGGCCGCGGCGAGGCCATCGGCGAAGGCCTCCGGCCGCACCTGCTGCGAACCGCTGTGGAAGGCGATGCCCTCCGGGACCAGCCCGGCGTCCGCGACGGCGCCGACCAGCCGGACGGCCTCGTCCCGCAGCACCCCGAACTTGGCGGCGAACGGGGTGGCGGACCCGGCGTCGGACACGAGCAGCCGCACCAGGACCCGCGCCCCGGGCGCCCGCGCCGCGAGGAGCCGGACGTCCTCGGCGCTGTCGGTGACGAACCGGCGCACCCCCGCGGCGTGGGCCGCGGCGACGTCACCCGGCCCGCGGACCGGGTTTCCGTAGCAGATCCGGTCGGGGTCGGCCCCCGCCGCGATCACGAGCTCCACCTCCCCGGGGCTCGCCACGTCGAACCCGCAGCCGAGCGCCACGAGCGTGCGCAGCACCTCGGGGTGCGGGCAGGCCTTGACGGCGTAGTGGACCTCGGCGGCAGGCAGGGCCGCGCGCAGCTGTCCGTACCGGTCGGCGACCACCTGCGGGTCGAGCACGAGGTAGGGCGTCGGCAGGTCGGCGGACGCGAGGAACCGCTCGGTCGCCGGGCTCGGCCCGACCGGATGCCGCACGCGGACCGCGGCCGCGGTCACACCGCGATCACCGTCGGCACGATCATGGGACGGCGGCGGTAGGTCTCCCCCACCCACTTGCCCACCACCCGGCGCACGGACTGCGCGATGCGGTGGGTGTCGGTGATGCCCTCGGACTCGGTGCGCGAGAGCTCGTCCTCCACCAGCGGCAGCACGGCGTCGAGGGCCTTCGGGTCGTCGGAGAACCCGCGCCCCGACAGCTTGGGCACCGACACCGCCCGGCCGGTGTTCGAGTCGATCACCACCGAGATCGAGATGAAGCCGCCCTCGCCCAGCACCAGCCGGTCGGCGAGCGTGCTCTCGCCGATGTCGCCGACCTCGAGCCCGTCGACGTACACCCGGCCCACCTCGACCCGCCCCGTGATCGACGCCCGCCCGTCCACCAGGTCGACGACGACGCCGTCCTCGGCGAGCACCACCGCGTCCTCCTGGACCCCGGTCTGCACGGCCAGCCGGCCGCACGCGCGCAGGTGCCGCCACTCGCCGTGCACCGGCATGACGTTGCTCGGCCGCACCGCGTTGTAGAGGAACAGCAGCTCACCGGCCGGGGAGTGCCCCGACACGTGCACCTTCGCGGTGCCCTGGTGCACCACCGTGGCCCCGAGGCGGGTGAGGCCGTTGATCACGGCGAACACCGCCGTCTCGTTGCCCGGGATCAGCGAGCTGGCCAGGATGATCGTGTCCTCCGAGCGGATCCGCACCGAGCGGTGGTCCCCGCGGGCCATCCGGGCGAGCGCCGACAGCGGCTCGCCCTGCGACCCGGTGGAGACGATCACGAGCTGCTCGTCGGGCAGCTGCATCGCCTCGTCGATCTCCACGAGCAGCCCGTCCGGCACGTGCAGCAGGCCCAGCTCGGTGGCCAGGCCCATGTTGCGCTCCATCGAGCGGCCCACGAAGCACACCCGGCGCCCGTGCGCCACGGCGGCGTCGAGCACCTGCTGCACGCGGTGCACGTGGCTCGCGAAGCAGGCCACGATGATCCGGGCGTCGGCGCGGTGGAAGACCCCGTCCAGCACCGGGCCGATCTCCCGCTCGGAGATCACGAACCCCGGGACGTCGGCGTTGGTGGAGTCGACGAGGAACAGGTCCACGCCCTCGTCACCGAGGCGGGAGAAGCCGGCCAGGTCGGTGAGGCGGCCGTCGAGCGGGAGCTGGTCGAGCTTGATGTCGCCGGTGTGCAGCACCAGCCCGGCCGGCGTGCGGATCGCGACGGCGAGCGCGTCCGGGATCGAGTGGTTGACGGCGAAGTACTCGCAGTCGAACGTGCCGTGGTGCAGCCGCTCCCCCTCCTTCACCTCGAGCAGGTGCGGGGTGAGCCGGTGCTCCTTGCACTTGGCCGCCACGAGGGCGAGCGTGAACCGGGAGCCGACGATCGTCAGGTCCGGGCGCTGCCGCAGCAGGAACGGCACGGCCCCGATGTGGTCCTCGTGGCCGTGGGTGAGCACCAGCGCGTCGATGTCGTCGAGCCGGTCCTCGATGGCGCGGAAGTCCGGCAGGATCAGGTCGACGCCGGGCGAGTCCTCGGAGGGGAACAACACGCCGCAGTCCACGACGAGCAGCCGCCCGTCGTGCTCGAACACGGTCATGTTGCGGCCGATCTCACCGATGCCGCCCAGCGCCACCACGCGCAGCCCGCCCTCCGGGAGCGGCGGCGGCGGGTTCGACGGCAGCTCCGCCCGGTTGACCTCCTCGGGGGCGGCCGCGGGCGGGCGGCCGCGGTCGCGCCGGGGCGGGCGGGAACGACGGTCGGACCGGGAGCGGTCGGACCGCGCGGGGGGATGGCTCAAACTCGTTCCTCGCAGGTTTCGTAGACGCGGTGCGTGTCGTAGACGCGGTGGATGCTCAGTGGTAGGCCACCTCGGCACCGAGGTCGGCGGCGGCCCGGGCGCCGAGCGCACCCTGGCCGTGGTCGGGGACGCCGTGGCTGTCGGCGAGCGCGATGCCGGCGGCCTGCAGGTCGCCCGCGACCGCCATCTCCTGCTCCTCCGTGACCGGCGGCAGCGGCAGCCGCGGGTTGCCGACGTCGATACCGCGCAGGCGCATCGCCGTCTTCGCGAAGAGCACGCCGCCGACCCGCCCCATCGCGCGGATCACCGGGATCGTGGCGTAGTGCAGGTTGCGGGCGCGGTCGACGTCGCCGGCCTCGAACGCCTCGAGCAGCTCGCGCAGCCGGTTGGCCACCACGTGCCCGATCACGCTGACGAACCCGACGGCCCCGACCGAGAGCCACGGCAGGTTGACCGGGTCGTCGCCCGAGTAGTAGGCGAGAGTGGTGGTGGCGAGCACCTCGGTGCCGACGCGCAGGTCGTTGCGCGCGTCCTTGACCGCCACGATCCGCGGGTGCTCGGAGAGGCGCTGCAGCGTGTCCACGTCGATCGGGATCACGCTGCGCGGCGGGATGTCGTAGAGCATCACCGGCAGGTTCGTGGCGTCCGCGACGGCCGTGAAGTGCAGCACGAGGCCGGACTGCGGCGGCCGCGAGTAGTACGGCGTGACCAGCAGCAACCCGTGCGCACCGGCCTTCTCCGCGCCCCGGGCGAGGTGGATGCTGTGGGCGGTGTCGTACGTGCCGGCCCCGGCCACCACGGTGGCCCGGTCGCCGACGGCGTTCACCACCGCCCGCACCAGCTCCGCCTTCTCCTCGTCGCTGGTGGTGGGCCCCTCGCCGGTGGTGCCGTTGACCACCAGCCCGTCGTTGCCCAGCTCGACGAGGTGGCTGGCCAGCTCCTCGGCCTTGGCGAGGTCCAGTCGCCCCTCGGCGTCGAAGGGCGTGACCATGGCGGTCAGCACGCGGCCGAACGGACGGCCGGGCAGGGCGGTGGGGCTCATGCGAAGACGGTACCCCGGCGTGCCCCGGGCGATTCGCTACACACCGCGGGGAGCGGCCCTGAGCGCCTCGATGTCACCCGGCTCGCCCTGCAGCTCCACCCGCGCGGCGTCGCGGCCGAACGCGAACAGCACGAGCTCTCCCGGCTCGCCGAGCACGGTGACGACGCCGGGCCCGGTCCTCACCACGTGCCGCTCCCCCGACGGGCGGGCGAGCACCACGCCCACCGGGCTGCGGCGCAGCAACATGCCCATCCGGCGAGCACCCGCCCAGAGCTGACCGTCGCGCTCCTCGTCGGGCTCGCGGGGCTCCCAGCCCGGCTCGCCGCGCCGGACGTCCTCGTGGTGGACGAAGAACTCGGTGCCGTTTGCCGCCGCGTTCACGCGCTCCAACCGCATCGGTGACCAGGACTGCGGGCCGCCGCGGAAGAGCGCGACGGCCTCGTCCCACGGCATCTCGCGGTAGCCGTCCATCGCCCGCTCGGTGACCGCCGCCAGCGCGGGGACCAGGATCCCCGCGGCCGCGTGGGGCTGCCGCTCGCGGACGAGCAGGTGGGCGAGCAGGTCCCGGGTGGTCCACCCTTCGCAGAGCGTCGGGCGGTCCGGACCCACCCGCAGCAGCTCGTCGCCGAGCGCGGCGCGTTCCCGGCTCGCAAGGCTCATGATCCGAACTGTACTCGGGAATCGACGATGCTCCAGGGGTATCACTCTGGACTCGATCTGCTACGCACGAGCATGGGATCGCGCTCCTCCGCCTCACGCTCGCTCGCGCCCTGCGACGTGGACCCGCGCTCAGACTTGCTGGGGAGCCGTCCGCTGCTCCTTCCAGGGGAGGAGCAGCGCCGCGAACCAGCCGATGATCGCGAAGCCGCCGACGATCACGATGGCGGCGAAGTACTGCCCGCCGCCGGGGACGGCCCCTGCGACCAGGGAGCCGGCGATCGCCACGCCGAGCGACGAGCCCAGGTTGGAGACGCTCCGCGACACGCCGGAGATGTCGCCCTGGACGCGCTCCGGCCACACCGACTGCACGAGGTTGACCGACGCCGTGAGCATGATCCCGACCCCGATGCCCGTGAGGAACAGGCCCGGGATGTAGCTCCAGACGCTCGGCCTCGTCCCGCCGAGCAGGAGCAGCAGCCCGAGGCCGAGCGTGGTGACGAAGAAGCCGAACCGGATCAGCCTGCGCTCCCTGTGCCGGCGGGCCATGCGCGGGGCGGCCGCTGACGACAGCAGCAGGCCGATCGTGGCGGGCACCAGCACCAGCCCGGTCTCGATCGCCGAGAAGCCCCGGACCTGCTGGAGGAACACCGAGATCACGAAGAAGGCCCCCTGCAGGACCAGCCACTGGAGGGTCTGGGTCAGCAGGCCCAGGTTGGAGGTGAGGTTGGCGAACAGCGTGACCGACACCAGCGGTGTGCGGCCGCTTCGCTCCCTCGTCCACGCGTAGCCGACGAACACGGCCAGGACGACCACCCCGAGACCCAGGTACAGCCACACGGGCGAGAGACCGCCCTGAGGGATGACCACGGTGCCGCCGATCGCGTAGTCCTTCGTGGCCGTGCCCCACCCGTACTCCCCGCTCTGCAGTACCCCGAAGACCACGAAGAACAGGCCGAGCGCCGAGAGCACCGCGCCCGGCCAGTCGAACGCGGGCCGCTGCGCCGGTAGCGGTGGATCGGCGATGCCACGACCCAGCCAGATGATCGCGACCACGATCAGGACCTGCAGGAGGAACGACGCCCGCCAGCTGAGGAGGCTGGTGACGAGCCCGCCGATCAGGGGCCCCGCTGCGGCGCCGATCCCGGCGGCGCCGCTCACCACGCCGAAGTACCGGGCGCGGGCGGTGGTGTCGTGGAACAGGGTGGTGATGAGGATGTAGATCGGCGGGATCAGCAGCGCCGAACCCACGCCCTCGAGCAGGGAGTAGCCGAGTATGAGGAGCGGCAACCCCTGAGCGAGCGAGGCGAGCAGAGCGCCCGCTCCGTAGACGACGAGCCCCACCTGGAAGCAGAACTTGCGGCCCCAGATGTCGGTCAGCTTGCTGCCCGGGATCATCAACGCCGCCATCGTCAGCGTGAACAGTGTGATCGTGGTCTGGATCCCGGTGACCGAGGTGTCGAGGTCCGTGGCGATCGAACTGATCGCCACGTTCATGTTGGAGGCCGCGTAGCTGGCGACGAACTGCGCCAGCGCAAGCGGCACCACCGCCGCCCGGGCCGCGCGTTCGGCACCTGCGGTACTGGGCATGGCCCGATGCTCCGCCGGGCGCCCACCGACGTCCTCACCCGCTCCGTATGAACGCCGGCCCCCCCACGCCCACCTGGCGCCACCGCCGTCGAGCGTGATCTTGGTCCAGGCAGGTCGATCACGACGAGGGCTCCGGCCTACCCCTCGGTGACGTACGGGCTCGACGCGATCTCCGTGCCGTCCTCGAGCGTGCCGATCTCGAAGTCGTTGAACACGTTGGGCACCTCGCGCTGCAGCTGCCGCAGGCACTCGACGGCGAGGGCGCGGATCTCGACGTCGGCGTGCTCGGTGGCCCGCATGCCGATGAAGTGGCGCCACGCCCGGTAGTTGCCCGTGACGACGATACGGGTCTCGGTGGCGTTGGGCAGGATCGCCCGTGCCGCCTGCCGCGCCTGCTTGCGCCGCAGCGTGGCGTCGGGGACGTCGGCGAACCGCTTCTGCAGGCCCTCCAGCAACGCCTCGTACGCCCGGACCGACGCGGCCGCGGCCTCGCTGAAGAGCTGGTGCAGCTCGGGGTCGTCGGCGATGACGTCGGGCTCCACCATCGCGGCGTCCCGCTCGGGAACGTAGCGCTGGGAGAGCTGGCTGTAGGAGAAGTGGCGGTGGCGGATGAGCTCGTGCGTGAGCGACCGCGACACGCCCGTGAGGTAGAAGCTCACCGTGCCGTGCTCGAGCACCGACAGGTGGCCGACCTCCAGGATGTGGCGCAGGTAGCCGGCGTTGGTGGCGGTGGCCGGGTTGGGCTTCGACCACGACTGGTAACAGGCTCGCCCGGCGAACTCGGCAAGGGCCTGGCCGCCATCGGCGTCGGTGGTCCACGGCACGCCCTCGGGCGCGACGAACTCGGTCTTGGCGACCAGCTGGACCGTCACCGGCACGGACTGCGGCATGCCGCGAGCGTAACCACGGGACCCGCCACACCCCCGTGACGCCACATGGCGTCATCTTTTTCTTGACTGACGTCATACTTGACGCCATAGTGGCGTCATGGACCTGAGCCAGTACGTGCAGCAGCTTCGCGAGGACCTCGCGTCCGCGTCTGCTGCCGGCGACGAGCAGACGCAGCGCACCGGCGCGCTGCTCGGCGCCGCGATCGAGCCGGCGGCCCGGCTCGCGATCATGAATGCGCTCTCCGACCTCGCGGCGGAGGTCACCGCCGCACTCGGGGACCGCGTGGTCGAGGTGCGCCTCGACGGCCGCGACGTCCGCATCGCGGTGAGCCGCGACGAGGGCGCCGAACCCGAACCAGAGCCCGGGCCGCCCTTCACGGGGTTCGGCGACTTCAGGGGCGCCGACACCGGGGACATCAGCCGCATCACGCTGCGGCTCGTCGAGCAGATCAAGAACCAGGCCGAGCAGGCGGCGGCGGCGCAGGGCGTGTCGCTCAACTCCTGGGTCGCGCAGGCCGTGCAGGGCGCCCTGGCGGGCCACCACCGCAAGCCGGGCCACCAGGGCGACTGGAAGCACGATCGCGGGGGCAAGCGCCTGCGCGGCTGGGTGGAGGGGTGAGTGGCGTGAGCGAGTCCGAGAACGGCCTCGAGCAGGGCGGCTTCGAGCAGGACGACTTCGCCGGTGCCGGCCCCGGGCCCGGCCTGGTCCGCCAGCAGAGCTGGCGCGTCGACGGCCCGGCCGAGCTGGAGCTGGCCACCGACGTCGGCCGGGTCCGCGTGCACCTCGAGGACCTCCCCGAGGGCGGTGGCGAGCTGCGCGTGGAGGTACGCCACGACCCGGCGGCCAACAACACGTTGACCCAGGGGATCTCCAGCCTGATCAACTGGCTGGGCAACGCCACCGGCGGCGGGTTCGGCGACGCCGAGCAGCTCGCGGTCGACGCCGTCTCGGCGGCCGAGATCAGCTGGTCGGAGAGCGGGCGGCGGCTCGTGGTGCGCTCGTCGCAGGAGCTCCCGCTGCGGGCGGTGCCGCTCGCGATCACCGTGTGGGCGCCGACGCGCTCGCGGCTGGCGGCGCGGGTCGGCGCGGGCGACGTGCGGGCCAGCGGCCGGGCGGGCTGGGCAGGCGTGCGCGCGGGCTCCGGCAGCGCCACGCTCGACGGCGTCGACGGCGACGCCGACGTCACCACCGGCTCGGGCGCCATCGACCTCGGGCCCGTCACCGGGCGGGCCCGGCTGCGCACCGGGTCGGGCGCGATCCGGGTGGCCGCCACCGGCGGCCCCACCGAGATCAAGACCGGCAGCGGCGACGTCGTCCTCGGCGAGGTGAACGGCGACGTCCGGGTGCGCACGGGCTCCGGGGACGTCACCGTCTCCGATGGGCGCCGCGGCGACCTGCAGATCACCACCGGCTCCGGTGCGGTCCGCATCGGCGTGCACCCCGGGGTGGGCGCCGAGCTGGACCTCGTGTCCGGCTCCGGCAAGGCGCGCAGCGAGCTGGACGTGGCCGGCCAGGCACCGCAGACGCCGCCCGCACTGCAGGTGCGCGGGCGCACCGGCAGCGGCGACGTCCTCGTGGCCCGCGCGGCGGTACCCGCCTGACCCGGCACACGTGACCGCACGGCCGGCGGGCGTGGGGGGAGCCCGGGTGTGGGGGCCCGGGGGCCGGATGGGCCGGCGGCACCCTCGTCGATGGGGAGCGACGGGGGTGCCGTCCGGCCGTGCCGGGTCCGGATCAGGCGCGCGGGTCGGGCAGGCGGCGGCTGAGCAGCACGATGCCCACCAGCGCCAGGGCGTACACGCCGGCCACCACGACGAACCCGGCCCGGGGCCCGGCGGTGCCGGCGAGCTCCCCGTAGAGGCCGCCCAGGAGGGCCACCCCCAGCGCGAGGAACGTCTGCTGCGCCGTGGTGAAGACGCCGCTGCCCGCACCGGCCCGGGCGGCGGGCACCTGCGAGAGGGTCAGCCCCACCACCGTGGTCATCGCCATGCCCTGCCCGAACCCCACGATGAGCGTGCCGGGCGCGATGTCGAGCGCGGTCAGGTCCGGCCATCCGCCCGAGACGGTGGCGAGCACGACGAGCAGGCCCACGATCTGCAGCGCGAACCCGGCCACCACCACCGACCGGCCGTAGCGCGCCACCATGCGCGCGTTCGCCAGCGACGCCGCGAAGAAGCCGACCGCCAACGGCGCCAGCGCCAGCCCGGCGTCGAAGGGCCCCATTCCCATCCCGTCCTGCAGCAGCAGCGCGCAGACGAACATGAACCCGCCGAACCCGGTGAAGAACGGGACGGCCACCCCCAGACCGCGGCGCATGCTGGGCAGCCGCAGCACGCTCGGCGGCAGCAACGGCACCCGGCCAGCCCGCTCCACCCGCCGTTCGACCACCGCGAGCACGCACGCCAGCACGGGCGCCGCGGCGAGCATCCCGACCGACCACGCGGGCCAGCCCATCGCCCGCCCCACCGTCAACGGGACGAGCAGCGCGAGCAGCGTGGCGCCCAGCAACACCGTGCCCCTGCCGTCGACGCCGAGCGGGTCGGCCGAGCGGCTCTCCGGCACCGTGTGCCGGGCCAGCACCAGCGTGACGATCCCGATCGGCACGTTGACCAGGAAGATCGTGCGCCAGCCGAGCCCCGCGACGAGCGCGCCGCCCAGCACCTGACCGATCACCATCGAGATGCCGGAGTTCGCGGCGTAGTACCCCACGGCCCGCACCCGCTCCGCGCCCGACGTGCGCGCCTGGATCGACGCGAGCACCTGTGGCATCGCGAGCGCGGCCGCGGCACCCTGTGCGATGCGCGCGAGCACGAGCGTCGTGGCGTTCGGCGCGAGGCCGCACACGAGCGAGGTCACGGTGAAGGCGGAGAGGCCGATCCGGAACATCCGCCTGCGGCCGAACGCATCGCCGAGCCGGCCGCCGAGCACCAGCAGCACCGCGAAGGCGATGCCGTACCCGGCGACGACCATCTCGAGGGTCGCGCTCGAGGCCTGCAGGTCGGCGTCGATCGTGGGGAGGGCGACGTTGACGATGAAGAAGTCGATGACGTTGAGCGCGGCGCCCAACAGCAGAGTCAGCAGTCCGGCGGAGGTCAGCCCGGGACCGGCCGTTGCGGAGGTAGACCGAAGCGAAGTGTTGTGCACGGTTGCCACGCTCCGCGCGGGCGGAGGGTGGTACCAGAGCGTGGTCATCCAGGTATCGGCACTACCCGGTAACAGGCTCGGCGTGGCACCGTGGAGTCCATGAGCACCGCGCTCGAACCCGTCGGTGCGCCGGCCGACGCCGTCGCCACCCTGCCGAACGCGACCCGCCGGCGCGAGCTGGCGGCGTTCCTGCGCAACCGCCGCGAACGGCTCACCCCGCAGGGGGTGGGGCTGCCGATCACCGGGCGCCGGCGCACCCCGGGCCTGCGCCGCGAGGAGGTGGCGCAGCTCGCCGGGGTGGGCGTCACCTGGTACACGTGGCTGGAGCAGGGCCGCGACATCCGCCCGTCGGAGCAGGTGCTCGCCGCGGTGGCCCGCACGCTGCAGCTCGACCCGTACGAGGCGGCGCACCTGTTCACGCTCGCCGGGCTGCCGGCGCGGCCGTCGCAGCGGGACGACAACGCGGTGCCGCCGGGTGTCGTCGCGATGCTCGAGCGGATCGACCCGTGGCCCGCGGTGGTGGCGAACGCGCGCACCGACATCCTCGCCTACAACCGCGGCTACAACTGGCTCTTCGGCGACGTCGACGAGCTCCCGTTCGAGGAACGCAACACGACGCTGCAGTCGTTCCTCGGCAGGTGGGAGAAGCGGATGCCGGACTGGCACACGCACAAGGCGCGGTCGGTGGCGCAGCTGCGGGCCTCGATGGCCGACCACATGGCGGATCCGCGCTGGAAGGCGCTGATCAAGCGACTGCGCCGGGAGTCGGCCGACTTCGACGCGCTGTGGAGCCGGCACGACGTCACCGAGCCGCGCAACCTGACGAAGCGGTTCCTGCACCCCGACGCGGGGCTCCTGCAGTTCCACACGACCTACCTCTGGCTCACCCCCTCCTCCGAGATCCGGATGGCCACCTACACGCCGGCCGACGCCGACACCGCGGGCGCGCTGGCGGCGCTGCGGCTCTGACGCCGCAGCGGGGCCGCGAGGTCGCCCCGCTCCCCCACCTCGAACCCGTCGAGACCGAGCCACTCGGCCATGACCCGCAGCTCCGCCGCGAGTTCCGCGGCGACGCGCGGGACGTCGGCCCCCTGCTCGGCGAACGCGCCGGGCACTCGCAGCACGCCCGCCGCCCGGTCCGCCTTGAGGTCGACCCGGGCCACCAGCTCGCCGTCGAGCAGGAACGGGAACACGTAGTAGCCGTACTGCCGCTTCGGCTCCGGCACGTAGATCTCGATGCGGTAGTGGAAACCGAAGAGCCGCTCGGTGCGCGCCCGCTCCCAGACCACCGGGTCGAACGGGCAGAGCAGGGCACGGCCGGTGATCCGCCGCGGCACGCGGGTGCCCGGCAGCCGGTACGCGGGCCGCTCCCAGCCGCGCACCCGGACCTGCTCGAGCGCGCCGGCCTCCACGAGCTCGGCCACCGCCGCCTGGCTGCGCGCCGGGGCGAGCCGGTAGTAGTCGCGCAGGTCGGGTTCGGTGGCCACGCCCAGTGCCTCCGCGGCACCCAGCACGAGCCGCCGGGCGGCCTCCTCGGCGCTCGGCTGCGGCGCGGCGAGCACGGCCGGCGGGAGCACGCGTTCCGGCAGGTCGTAGAGCCGCTGGAAGTGGCGGCGCGTGCCGGTGGTGAGCGCGCCGGTGCCGAAGAGGTACTCGCAGATCCGCTTGACGTCCGAGCGCTCCCACCACGACGCCCCGGCCGGCCGCGGGCGGGTGGGCGCCTCCAGCTCCTTCTCCAGCGCGCCCGCGCCGATGGGACCCAGCTCCTTGACCGCGGCCAGGATGTCGTCGACGAGGCCCGGGTGGCGGTCGGCCAGCGGCTGGTAGCTGCGCCACCAGCGCTCGCGGAAGGCGCCCGACCACAGGAGCGGCCAGTCCTGCACCGGCAGCAGGCTCGCCTCGTGGGCCCACGCCTCCACCAGCAGCCGCGGCCTGCGCGCGGTGTGCGACCACGCGGCGTCGTCGACGAGCGCGTGGTCGTACGGCCCGAGCCTGCTGAACAGCGGCATGTAGTGGGCGCGGACCGCGACGTTGACCGAGTCGAGCTGCAGCAGCCGGACCCGGTCCAGCACCCGTGCGAGGTGGCGGCGGGTGGGCGGGCCGGACGGCCGCGGGTCGGCGAACCCCTGGGCGGCCAGCGCCGCCCGGCGCGCGGCGGCGGGACCGATCGTCTCGACGGAGGGCGTCACGCAGGGGATGTTGCCAGCCGGGTCCGACGCTTTCGGGGGCGCTCGGCCGCGATCACCACCAGGACCGCCAGCAGCACCACGGCGCCGCCCGCGAGCTGCGCGGGGGAGAACCGCTCCCCCGCCACCAGGACGCCCAGGAGCACCGCGATCACCGGGTTCACGTACGCGTAGGTGGCGACGGTGGAGACCGGCAGCACGGCCAGCGCGTACGCGTAGGCGCTGAACGCCACCAGGGACACCACCACGGCCATGTAGCCCCACGCCCACCACGCGCCCGGCCCGACGGTGCCGAGCTCCGGCCGCTCGCCCGTGAGGACGCTCCCGGTGAACAGGATCACCCCGCCCACGAGCATCTGCCCCGCGGCCAGGGCGAACGGGTTGGCGGGCGCGGGCATCCGCGTCGTGGCGAACGTGCCGGACGCCCAGCCGACTGCGGCCAGCAGCACCAGCCACGGTCCCCACCACGCGGTGCCGAACACACCGCCCGACCCGGCCGCCGGGCCGGCGAGCAGCAGCAGGGCGAGGCCCGCGACACCCAGCCCGACCCCACCGATCGTGGCGCGCCGGGGCCGGTCGCCGGTGAGCACGCGCAGCACGACGATCCACATCGGCACCGATGCGATCAGCAGCGCCGCGAGCCCCGACGCCACGTTGCGCTGGGCGATCGTGACGAGCCCGTTCCCCCACGCCGGCAGCAGCAGTCCGGCCAGCGCCGCCGTGCCGAACTGCGGCCAGGACATGCGGAACGCCCGGCGCCCCGCGGTGGCCAGCACCACGATCGCGAGCAGCGATCCGCCGGCGAGGAAGCGCGTGCCGCTGGCGAAGAGCGGCGGCACGTCGGCGATGATGAATCGGTTGGCGAGGTAGGTGGAGCCCCACAGCACGTAGACCACGCCCAGCGCGGACCACGCGAGGGCCGGCCGGCGGCCAGCGACGTTCACGCGCACAACGTTGCCATAGCCAACGACGGGTGGCTGCCGAGTTCCCGGGGGCATGGGCTTGGATGTGGCCATGGCCACCGCCGCCGTCCGCCCCGCGACGCCCGAGGACGTCGACGAGATCGTCCGCCTCCAGGCCGACACCTGGTCCACCGCCTATGCAGGGCTCGTACCCGCCGCCGCGCTGGAGGGCCTGCGCTCGCCCGCGGCCCGCGCGGCGTGGAGCGCGGCCGTCGTGGCAGGCGACGGTCACCACGTCCTCGTCGCCACCGAGGGCGCGTGGACCGTCGGGTTCTGTGCGGCAGCGCCCGCCGTCGAGCCGGAGGGCGCGGTGGCCCCGTCCGCCCCGACGCTCGGCCCGGAGGCGTGGGCGGAGATCAGCGCCCTGCTCGTCGAGCCGCGCTGGGGCCGGCGCGGCCACGGGGGCCGGCTGCTGGCCGCGGCCGCAGCGGCGCTGCGGGCCGAGGGCGCCCGGTACGGCCTGGCCTGGGTGCCCGAGGCCGACGGCGCCTCGCGCAGCTTCTACAAGGCCGCCGGCTGGGCGGCCGACGGCACCGTCCGCGTCCTGGACACGGGCGAGGGCGAGCTCCGCGAGCTCCGGGTGACCGGTTCGCTGGACCTCGAGGTGCGCTGACGCCCCACTTCGCACACCCAGGCCGGACTTCGCACAGGGCCGGCGCTGTGCGAAGTCGGGGCGCGGTGTGCGAAGTGGGTTCCTAGAGGCCGAGGAGGGGCTCCAGGCCGACCGTCAGGCCCGGACGGTCGCGGACCGCGCGTACGGCGAGGATCACGCCCGGCATGAACGACGCGCGGTCGAACGAGTCGTGGCGGATCGTCAGCGTCTCACCGGTGGTGCCGAGCACCACCTCCTGGTGGGCCACGAGCCCGGGCAGCCGCACCGAGTGGACGTGCACGCCCTCGACCCGCGCGCCCCGGGCGCCCGGGACCTCCGACGTGGTGGCGTCGGGCACCTCGCCCGCGCCGGCCTCCGCCCGCGCGGCCGCGATCAGGGCCGCGGTGTGCACCGCCGTGCCCGACGGCGCGTCGACCTTGCCCGCGTGGTGCAGCTCGATCACCTCGACGGAGTCGAAGAACCGCGCCGCCGTCTTCGCGAACTGCATCGCGAGCACCGCCCCGACCCCGAAGTTCGGGGCGATGAGCACGTGGCCGGGGCGGGCGTCGAGCCGGGCGCGCACGTCGGCGAGCCGGGCCTCGTCGAACCCGCTGGTGCCCACCACCACCGCGATGTCGTGGTCGAGGCAGAACTGCAGGTTGTCCAGCACGGCGCCGGGGTGGGTGAAGTCGACGGCCACCTGCGCGCCCGCGTCGATCAGCACGGAGAGCGGGTCGCCGTCGTCGACGCCTGCGGCGAGCGCCATCCCCTCCGCCGCCTCCACGGCCGCGCAGACCTGCGTGCCCATCCGCCCCCGTGCGCCCAACACGCCGACCCGAATCTCGTCGCTCACGGCGGGCAGCGTAGTCAGGCGAAGACGAGCGCCCCGACCCAGACCGCCGCCGCGAGCAGCCCGGCGGCCATCTCGATCACGATGCTCCAGCCGACGGCCGCCAGCGCCTTGCGGGTGGACGGCCACGCGGCGTCGTGCCCGCCGAGCCGGGCCAGCTCCGCGAGGTAGACCCCGAGCACGAACCCGACGAGGAGGCCCAGCACCGGGATCACGAAGAACCCGATCACGCCCAGGACGGCGCCCAGCGCGATCGTGCGGCCCGGGACCCCGGACTCGCGCAGTCGCCGCCCCGGTACCAGGTACTTCACCACCGAGCCGATCACGACGATCGCGACCACGATCGCCAGCACGGTCCACGCCACGGCATCCCCGCGGGGCACGGCCCACACCGCCACCCCCGCGACCACGAGCACCAGCCCGGGCAGGATCGGCAGCGCGATCCCCACGATGCCGACCGCGACCAGCACGGCGGCGAGGACGGTGAGGAGCTCCACGGCGCCGATGATGTCACCACGCTCCCCGCTCGCGCGCTGCGGACGATCCGGCGCTCGCACACCAACATCGGTGTTCACACACCAACTGCAGTTCGTGTGCGGGCGCCGAGGTTCGTGTGCCCCGCCCGCGCGGGCGGGGCGACGACGCGTCGCACACCAACCTTGGTGCTGGCACACCAACTGCAGTTGGTGTGTCGACGCAGAAGTTGGTGTGCGAGCAGCCGGGCCGCCCCACGCATCCCGGCGGCTCGTTTCGCGCCGAAGCGCTGATCTTGTCCACCAAGACCGCCTCCGGTGGCGCCGCGCGCCCACCGGGCAGCCCCGCACACAGCGTGGCGCCACCGGAGGCCGCAACCAGGTAGCGCCCGAGGCGCGCCCTGGCCTCAGCTGCCTTCGGCCAGTGCCCGGAGGGAGTCCGGGAGATCGCGCTCGTCGTCGTAGGGACCGACCACCCCGACCGTGAGCGGCACCGCCAGGAGCTCGGCGGCAAGCGCCTCCACCTGGTCGGCGGTGACCGCGGTGATGCGGTCGAGGCTCTCGGTGATCGTGCGTTGGCGGCCGTGGTCGAGCTCGGAGCGCCCGATCCGGTTCATCCGCGACGGCGTGTCCTCCAGTCCGAGCACGAGGCCGCCGCGCAGGTTGCCCTGGGCGCGGACGAGCTCGGCCGGGCTGAGGCCGCCGGAGGCCACCTCGGCCAGGACGGCGCGGACCACCGCGGCGACCTCGTCGACGCGCTCCGGAGCGCACCCGGCGTAGACCGAGAAGCTGCCCGCGTCGGCGTAGGCCGCGATCGCGGAGTAGACCGAGTACGCCAGCCCGCGCTGCTCGCGGACCTGCTGGAAGAGCCGGGAGCTCGGTCCGCCGCCCAGCGCGGTGTTGAGCACCGTGAGCACGGTGCGGCGGGGGTCGTGGCGCGGGAGGCCGGGCACGCCGAGCATGAGGTGCACCTGCTCGGTGTCGTCCGGGCGCAGGACGAGCCGGGGCCCGGCGGCGAGGCGCGCGGGCGCCGGGCGGCGTGGTGGCACCGGGGCGGCGGCCCCGGCCCGCGCGGCCGCCGCGGCCAGCGCGGCCGAGACGAGCTCGACGACCTCGGCGTGCACGAGGTTGCCGGCCGCGGCCACCACCATCCGCGGGGTGGTGTACTCGCCGCGCCAGAACTCGAACAGCGTGTCGCGGCTCATCTGCCGGATCGAGTGCTCGGAGCCGATCACGGGCCGCCCGAGCGGGTGGTCGCCGAACAGCGCCTCGTCGAACAGCTCGCCGAGCAGGTCCTCGGGGTCGTCGTCGCGCATCGCGATCTCCTCGAGCACCACCCCGCGCTCGATCTCGACATCCGGCGGCGCCAGCGTGGCGTCGGTGACGACGTCGGCGAGCACGTCCACCGCGAGCGGCAGGTCGGTGTCGAGCACGTGCGCGTAGTAGCAGGTGTGCTCCTTCGCGGTGAACGCGTTGAGGTCACCGCCGACGGCGTCGAACTCCTCGGCGATCCCCACGGCCGTGCGCCGGCGGGTGCCCTTGAACAGCAGGTGTTCCAGGTAGTGCGCGGCGCCCGCCTGCAGGGGCGACTCGTCGCGGGAGCCGATGCCGATCCAGATCCCGAGCGACACCGAACGTACGCCCGGCACCGTCTCGGTGACGACGCGCAGCCCGCCGGGCAACTCGGTGCGGGAGACGCCGCCGGGGGCGGGAGCAGCAGCTCCCACCCCCGGCGTCACGAGAACATCTGTCACGCCGAATCCTCGCTGACGCTCGTCATCGGCGTGGCTCCGTCGCTCGAGTCGCTGGTTGACCTCGCGAGCTCGGTCAACTCGGCGAGACCGCCTCGGCCTCGTCGTTGTCCTCGGCGGCCGGGGCAGCCGGGGTGCCGTTGGGCGACTCCTCGCCGACCGGGACCAGGCTGATCTTGCCGCGGTTGTCGATGTCGGTGACCTCGACGCGGATCTTGTCGCCGACCTTGACGACGTCCTCCACCTTGCCGACCCGCTTGCCCTGGCCGAGCTTGGAGATGTGGACGAGTCCGTCCTTGCCCGGCACCAGCGAGACGAAGGCCCCGAACGCCGCGGTCTTGACGACCGTGCCGAGGAACCGCTCGCCGATCTTGGGCAGCTGCGGGTTGGCGATCGCGTTGATCATGCCGATGGCCTCCTCCGCGGAGGGGCCGTCGGCGGCACCGACGTAGATCGTGCCGTCGTCCTCGATCGAGATGTCGGCGCCGGTCTTCTCGGTGATCGAGTTGATCATCTTGCCCTTCGGGCCGATGACCTCGCCGATCTTGTCGACCGGGACCTTGATCGCCGTGACGCGCGGCGCGAACCGGCTCATCTCGTCGGGCCGGTCGATCGCCTCGCCGATGACCTCGAGGATCGTCAGGCGGGCGTCCTTGGCCTGCGAGAGCGCGGCCGCCAGCACCTCGGACGGGATGCCGTCGAGCTTGGTGTCCAGCTGCAGCGCGGTGACGAACTCGGCCGTACCGGCGACCTTGAAGTCCATGTCGCCGAAGGCGTCCTCGGCGCCGAGGATGTCGGTGAGCGCGACGTAGCGGGTCTGGCCCTCCACCTCGTCACTCACCAGGCCCATCGCGATGCCCGCGACCGGCGCCTTGAGCGGCACGCCGGCGTTGAGCAGCGACATCGTGGACGCGCAGACCGAGCCCATCGACGTGGAGCCGTTGGACCCGAGCGCCTCCGACACCTGCCGGATGGCGTAGGGGAACTCCTCGCGCGTGGGCAGGACGGGCAGCAGGGCCCGCTCGGCCAGCGCGCCGTGGCCGATCTCGCGGCGCTTGGGCGAGCCCACGCGGCCGGTCTCACCGGTGGAGTACGGCGGGAAGTTGTAGTGGTGCAGGTACCGCTTGTGCGTCTCCGGCCCGAGCGAGTCGATCTGCTGCTCCATGCGCAGCATGTTGAGCGTGGTGACGCCCAGGATCTGGGTCTCGCCGCGCTCGAACAGCGCCGAGCCGTGGGCCCGCGGGATGACCTCGACCTCGGCCGAGAGCGGCCGGATGTCGGTGATGCCGCGCCCGTCGATGCGCACCTGGTCGCGCAGGATCCGCTGGCGCACGAGCTTCTTGTTGAGCGACCGGAACGCGGCGCCCAGCTCCTTCTCCCGGCCCTCGAACTTCTCGCCGAGCGAGGAGAGCACCGAGAGCTTGACCTCGTCCAGCCTGGTCTCGCGCTCCTGCTTGCCGGCGATCGTGAGCGCGGCGGCCAGCTCGTCGCTCGCGGCCGCCTCGACGGCCTCGTACGCGTCGGGCTGGTACGCGGGGTAGGTCGGGAAGTTGCCGGTGGGCTTCGCCGCGACGTCGGCCAGCTGCTGCTGGGCGACGCACAGGCTGCGGATGAACGGCTTCGCCGCCTCCAGCCCGGAGGCCACGACCTGCTCCGTGGGCGCCTGCGCGCCACCGGCGACCAGCTCGACGGTCTCGGTGGTGGCCTCGGCCTCCACCATCATGATCGCGACGTCGTCACCGACGACCCGGCCGGCGACGACCATGTCGAACACGGCCCGCTGCAGGTCCTCGTACTGCGGGAACGCCACCCACTGGCCGTCGATCAGGGCGACGCGCACGCCGCCGATCGGGCCGCTGAACGGCAGGCCCGCGAGCTGCGTGGACGCCGACGCGGCGTTGATGGCCAGCGCGTCGTAGGGGTCCTGCGGGTCGAGCGACATGACCGTGACGACGATCTGGATCTCGTTGCGCAGGCCGTCGACGAACGACGGGCGCAGCGGCCGGTCGATCAGCCGGCAGGTGAGGATCGCGTCGGTGCCCGGGCGGCCCTCCCGGCGGAAGAACGAGCCGGGGATCTTGCCGATCGCGTACATCCGCTCCTCGACGTCCACCGTGAGCGGGAAGAAGTCGAAGTGCTCCTTGGGCTGCTTGGACGCCGTGGTGGCGGACAGCAGCATGGTCTCGTCGTCGAGGTAGGCGACGACGGATCCGGCGGCCTGGCGCGCGAGGCGCCCGGTCTCGAACCGGACGGTGCGGGTGCCGAAGCTCCCGTTGTCGATGACGGCACTGGTCTCGTGCACGTCCTCAAGAGGGTCTGTCATGAGGTCCTTCTTCTCGGGACCCCACGCCGCGCCGGGTGATCCTCGGCCTGGCCGGTCTTCGATCGAAGCCCCCGGGACTCCGTGGTCCCGGGAGCCACTACCGAGGACCGGCGGATCGTCTGCGGCGAGGCGTGGCGTCTGAACATGGCTGTGGAGTTGTGAGCTGTGGAGTTGTGGAACGTGTACCGGCCCGGACCGAGGAGCTGGTCCGGGCCGGCGGGTGTCAGCGGCGGAGGCCGAGACGCTCGATCAGCGACCGGTAGCGCGCGACGTCGACCGATGCGAGGTACTTCAGCAGCCTGCGGCGACGGCCGACCAGCAGCAGCAGGCCGCGGCGGGAGTGGTGGTCGTGCTTGTGCTGCTTCAGGTGCTCGGTGAGGTCGCTGATCCGCTTGGTGAGCAGCGCGACCTGGGCCTCGGGCGACCCGGTGTCGCCCTCGTGGACACCGTAGGTGTCCAGGATGGTCTTCTTCTGTGCGGCGTCGAGTGCCACGTGGTGCCTCTTCCTTCGTGATGTGCCGTGAGGCCCGCACCCCTGCCGAGGGGGCGGAAGACGGTGCACGGCCGCCACGGACTGCAGCCGGACCCGGTACGCCACGTTACCAGGGACGATGCGCCGAGCGTCTCATGACCCCGGGCGACTCGCCGCCTGCCGCAGTACCTCGGCGAGTTCCGGGAACGCCGGGCCGAGCGCGGCCGCCGCCGCGGCCAGGCGGGCGGGGTCGGCCACCCCCCGCAGCACCGCGGCCGCGGTGCCGTCGGGCCCTGGCCGCTGCACGCGGTGGCCTGCCGTCCGCGGGGCGGGCCTGCGCTGCCCGTTCCAGTGCCAGCGGGCCTCGGCGATCTCCGCGAGCAGCGCGTCGACCGTGCGGCGGTCGGCGGGCGGGCGCAGCGCGTGGCAACGCTGGTCGAGCAGCAACATCCGCGCGAGCACAGCGGGATCGCCGATCTTCACGCGCCGCGCGCTCACCAGCTGGCTGAGCATCGCCGGGCTCATGCCGAGCGTGCGCGCCAGCCGGGCCTGGGAGATGCCGAGCGCCCCGGTGAGGCGGCGGACGCGCTCACCGAGCGGGGCCCCGTAGAGCTCCCGCTGCCGCTCCTGGTTCTCGATGAGCCAGGGGCTCGTCGCGTCCGCCATGCCCAGGATGCTGGCAGGTCCGCCACCCGTTCCGGGGCCGAACGCGAAAACTGGGCCGATGGTGGGCTCCGCTCAGCGGGCCAGCAACTCCCGGGTGCGCGCGACGTCCCGGTGCATCTGCTCGACGAGCGCGGTCACGTCCGCGAACCGCTCCTGGCCGCGCAGCCGGTGGATGAAGTCGAGCGCCACCTCGAAGCCGTAGAAGTCCTCGTCGACGTCGAGCACGTACGCCTCGACCGTGCGCACCTTCCCGGAGAACGTGGGGTTGGTGCCCACCGAGATCGCGGCGGGGAGCGCCCGGTCCTTGATCTCGAACAGGCCCGCGTAGACGCCGTCGGCCGGCAGCGCGGTGTACGGGGCCGTGGCCAGGTTCGCCGTGGGGAAGCCCAGGTCGCGGCCGCGCCGATCGCCGTGCACCACCACGCCCTCCACCCGGTGCGGCCTGCCGAGCGCGGCCGCGGCCGCCTCGACGTCGCCCGCGTCGATGCAGGCGCGGATGTAGGTGGACGAGAACGTGATGCCGTCGTCGGTGATCAGCTCCAGGCCTTCGACGCCGAAGCCGAACCGCTGTCCGAGCCGGGTGAGCAGCGCGACGTCGCCCGCGGCCCGGTGGCCGAAGGTGAAGTTGCGCCCGACGACGACGTCGGCGGCGTGCAGCCGCTCCACCAGCACCTCGTGGGCGAACTCGGCGGGCTCGGTGCGGGCCAGCTCCGGGGTGAACGGGAGCACGCAGAACGCGTCGACGCCGAGGCCCGCCACCAGGTCGGCGCGCCGCGGCAAGGTGGTGAGCCGCGCGGGGTGGCTACCGGGGCGCACGACCTCGGCCGGGTGCGGGTCGAACGTCACCAGCACCGCTGGGAGCTCCCGCTCCCGCGCCCGCTCCACCGCACGGCCGATGAGCCGCTGGTGGCCGCGGTGCACCCCGTCGAACACGCCGACGGTGACGACGCTGCGCCCCCAGCCGGTCGGCACGGCCTCCAGCCCCCGCCAGCGCTGCACGGGACGAGCCTACGAAACGGCGGCGGGCCGATCGCAGCAAGGTGGCTCTACTGCGGTCCCACCGGAGCAGAGCCACCGTGCTGCGCTCCGGCGGCGGGCGGCGTGCGGTCCCACGTCGTCGCCGTGACACCCCGCTCGCGCAGCACCGCCTTGCGGACCTTGCCGTTCTCCGTCAGCGGCAGCTGCGCCACCACGTCGACGTAGCGCGGGATCGCGAACCTCGCGAGCCTCGGTGCGCACCACGCGGTGAGCTCGGCCGGGTCGACCCGCCCGCCGTCGCGGGGCACCACGGCGGCCATCACCTCGTCCTCGGACAGCTCCGACGGCACCGCGTACACAGCCACGGCGGCGACGGCCGGGTGCGTCGCGATGACCTGCTCGACCTCGAGGGAGGAGATGTTCTCGCCGCGGCGGCGGATCGAGTCGGTGAGCCGGTCGAGGAAGCGCAGCCAGCCGTCGGGCTCGCGAACCACCCGGTCGCCGGTGTGGAACCACAGGTCGCGGTACGCGGCGGCGGTGGCGGCCGGGTTCTCGAAGTAGCCGGTGGCGTAGGCGTAGGGCTGCCGCGACCGGCACACGAGCTCGCCCGGCTCCCCGTCGGGCACGTCGAGCCCGTCGGCGTCCACGACCCGCACCTCGTGGTCGGGCAGCACCACACCCATGTACCCGGGCCGCTGCGCCGCCGGGTGCGCACCGAGCACCATGTTCGTCTCGGTGGAGCCGTAGCCGTCGACGAGCAGAACTCCGAACCGCTCCCGGAAGGCCGCGTGCGCGGCCGCGGGCGTCGCGGGCGAGAGCGCGATCCGCACGCGATGCGCGGTGTCGGTCTCCGCTGCCGGCCGGGTCAGCAGGATCTGCACCATCGCGCCGAGCAGGTAGGTGACGGTGGCCCCGGCCTCGCGCACGTCGGCCCAGAACCGCGACGCGGAGAACCGCTCGCCCAGCACGTACGTCGCCCCCGCGCAGACGGCCTGGAAGAACGCGTTGAGCGCGTTGGTGTGGAACAGCGGCAGACAGGTGTACAGGACGTCGTCGTCGGTGATCTCCAGGCACTCGCCCACGGTCACCCCCCACCAGTGGAACTGCGCCTGCGGGCAGCACACGCCCTTGGGCAGGCCGGTGGTGCCGGACGTGTAGAGGATCGCGACGGTGTCGCCCGGCGCGGCCGGGCGGGCCGGGAGCTCCGGGCCGGGGGCGGGGAACGTCTCCCCCACGACCCAGCGTTCCACCGGCACGCCTGCCTCGTCCAGGACGCCGGTGAGATCGGGCTCGACCACCACGACCCGGGCACCGGAGTCGGTGAGCGCGTGCCGCAGCCCGGCCCCGCGCAGGGCGGTGTTCAGCGGGACCGCGATGGCGCCGAGCCAGGCGCAGCCCAGCACCGTCTCCAGCAGCTCGAGCCGGTTGCCTGCGAGCAGCGCGATGCGGTCGCCCGGCTCGATGCCGCGTTCCGCCATGGCCCCCGCCATCCGGGCGGCCCGCTCGACGGCGTCGCGGTAGGACCAGGTCGTCGCGCCGCGGACGACCAGCGGCTTGTCCCCGTAGCGCCGCGCCTGCAGCTGCAGCAGCCGCGGCACGGTCCGGTCCGGCGCGGGCAGGTCGCGCAGCGGGCTGCGGTGGGTGGGCAGCAGCGGTGCGCCGCCCGGCACGAACGCGGCCCCGGGCTCCCGCCACGCGCTCAGCGGCACGACCGAGCCCACCGGCACGTCCGCGTCCAGGCGCCCGACGACGACGGTGCCGGTCGCGGTGCGCACGCTCGCCAGGCGGGTGCCGGCGGCGTCCACCGTGACCTGCTCGACCACCGCCTCCCGGCAGGGCACCGGGCGCAGGTCCGTGCCGTGGCACCGCGGGCAGACCGCGCGCGGCGGGAAGTGGGGGTGCCCGCAGTCCGCGCACCCGGCCAGCTCGATCACGCCACTCCCTCCAGCACCGCCGCGTTGGCGCATGCCCCGTACCGGTAGAGCACCATCCCGTAGCCGGTGACGAGCGCGAGCCGCGCGCGGTCCACCTGCCGCTCCCCCGCCCGCCCCAGCAGCTGCAGGACGGCCTCCACCAGCCCGTGCATCCCGCCCGCGGCGCCGGCCTGACCGGCCGAGAGCTGCCCGCCCGACGGGTTGAGCGGCCACCCGTCCCGGGCCAGCCGCCCGTGCAGGAAGGCGTGCAGGTCGGGTGCGCAGCCCAGGTCGGCCAGCTGGGCGAGCGCCATCACCGGGTAGTCGTCGTAGACGCAGGCCAGGTCGATCTCGCCGGGGCCGACGCCGGCACCGGCCCACAGCCGGTCGGCGACCTGCGCCAGGCCGGTGACGATCCCGTCGCCCTCCTGTCCGTCCGGGTTGTGCCGGGACGCGACCGCGCGCACCCGCACGCCGGGCCCGCCTGCGGTGAGCACGAGCGCGTCGGCGCCCGCGACCACCGGTACGCAGTCGAAGCGCCGCAGCGGCGCGGCGACGACCGGGGCGGCGAGGTACTCGTCCAGTGACAGCGGTGCGCGGTAGACCGCCCCCGGGTTGCGCGCCGCCCAGCGCCGCTGGGAGAGGGGGACTTGCGCGTAGTCGGCGTCAGCGAGGCCGTGGGCGGCCGCGTGCCGCTGGGTGAGCAGCGCGAAGAGCGCGTTCGGCCCGCGCAGCGGCAGCGGGGTGAGCGCCTCGGCGGTGGCGCGGTTGTAGGTGGCGGTGAGGCGGGCGAACGCCGCGCGGTCCAGGTGGTCCCCGGCCACGAGCACGACCACCCGCGCGTCGCCCGCCTCGATCGCCCGCACCGCGTGCTGCAGGAGGTTGATCCCGCTCGCGCCGCCGTGCGGGTCCTGCATGATCCAGTCCAGCCGCAGCCCGAGCCGCCACGCCAGGTCGATCGCGTGGTCCGGCGCGAGCGAGAAGCTGCTGACGCCGAGGCCGTCCACGTCCCCGTGGCCGAGCCCGGCCGCGCCGAGCGCGCCCCGGACGGCCGCCGCGAGCAGCTGTTCGGCGGTGCGGGACGTCCGGCGGGCGTAGGGCTCCTCGTACGCCGCGACGATCGAGGCCGCGGTCACCGCGCCCCGATCGCCGTGAGGTCGCGGGCCACCGTCTCGCGCGAGGCCAGCACCGCGACCACCGTGATCGCGCCCATGACCGCGAGGTAGACCGCCACCGGCATCCACCCGCCTGCCCACGCCAGCAGCGCGGTGGCGATGAGTGGGGAGAGCCCGCCCGCGAGCACCGACGCCATCTCGTGCCCGAGCGCCACGCCGCTGTAGCGCACCCCGCTGCCGAACAGCTCGCTGAAGAACGCGGGCTGCGTGCCGATCATCGCGCCGTGGCAGACGGCGTTGGCGACGACGACGGCCAGCAGGACGAGCGGCGTCTCGCGGGTGTCGAGCAGCAGGAAGAACGGCCACGCCCACAGCGCCATCGCGACGGCGCCGAACGTGTACACCGGCCTGCGCCCGATCCGGTCCGAGAGCGCGCCCCACGCCGGCATCGCGAGCGCCTCGACGGCCATGCCGAGCACCACCGCGGTGAGGGCCACCTCGCCGGCGATCCCGATCTTGCTCGCGTACGCCAGCACGAACGTCAGGAAGATGTACGAACCGCCGTTCTCGGCGATCCGCGCCCCGAACGACACGAGCACCGCGCGCGGGTGCCGCCGCAGGGCCTCCAGCGCCGGCACCCGGTGGCGCTCGCGCGTCTCGGAGAACGCCGCGGTCTCGAGGACCTTCATCCGGATCACCAGGCCCGCGGCCATGAGCAGCACGCCGACGAGGAACGGCACCCGCCAGCCCCAGGCGAGGAACTGCTCGTCGGTGGTCACGGCCGCCATCACCGCGAACACGAGCGCGCTGAGCACGAACCCCACGCCGACCCCGGTCTGCGACAGCGCCGAGAGCATCCCGCGGCGCCGCGGGTCGGCGTTCTCGCTGATCAGCAGCACGCCGCCGCCCCACTCGCCGCCCACGGCGATGCCCTGCACCACCCGCAGCACCGTGAGCAGCGCCGGTGCGGCGACCCCGATCTGCTCGTACGTGGGCAGCAGCCCGATGAGGAACGTCGCCGCACCCATCAGCGTGAGCGTCGCGACGAGCATCGCCCGCCGCCCGATCCGGTCCCCGAAGTGCCCGAAGATCAATCCGCCGATCGGCCGGGCCGCGAACCCGAGCGCGTACGTGCCGAACGCCGCGATCGTGCCGGCGAGGGGGTCGACCGTCGGGAAGAACAGGTGGTTGAACACCAGCGCGGCGGCGGTGCCGTAGAGGAAGAAGTCGTACCACTCCAGCGCGTTCCCGACGAGGGACGCGAGCACTGCGCGCCGGATCGGGGTGCGGGGCTGGGTCGATGTCGACGTTGACGTCATGGCGGCCTCCTGGCCGGGCATCCTGACTCCCGCCGGGGCCTGGCGGAACGGCCGGGGTCCGCTCAGTGGACCCCTCAACCGGGCCCCACCCGCCGCGACAGCTCCCCCGCCGTCCTCCGCACGGCCGCCGCGAACGCGACGACGTCCAGCCGGCTGATCGGCGCGATCACGCTCAGGGCGGCGATCACCTCGTCCGCCGCCCGCACCGGGGCGGCCACGGCGCCGTAGCCCTCGACGAGCTCCTGCCGGTCGACCGCGTACCCCTGCTCCCGCACCCGCGCCAGCTCGGCGGCCAGCCGCTCCGGTTCGGTGATCGTGCGGCGGGTGTGCGGGGCGAGCCCGCCCTCCAGCGTGTGCGCGAGCAGCTCCGGCGGGCCGAACGCGAGCACCACCTTCCCGGACGCGGCGCAGTGCAGCGGCACCCGCCCGTCGACGAGCGTGACCACCTGCCCGCGGCCGCGGCTGCCGACGTAGATCTCGCCGAAGAGGATCTCGCCGTGCCCGGGCAGTGCGAGCACCGCCGTCTCGTGGGTGAGGTGGGTGAGCTCCTCGAGGTAGGGGGCGGCCGCGACGCGGAGCGAGCGGTGCGCCGGCACGCGCGCCCCGAGCTCGGCGAGCCACGCCCCGAGCCGGTACCGGCCGCCGGAGCGGTCCAGCAGCTCGCACGCCACCAGCTCCTGCGCGAGCCGCCGCGCGGTGGTGCGGGGCAGCCCGCTGCGCCGGGCCAGCTCGTTGACCCCCAGCTCCTTCGTGTGCGAGTCGAAGCAGTCGAGGATGTCGCGCGCCTTCTGCAGCACGGCCTTCCCCGGGACGGCGGGCACGCGGTGCAGGGTATCGGCGGCTGGCTCGTTCGAGGCCGGCTCCGCCCGCGTCAGCAAAGCCACTTTCATGACGCCACGTGTCGTGGAAGTGGCTTTGCTGACACTCCCAGGGGGCCTACGCCGGGGCCAGGACCACCAATGGCCGGGCCTGCGCGCCCCGGTCCGTCACCAGCGCCAGCGCTCGGCCGTCGGGGGCGAAGACGCCGTACGTGCCCGGCTCCCCCGTCGCCGGGAGGGGGCGGCCGTGGGAGATGTCGGCGGCCTGGGCGGCGTCCAGGTCGCGGCGGGGAAAGGCCAGCGCGACCGCCGCGTCCAGCGCGACGACGGCGGAGGCGTCGGCCTCCAGTGCCTCGAGGGTGCTCGCGTGCTCGAGGGTGAACGGCCCGACGCGGGTGCGCCGCAACGCCGTCAGGTGCCCGCCGACGCCGAGCGCGGCACCCAGGTCGCGGGCGAGCGCACGGACGTAGGTGCCCGAGGAGCACTCGACGGCGACGTCGAGGTCGGCGCCGCGGCGGGCGAGCAGCGTGAACTCCGAGACCGTGACCGGCCGGGCGACCAGCACGACCTCCTCCCCGGCCCGAACCCGCGCATAGGCGCGCTGCCCGTTGACCTTGATCGCGCTGACCGAGCTGGGCACCTGCTCGATCGCGCCGGTCAGCGCCGCCATGCCGGCCGCGATGCCGGCGTCGGTGACGCCGTCCGCGTCGGCGGTGGCGAGGACGTCGCCCTCGGCGTCGTCGGTGTGGGTCGTGACGCCCAACCGGATCGTGGCGGTGTAGGCCTTCGTGTCGAGCGCGAGGTGGCCGAGCAGCTTGGTACCGCGACCGACCCCGCACACGAGCACCCCGGTGGCCATCGGGTCGAGCGTGCCGGCGTGGCCGACCTTGCGGGTGTGCAGGATCCGGCGCAGGCGGGCGACGACGTCGTGCGACGTCAGCCCTGCTGGCTTGTCGACGATCACGAGACCGGGGGCGGGGGCGTCCACCGCGTGATTCTCGCAATCCCCGCGCCCGCCGGCCGCACCACCGGATACCGTCGCCCCGGACCGGTGCCCCGGCGAGGGAGGTTGGCGCGTGAATCGGTGGCCGCCGAGTTGCGTGCCGAACCTTCCTTGCCGGGGCACCAGGTGTCCCCCGCCGGAAGTCCGTCGGGTGAGTCGGTGGATCCAGGTTCTCGCTGCGTGTGCCGGGCGGCGGCCCTCGTACCGGGCGTACTCGGGACGTCGGCCGGTGCGCGCAGCGTGGGGCTGGGCCGCCGAACTATTCGGCGGACTTCCAGCGGGGGGCACTAGGTAAGGGGGCCTCCCCATGGTGCCGGTCACGGCCGGCGGAGTGCTGCGCCGCGGGGCCGGCGCCCGCCCGCGTGAGCTGGGACTCGCCGCGTTCCTGGTGGCACTGCACCAGCTCGCCGAGGCCGCGGTGCCGGTCGCCGTCGGCTGGGTGATCGACCTCGCCGTCGCGGGTCGTGACTCCGCCGCCCTGCTGCGCTGGCTCGCCGTGGTCGTCGCGGTCTTCGCCGTGCTGGCGTCCAGCGCGTTCTTCGGCTACTACCTCGGCGCGCGCACCGTGCGGATGGCGGCCCACCGCCTGCGGCTGGACGTGGCAGCGCGGGTGCTGCACCCGGCGGGTGGCACCCCGGGTCGACCCGGCGAGCTCGTGAGCACGGCCGGGGCCGACGCCGACCGCGCGGGCCAGGTGTGCGAGGTCATCGGCAGCGGCACGGCCGCGCTGGCCGCGCTGGCGGGCGGCGCCGTCGTGCTGCTCGACGCGTCGGTCGTGCTCGGGCTCGTGGTGCTCGGCGGGGTGCCGCTGGTGCTGCTCGCCTCGCGCCTGCTGGCCCGTCCCCTCGTCGGGCGGGCGGAGGCCGAGCAGTCGTCGCTCGCCGCGGCCACGGCCGTCGCCACCGACGTGATCACGGGCCTGCGGGTGATCAAGGGGATCGGCGCCGAGGCGGCCGCGGCCGAGTCCTACCGCACGGCGAGCCGCGCCGCGCTGCGCGCCCGGCTGGCCGCTGCCGACCTGAACGGCGGCTACGTCGGGGCCACCAACGTGATCACCGGGCTGTTCCTCGTGGTCGTCGCCTGGATCGGTGGCAGGCTCGCGCTGGACGGCGCGATCAGCATCGGCGAGCTCGTGGCCGGGGTCGGGCTGGCGCAGTTCCTGATCGGGCCCCTCGAACGGCTCACCGAGCTGGGCGCGGTGCTCGCGGGCGCCCGCGGCTCGGCCCGCCGCCTGGCCGGCGTGCTGGCCGCGCCGCCCGCCGTCACGGAGGGCACGGGCACGCTCCCCGCGCGGCCGGTCGGCGCGCTCCGTGTGCGGCTGCCGGACGGCCTCACCGTCGACGTCGCCGCGGGCGAGCACGTCGGCGTGGTCGCGCTGCAGGCGGCCGACGCGGCGGCACTGCTCGACGCACTCGCCCGCGACGCCGACGCGCCGGTGCAGCTGGACGGCGCCGACCCGCGGGAGGTCGGGCTCGACGAGGCCCGCGGGGCCGTGCTCGTCGCCCGCCACGAGGCCACCCTGTTCGAGGGCACCGTCGCCGACAACACCGGACGCGACCCCGCACCGCTGGCCGCCGCGGCCGTCGACGAGGTGGTGGAGACGCTGCCGCACGGGCTCGACAGCGAGGTGGGCGAGCGGGGGCGGACGCTCTCGGGCGGGCAGCGCCAGCGCATCGGGCTGGCCAGGGCCCTCGCCGGGCACCCGCCCGTGCTCGTGCTGCACGATCCCACCACCGCGGTCGACGCCGCCACCGAGCACCGGATCGCCAACGGCGTGTTCACGCTGCGGGCCGGGCGCACCACCGTGGTGGTGGCCTCCAGCCCGGCGCTGCTGGCGCGCTGCCACCGCGTGCTGCTGGTCGACGGCGGTGCCGTCGTCGCGTCCGGGACGCACGCCGAGCTCGTGGCCGACGCGCGCTACCGGCAGGCGGTGCTCGCGTGAACGTGCTCCCCATCGCGACGCTCGCCCGCACCCGGGCCGCGCTCGGCGAGCTCGTCCGCCCCCACCGCGCGCTGCTGACCGGCACCGTGGTCACGCTCGTCGCCGCCTCGGCGGCGATGCTCGTGGTGCCGCCGCTGCTCGGCCGGATCGTCGACGCCGTGATCGCCCGCGGCCCGGCGGCGCTGGTCGACGGCATCGCACTGGGCATCCTCGCCGCCCTGGTGGCGCGCGCGGCGTTCTCGGCGCTCGGTTCCCTGCTGGTGGCCCGCCTCGGCGAGCAGGTGCTCGCCACGTTGCGCGAACGCGTCGTGCGCCGGGCGCTCGACGTGCCGCTGGCCGACGTCGAGCGCGCCGGCACCGGCGACCTGCTGCAGCGGGTCGGCGGGGACATCGCGGTGATCTCCGAGGGCGTCCGCCGGGCGGTCCCCACCGTGGTGATCTCGCTGCTCGACGTCGGCCTGACGCTCGTCGGGCTCACCGTGCTCGACTGGCGCCTCGCGCTCGCCGGGCTCGCGCCGCTGCCGATCTGGGTGCTGGTCTCGCGCTGGTACGTGCGCGTGTCGGGGCCGCTCTACGCAGCGGAGCGGCGGGCCGAGGGCGAGCGCACGCAGTCGCTCCTGGCCGGCGTCGGCGGTGCGGCCACCGTGCGCGCATACCGCCGCCGCGGGCCCCAGCTCGCCCGCATCGAGGGGCACTCGCGGGCGGCCGTCGACGCGGCGATGCGCGCATCCGACGCCGAGCGGCGGTTCGGGCTCGCGATGAACGGGGCCGAGCTGGTCGGCGTGCTCGCGATCCTCGGCACCGGTTTCCTGCTGGTGCGGGCGGACGCGATCACGGTCGGCGCCGCCACCGCCGCGGCGCTGTACTTCCTGCGGCTGTTCGACCCGATCGGGATCATGCTCTACCAGCTCGACGAGGCGCAGTCGGCCGGCGCGGCGCTGGCCCGGCTCGTCGGGGTGGCCGACATGCCGGCCGCACCGGCCCCGGAGGAGCCGCGCACCCCGCGCCACGCAGGCGTGCGGCTCGCCGGGATCCGGCACGCCTACGACGGCGGCCCCGAGGTGCTGCACGGCGTCGACCTCGAGGTGGCGCCCGGGGAGCGGGTGGCCGTGGTCGGCGCGAGCGGTGCCGGCAAGACCACCCTCGGCGCCGTCCTCGCCGGCGTGCACCCGCCCACGGACGGCACGGTCGAGATCGGCGACGTACCGCTCGCCGAGATCGCCGACGTGCGCAGGCACGTCGCGCTCGTCACGCAGGAGGTGCACGTGTTCGCCGGCACCGTGGCCGACAACCTGCGCATGGCCCGCCCGGACGCCACCGACGCCGAGCTCGCCGCTGCGCTGCGCACCGTGGAGGCGCCGATGCGGCTCACCGACGTGGTGGGTGACGGCGGCGACGAGCTGTCGGCAACCCGCGCGCAGCAGCTCGCGCTGGCCCGGCTCGTGCTCGCCGACCCCGCCGTCGCCGTGCTCGACGAGGCCACCGCCGAGGCGGGGAGCGCGGGCGCCCGCACCCTGGAACGCGCCGCCGCGGCCGCCCTCGCCGGGCGCACGGCCGTGGTCATCGCCCACCGCCTCACCCAGGCCGCCACGGCCGACCGGGTGGTGGTGCTGGACAAGGGCCGGATCGTCGAGTCCGGCCCGCACGACGACCTGGTCGCGGCCGGCGGCAGCTACGCCGCGCTCTGGGCCGCATGGGCCGCCCCGCGCAACTCCCCGTGAGTGGATACGAGTGCCGGCGCACTCGTATCCACTCACGACCCCCCGCCCGCCCGGGTCAGCCGCTCCCCAACAGTGCCCGGGCCACCAGAGCGGCGCGCCAGTCGAGCGCCGCACGTTCCTTCTCCGCCTCCGACGGGCGGCCCCGCAGGGTCCACAGGTGCTCGGCCTGGCGCCAGCACTCGCTGCGCGACAGCAGCAGCGCGAGGCCGCTGGCGTCGTCGTCGGAGCGGGTGTCGATGGCGGCCGCCTCGTTGGCGAGCCGCGCGATCCGGGCGGTGACCGCCTGCACCACCGCCTGCTCGACCGGGCCGGGGCTGCGGCCGAGCAGCGTGCACGCGCTCACCACGGCCGGCGGCAGATCGAAGCAGACGAGCGCGTGGGCTCCCGCGAGCGCGGTGCGCGTCGGGTCGCCCGCACCGCCGTCCGGGCGGCCCGCCTCCCACCGGCTCAGCAGGACCTGCCACACCCGCGGCGCCCCGCTCCCCTTCGCGTGTGCCCGGACGGCACGCAGGTAGCGCCGCGCCAGCTCGGCCACGAGTGCCGTCCGGAACTCGGCCTCCGGCTGCGGTGCCGCGTCGTCCGGCTCGGCGACGGCCGTCAGGAGCCTGCCCACGGGACCGGCCCCGTGGCCGTGCACACCGGCGTCGGCGCCTTCCTGCAGCCGCACCACGGCATCGACGACGCCGCCCGGGCGATCCGGATCCCCCGTCCCGACCGCCCCCGACTCGATCGCCACCAACACCGTTCCTCCTCGTCGAGGCCCTTTCGCGGACGGCCTCCGGTCCCCCGGCGTGGGAGCCGGCGACGGGGAGAGCCATCCCGCGCTCGCGTAGATACGCGAGCGCGGGATATAGGGCGTGGACTTCTCCCGGGGTAAGGCGTTGACCTGACGACAGGGCCCCGCGCTCCCCCGAAGCTGGTGCGGCACGTCACAACGCCCCTGCGAGGAGTTCCGATGGCCCCGCCGATCACCCCACCGTCCACGACCACCGAGGCCGGCAACGACCAGCTGCTGCACTCGGCGGGCGGCGGCGACGAGCGGGCCTGGACCGAGATCGTGCAGCGCTACCGCGGTCTCGTGAGCGCCGTCGTCCGGTCCTACCGGCTGCAGGACGCCGACGCGCACGACGCGGAGCAGCGCACCTGGCTGCGGCTGGTGGAGCACCGGCACGCGGTGCGCGACCCGGAGCGCCTCGGCGGCTGGCTCGCCACCACCGCCTCCCGGGAGTGCCTGCGGATCCTGCGGGAGAGCCGGGCCGTGGTCACCGACGAGCTGGACGCGGTGCCGGACCCGGACCGCACGGTGGAGGACCAGGTGGTGGACGCCGACACCGTGTCCCGGCTCTGGACGATCGTCGCGACGCTCCCGCCGCGCGGTCGCACGATCATGATGGAGCTCTTCGCCGAGGAGCCGCGCCCCTACGCGGACGTGGCGCGCGACACCGGGATCCCGATCGGGAGCCTCGGCCCGAGCCGGGCCCGCCTGATCGACCGCGTCCGCCGCTCGTTCGACACGGGCCTGATGGTGAGCGCCTGACGGCACCTCGCCGCCGGACCCCGTCGCCTACGAGGGCTGCGGGCGGGCCGCGTGCGGCCGCGCGCGCAGGAACACCGCGCTGGCCTGCACCCGGCTGTGCACATCGAGCTTCGCGTAGATCCGGCTGATGTGGACCCCGACCGTCTTCTCGCTGATGAACAGCCGCTGCGCGATCCCGCGGTTGGTGTGGCCGCGGGCCAGCTCGGTGAGCACCTCGAGCTCCCGGGCGGTGAGGCCGGCGAGCTCGTCGTCGCGCACGGCCGGTCGGGCCGGCCCGGGAGCGGGCTCCGGCTCGTCGATCCGCACCCTCGCCCGGTCGGCCAGGTCGGCGATCTCGGCGAGGAAGGGGACGGCGCCGAGCTCGCGGGCGATCTGCCCGGCGCGGCGCAGCGAGTCGGTGGCCGCTGCCGAGTTCGCCCGGGTGGCGAGCAGCGCCTCCGCGCGCCGCAGGTGCGCGTAGGCCGACGGGTATGGCTGCTCCTGTTCCCGCCAGATCTCCGCGACGCGTTCCCACGCCTGCGGGTCGGAACGCCCGGCGGCGCGCCCGTCCTCGGCGGCGGACATCTCCACGAACCCGAGCACGACGTCGCGGACCGCCGGCACGGACGACGCCGCGACGCGCGCCAGCTCGGCCGCGTGCCGGCGCAGCCGCCCGTCCGTACCGTCGTCGGGCCGGCGCACCCCCAGCCGGGTGCACTCGGCGCGGGCGCGCGCGCCGTGCCAGACGAGCGGGGCCACCAGCCAGACGTCGTCCGAGCCCCGCTCGACGACGTCGAGCCCGGCCGCGACGTGGTCGAGCGCGCGGTCGGGGCGCTCCTTCCACATCGCGAGCCCGGCCCACAGCGTGAGCAGCGGCAGCCGGTAGCGGGGGCCGACCGTGCCGGCCGAGAGCGCGGCCACGGCCTCGAGGTCGTCCTCGGCCTGGTCGAACCGGCCGCGCCCGGTGTGCAGCCGGGCCCGGGCCAGCCGCAGCTCGAGCGCCTCCGCGCCGGCCGGGGCGAGCTCCCAGGCCTCGGCGATCGTCTCGTCCGCCTCGTCCCAGCGCCCGATGCGGAAGAGCCCGTTGGCGGCGACGGCGAGCATCCCCGCCCCCGCGCTGCGGGCGAGCCCCAGCTCCCGCGCGCGGGCGGCGCCGGCCCGGGCGATCGCGATGCCCCGATCCAGCTCGTTCAGCGGACCGGACAGCAGCTCGGCGAGGCTGCGGTGGGCCCGCACGATCTCCAGCGGCTCCCCGGCCCGCTCGGCCACCGCGATCGACTCCCGCAACGCGGCCTCACCGGCCACCGGATCCTGCAGGTAGGCGAGCCCGAAGCCGAGCGTCGCGAGCGCCCGCGCCTCCTGCACCGCGAGGCCGATCCGGCGGGCGAGCGCCAGTGCCCGCCCCGCGGTCTCGTGCGCCGCGGCGTAGTCGCCCGCCGTCCACAGCGCCGACGCGTGGCCGCCGAGCACGTCGGCCCGCTCCCGCTCGGCCCCTTCCGCCGGGAGCGCGTCGGTCGCGCGGCCGAAGGCCTCGGCGGCCTCCGCGCCCCGCCCCGCGGCCACGAGGTACTGGCCGGTGCGCGCGTGCAGCAGGGCGGCCTCGAGGTCGTGGGGGTCGTCCGGCGGTTCGAGGAGGTCGAGCCGTTCCGCCAGCAGCGCGACCGCCTGGTCGGCGTCCCCGGCCAGGTGGGCGGCCTCGGCCGCGCGCTCCAGGCAGGTGGTGCGCGGGACGGGCGGCGCGGCCACCTCGCCGGCGAGCAGGGCGGCGCGCAGCCAGTGCCGGTGCGCCTCCGCGTAGCCGCGCACCCGGGCGGCCGCCTCCGCGGCCGCCACCGCGGCGGAAGCTGCCCGGTCCCGGTCGCCCGCCCCGTACCAGTGGTGCGCCAGGCGGGCGTCGACCCCCGGCAGCTCGCGGGGCTCGAGGGCGGTGGCGTAGCGGCGGTGCAGGTCCATCCGCTCCCCGGGCAGGAGCTCGCCGACCACCACGTCGGTCATCAGCCCGTGGCGCAGCCGGTAGCCGTCGGCCGCGTCGTCGACGACCACCACCCCGGCGTCGACGCTCTCACGGAGCGCGTCGAGCAGCCACGGCCCGCCGTCCAGCACGGCGTCGAGGAGGCGGTGCGGCAAGGGCCCGTCGGCGAGCGCCACGGCGCGCACCGTCCGCAGCGCGGGCGCGGACAGCCGCTCGACGCGGGAGAGCACGAGCTCGCGCAGCGTCGTCGGCAGGCCGGTGGGGTCGCCGTCGACGGCGGCCCGCAGCGTCTCCTCGGCGATGAACGCGTTGCCCGCGGACCGCATCCACACCAGCTCGACGAGATCGGGCCGTCCGGGCTCCGCGGCGGCCACCAGCTCGGCCACCGCCTCGCGGCGCAGCGGCCGCACCTCGACGGTGCGCACCTGCCGGTGCCGCGCGAGCTCACGGATCACGGTGCGGGCGGCGGTCGAGGGCTCCGCACCGGGCTCGGTCCGGTGCGTCCCGACGAGCAGCAGCCGCTCGTCGGCGAGGTTCGCGATCAGGTAGGCGATCAGGTCGAGGGTGGAGCGGTCCGCCCACTGCACGTCCTCGACGACGAGCACCAGCACCGAATCGAGCGCGAGCCGGAGCACCACGCGGTGCAGGAGCTCGAGGGTCTGCACCCGGGCGAGCGGGACCGGCACCGCGGACCGCAGCGCGAGCAGCTCGTCCAGCTGGTCCGACCACGGCGCGAGCAGCCGCCGCACCTCGTCGCCCCGCGGCGAGCGCAGCAGGCCGCGCAGGGCGGAGGCGACCGGCCAGAACGGCGGGCTCTCCGCGATGTCGGTGGCCGCACCCACCAGCACGGTGGCGCCCGCGGCCTCGGCCCGTACGACGAGCTCCTGCACGAGCCGCGTCTTGCCGACGCCGGCGTCACCGCTGAGGAAGATCGTGGCCATCCGGCCCCGCCGCACCGACTCCAGCACGGCCAGCAGCTCGCCGAGGTCCTCGTCCCGGCCGACCAAGGGGCGCACTGGCCATCGCTCGGTCACGTCCTGTCACGCTACTGCCCCCCGTATCCGGGTGACCAGGCCACCGCCCCGGCACGCTCGGCGGACCGGTCGCGAGCATGATCCGAGACGACGTATCAGGGCGGCCTGCGGATGCTCCTCGTCGGGTGGCGAGGAACGGAGAGGAGTTGCCGATGGGCACGACCGACGAGGGTCCAGCGATCGCGGGGCAGCCGGGAACGACGGGAAGCACCCAACGCCTGGCCGAGCTGGCCGGGGACGCGCCGCCGGCGTCGATCCCGGAGGTGATCAAGCGGCTCGCGGAGATCCGCGACTACGCGGCGAGCACGTCGCTGCTCGGCGAGAACGACGGCATCGCGTCCTTCACCAAGCTCTACCACGTCATCACGCAACGGGTCGGCGACATGGCCGACAACGGCGAGTTCTCGTCGTCGGAGTTCCTCGTGCGCCTCGACCTCGAGTTCGCCGAGCGGTTCTTCCAGGCGCTGCGGCGCTACGCCGCCGACATCCACACCGCCCCGGGGGTGTGGCGGGTGCTGTTCGACAACCGGAGCGACCCGAACGTCCCACCCGTGAACTTCGCCGTGCTCGGCGTCAACGCCCACATCAACTACGACCTCGCGCACGCGCTCATCGCGACATGGCGCCACGTGGAGCCGGACGGCGGCGGGCACGGCAGCGCGCAGTACCACGACTACCGCCTCGTCAACGACGTGTTCGAGACGGAGATGGACGGGCTGCGCGAGGAGCTGGACTCGCTCCTGTCCCACGGTCCGGACGGCGCGCCGTGGGACGTCGGCGCCAACTGGCTCGCGGACCTCGTCGTCACGTTCACCCGCGACCTCGCGTGGGACGAGGCGACGCGGGTGTGGAAGGCCGGCGCCGCCCCGGAGGTGTGCAAGGCCTCCGAGCGGCGGCTCGACGCGATGGCGACGTTCATCGGGGAAGGCGTCCTGCGCAGCCCGCTCCCGTTCTGATATCCGATCGACCCGGGGGCGGGGCCCGCACCATGTCCCGGTGGGACACCTCGAGGCGATGGCCGCCGAGCACCGGCTGCCCGACGGGCGCACGCTCTTCTCCGACGTCTCCTTCCGCGTCGGGCGGCGTCCGGGAGCATCGCGCACAGCGGCGGGCTCGGGGTGATGCACCAGTTCATCGGCTCGATCAACGACGAGCGCACCCTCGCGGACCTGGCGCTGTCGCACGCCGTCCGTGCCGTGGGCGAGCGGCTGCGGGCCGCCGAACGCGCCCTCGACGAGCACGAACGATCGCAGCTGCGCTACGCCGAGGAGCTCGCAGCCTGGGGTGAGGCCGGCCGGTACGGCGCCGAGGTGGAGTTCGACACGGCCGCCGTCGCCGCGCTGGGCCTGCCGTGGCACGAGGTGCGCGACCGACCCGTCGGGCGGCGAGCACCATGCATGTCTGACGGATCAACGCCGTCGCGAAGCAGGCGGAGATCCGTCAGTGAGATGACAGCAGTTCGCCCTCGAGCTCCTGCTGCGCGGCCCGGACGACGTGCTGCTGCTCGACGAGCCGACCGACAACCTCGACCTCGCCTCGGCCGAGGCCCTCGAGCAGGCGCTCGCCGCGTTCGAGGGCACCGTTCTGGTGGTCACGCACGACCGCTGGTTCACCCGTGGCTTCGACCGCTTCGTGCTGTTCGCGGGCGACGTGAGGCCCGGGAGACGCCGGAGCCGGTGTGGGAGCCGCAGGACCGGTCGGCGCTGGGGGCTGCGCCGTGACCGCGGGCCTCCCGTCGAGGAGGTGCTGCGGCAGGCTCCTGCCCCGGTCCGACGACCGCCTCGGTCACACGAGCGATGTGAAGAATGTGATCATCGATTCGGCGCCCTCTCGGAGGAGCGAGCCGATGTCCTGCACTGTGTCGGCCGCACTGTCCGGGTCGATGAACACCCAGAAGACGAGCAGCGCGATCACGAGGAGTCCGACGATTCTCTTCACGTGCACCCGATCCGTGGCCCGCAGGGATGACTTTTTGCGGTGCCTTGTCTACCGCACGTGACCCTTTCGGGCCTAGCGACACTCAGGAGCGAACGGCACCCGTCACGACCCAGTGACCGCTGCGTGCCCGCAGCGCGACCGTCGCGAAGCGGATGAGCATCATCGCCGCCAGCCCGGACCAGATGCCGGCGAGGCCCCAGCCGAACGCCAGCGACGCCCACGTCAACGGGAGGAACCCGAACACGGCCGCCGCGATCGTGGACGTCCGCAGGAACGCCGCGTCGCCCGCGCCGAGCAGCACCCCGTCGAGGGCGAACACCACGCCCGCGATCGGCTGCATCGCGGTGAAGAACCACCAGGCCACCGGCACCGCCGCGAGCACGGCGGCGTCGGGTGTGAACACCGGCGGCAGCACGCCGGAGAGGGCCGCGAACAGCACCCCGAAGGCGATGCCCAGCACCAGCCCGTAGCGGGTGACCTGGCCGGCGAGCGCCTTGGCCCGCTGGGCCCCCCGATCGGGCGAGCCGAGCGCGGCGCCGACCAGCGCCTGGGCGGCGATCGCCACCGCGTCGAGCACGAGCGCCTGGAAGAACCACAGCTGCAGCACGATCTGGTGAGCGGCGGCGGTGGCCGCACCGAACCGGGTGGCGACGGCGGCCGCGGACAGGAAGCTCGCCTGGAAGGCGAGGCTGCGGGCCAGCAGGTCACGGCCGAGCGCCAGCTGCGCGCGCAGCACGGCCGGCGCGGGCCGCAGGGCCACCACGTTCGCCCGCGCCGCGCGCACCAGGGCCACCAGGAACAGCGTGGCGCCCACCGCCTGCCCGGCGACGTTGGCGACGGCGGACCCGACCAGCCCCAGCCCCACCCAGTGCACGAGCACCGGGCAGAGCACGGCCGAGAGCCCGTTGCCCGCGAGCACGTAGCGCAGCGGCCGGGCGGTGTCCTGCACGCCGCGCATCCAGCCGTTGCCGGCGAGCGTCACCAGGACCATCGGTGCCCCCCACAGCGCCACGCGCAGCCACGTGGTGGCGGCATCCGCGATCGCGCCGCCGTCGCCCAGGGCCTCGGCGACCGGGCGGGCCACCAGCTGGCCGACCCCGATCACCAGGACCCCGACGGCGAGCGCGAGCCACGTGGCCTGCACGCCCTCCCCGACGGCGGCACCCCGGCGGCCGGCACCGTGCAGACGGGCCGCCCGGGACGTGGTGCCGTACGACAGGAAGTTCATCTGGCTCGTGACCTGGGCGAACACCACCCCGGCCACCGCAAGCCCGGCCAACGCGACCGCACCGAGCCGCCCCACCACCGCCGTGTCGACGAGCAGGTACAGCGGTTCGGCGGCGAGCACCGGGAGCGCGGGCGCGGCGAGCCGCAGCACCTCCCGCGCGGGAACGCGATCCGGCCCGCCGGTCATCCCTCGTGGCGGGGGCGGCGGCACACGTAGACGAACGCAGGCGGCAGGTTGCGCCACACCGTGGCGCTCACCAGCACCTCGTCGAACGTGCCGCGCAATCGGCGCCGGAAGCGGCGAGCCGCCCCGAGGGTCATCCCGTGCAGGTAGGCGAAGGTGGTGAACGCACCGCGGTCACCGATCACGCGGCTGATCTCACCCAGCAGCGCGCTCTGGGTGGCGTCGTCGAACAGCGCCCACGGGAGCCCGCAGATCACGGCGTCGACCTCCGCGATCCCGCGCTCGGCGAGCAGCTTGCCCAGGTCGGCGGCGTTGCCCTGCACCACGTCGAGCCGGGGCCGCGTGCGGCGCAGGTACGCGACCATCTCGGGGTCCAGCTCCACCGCCAGGTGCCGGGCACCCTCGGGCAGCTTCCCCGCGATCACCGCGCTCACCGCGCCGGTGCCCGGACCCAGCTCGACGACCGTCGGCTCCCCGGTGCGGGGCACCACCGACGCGAGCACCGCGCCGAGGCGCGCGGAGCTCGGCGCGATCGCGCCCATCGTGGCCGGGCGGCGCAGCGCCGCCGCGAGGAACGCGCGGCGGGCGGACCGCGCGTCCGCGGCGGGAGCGGTGTCGGGCGTCATGCAGGGCCTTCCTCCGATTGGCTGGGTCCCGCTCACGGTAGCGGGCGCCCTGGTCCCGTATTGCAGCAAAGCCACTTTCACGCAACGAGGTGGCATGAAGGTGGCTTTGCTGCAACGTCACGGGGCCGCAACGTCACCGGGCCAGGCGGCGCGGATCGCCGCGAGTACCTCCTGCTCGCTGCCCTCGCGGGTGAACCCTGCCGCCATCGCGTGTCCCCCGCCGCCGAGCGCGGTGGCGACGGCGGCGACGTCCACCGTGCCTGCCGAGCGCAGCGACACGCGCCACCGCCGCTCCTCCACCTGCATGACGGAGGCCACCACCTCGGCCTCCACGGCCGTCCGGAGCACGTCCACGACGCTGTCGATCTCCTCGGACCGGTACCGCAGCACGTCTGCCAGCGGGATCGTGGTGTGCAGCAGCCCCGATGGCTCCAGCACGGCCCGCTCGAGCGCCCTGCCGAGGCCTTCGAACCAGGCGAAGGGGTGGCTGTCCATCAGCGTCCTGGTCAGGGCGGCCGGGTCGGCGCCCGCCTCCACCAGCTCGGCGCCGAGCCGGTACGCCGCCGGTCCCGCGGTGCGGAAGCCGCGGGTGTCGGTGACGAGCCCGGCGTAGAGGCAGCGGGCCACGTCCGCGTCGAGGGGCGCGCCCAGCTCGACGAGGACCCGGTGCGCGAGCACCACCGTGGCCTCGGCGGCGGGGTCGAGCACCCGGATGTCGCCGAAGCCGGGGTTGGTGCCGTGGTGGTCGAGCATCACGGTGCACCGGGCCGTGTCGAGCAGCCGCCCGAGCGAGCCGAGCCGCCCCGGGTCGGCCGCATCGCAGCTGACCAGCACCTCCGGCGCCGCGCTCACGTCCGCCGGGGGCACCAGCAGCCCGAGGGCGTCGAGGGGCGCGAGGGATTCGGGCACCCGCTCCGGCGACGCGAACGCCACCTGCACGCCCGCGCCCCGCCGGTGCAGGGCGGTGCCGAGCGCCAACGCGCTTCCCAGCGCGTCCGCGTCCGGGTCGACGTGCGCCACCAGCACGACCTCGCGCGCGCGGGCGAGGGCCGCCGCCGCCTCGGCGACCGCGCGATCCACGACAGCGATCCCGTTCACTCCTCCTCGGCCCCGTCGCGGTCCCGGGGGACGCGGTACGGGTCGGGGTCGCCCGCGGGACGGGCCGAGGCCGCGAGCCGCGCCACCTCGGCGTCGGACTCCCGGGTGCGGGCGAGCAGCTCCTCCATGCGGCGGGCCTCGTCCGGCACCTGGTCGGGCACGAACACGAGCGACGGGGTGTGCCGGATCCCGGTGCCCGCGCCGACCATCGAGCGGAGCACGCCGGTGGCGCTCGCGAGCGCCGCGGCGGCGCCCGCCGCGTCGGGGTCGGCGTCGACCCGCTCCCCGAGCACCGTGTAGTACACGGTGGCCTCGCGCAGGTCGCCGGTGACCCGGGTGTCGGTGATGGTCACCATCTTCAGCCGCGGGTCCTTGACCTCGTGCTCGAGAGCGGCCGCCACGATCTGCGTGATCCGCTTGGACAGCCGCCGCGCGCGGGCGTGATCCACCACAACTACAGCCCTCCTCCGTCGGGCCGTGAGTGGGTACGGGAGTCGGAGCACTCGTACCCACTCACGACCTCATTCGTCCTCCGGGCCCAGCATGCGATGCCGGGCCGAGAGCAGCTCGAGCTCGGGGCGCGCGGCGACGAGCCGCTCGCACCGGTCGAGCACCTCGGTGACGTGGCCGGGGTCGGCCGCGACGCAGGCGACGCCGAGCAGCGCGCGCCGGTGCAGGTCGAGGTGCCCCGCCTCGGAGACGGCCACCTCGAACTTCCGGCGCAGCTCGGCCACGACCGGCCGGACCACGGATCTCTTCTGTTTGAGCGAGCGGACGTCCCCGAGGAGGACGTCCAGCTCCAACGCTCCGACGAACATGACTCTCCGAAAACGGTGGGGGGCCGGACGAGTCCGACCCCCCACCTGTTCGTCAGCTCCTCGGCTTCTCGCGCATCTCGAACGTCTCGATGACGTCGCCCTGCTTGATGTCGTTGAAGTTGCCGAGCGTGAGACCGCACTCGAAGCCCTCGCGGACCTCGACCACGTCGTCCTTGACCCGCCGCAGCGAGGCGATCGACAGGTTGTCGGCCACCACCACGCTGTCGCGCAGGAGGCGGGCCCGGGCGTTGCGCCGGATCACGCCGCCCATCACGAGGCAGCCGGCGATGGTGCCGAACCGCGACGACCGGAAGACCTCGCGGACCTCCGCGGTGCCGAGCCCGACCTCCTCGTACTCCGGCTTGAGCATGCCCTTGAGCGCCTGCTCGATCTCCTCGATGGCCTGGTAGATCACCGTGTAGTAGCGGATCTCCACGCCCTCGCGGTTGGCGAGCTCGGTGGCCTTGCCCTCGGCCCGGACGTTGAAGCCCAGCACGATGACGTTGTCGGCGATCGCGAGGTTGATGTCGCCCTCGGTGATGCCACCGACGCCGCGGTGGATGACCCGCAGCTCGACGTCGTCGCCCACCTCGATCTTCATGAGCGCGTCCTCGAGTGCCTCGACGGTACCCGAGTTGTCACCCTTGATGATCAGGTTGAGGGTGTTGGTCTCCTTCAGCGCGGCGTCCAGGTCCTCCAGGCTGACGCGCTTGCGGCGGCTGGCCAGCTCGGCGTTGCGCTCGCGGGCGCGGCGCCGGTCGGCGATCTGGCGGGCCACCCGGTCCTCGTCGACGACGAGGAACGTGTCGCCCGCGCCGGGCACCGAGGTGAACCCGATGACCTGCACCGGCCGCGAAGGCAGCGCCTCGATGACGTCCTCGCCGTGCTCGTCGAGCATGCGCCGGACACGCCCGGAGGCGTCGCCCGCGACCACCGAGTCGCCGACCCGAAGCGTGCCGCGCTGCACCAGCACGGTGGCCACCGGGCCGCGACCGCGGTCCAGGTGCGCCTCGATCGCGACGCCCTGGGCCTCCATGTTCGGGTTGGCCCGCAGGTCGAGCGCGGCGTCGGCGGTGAGCAGGATCGCCTCGAGCAACTGCTCGATGTTGATGTTCTCGCGCGCCGAGATGTCGACGAACATCGTCTCGCCGCCGTACTCCTCGGCGACCAGCCCGTACTCGGTGAGCTGCTGGCGGATCTTGGCGGGGTTGGCCCCCTCCTTGTCGATCTTGTTGACCGCGACCACCACCGGCACGTCGGCCGCCTGGGCGTGGTTGATCGCCTCGACCGTCTGCGGCATGACGCCGTCGTCGGCCGCGACCACGATCACCGCGATGTCCGTGGACTTCGCGCCGCGGGCACGCATGGCGGTGAACGCCTCGTGGCCCGGGGTGTCGATGAAGGTGATCGGCCGCTCCTGGCCGTCCAGCTCCGTCAGCACCTGGTAGGCGCCGATGTGCTGGGTGATGCCGCCCGCCTCGCCCTCGGCGACGTTCGCCTTGCGGATGGTGTCCAGCAGGCGCGTCTTGCCGTGGTCGACGTGACCCATGACGGTGACGACCGGCGGCCGGAAGACGAGATCCTCCTCGCCGCCCGCGTCCTCGCCGTAGGAGATGGAGAAGCTGTCGAGCAGCTCCCGGTCCTCCTCCTCCGGGCTGACGACCTGGACGTCGTAGTTCATCTCGGTGCCGAGCAACTCGAGGATCTCGTCGGAGACCGACTGGGTGGCCGTCACCATCTCGCCGAGGTGGAACAGCACCTGCACCAGCGACGCCGGGTTGGCGTTGATCTTGTCGGCGAAATCGGTGAGCGACGCGCCGCGCGGCAGCTTGATCGTCTCGCCGCTGCCCTTGGGCAGGCGGACGCCGCCGACCGAGGGCGCCTGCATCGAGTCGAACTCCTGGCGCTTCTGCCGCTTCGACTTGCGCCCCTTGCGCGCCGGTCCACCGGGACGGCCGAACGCACCCGCGGCACCGCCGCGACCACGACCGCCACCACCGGGACGACCGCCACCACCGCGGAAGCCGCCACCGGCCGGGGCACCGCCCCCACCGGGACCGCCGCCACCCGGGCGGAAGCCACCGCCACCGCCACCGGGACGACCGCCACCACCGGGACGACCGCCCGGACCACCGGGACGACCACCGGGGCCGCCACGGCCACCGCCGCCACCGCCGGGACGGCCACCCGCCGGACGCGCCGGCATCATGCCGGGGTTGGGCCGCGGGGGCATGTTGCCGGGCGAGGGACGCGGGCCACCGCGACCGGCGTCACCGGAACGCGGGGCCGCCGGGCGGGGACCACCGGGGCGCGGGCCACCCTGGCCCTGCCCCTGGCCGCCCTGCCCGGGGGCCTGCCCGCCACCGGGCGGGCCGGGACGCGGCGCAGCGGGGCGCGGCGGGGCGCCCGAGCCGACACCGAACGGGTTGTTGCCGACCCGCGGCGTGCGCGGGCCGGGACGCGGGGCCGCGGGCCGAGGCGGCACGACGCCGGGAGCTTCGGCCGCTGCGGCCGGGCGCTGCTGGGCGGGTGCCGGGCCCGGACGCGGACCGGGACGCGGACCGGAGCCGGGACGCTGCTGGGCGGGGGCGGGCGAATCCGCCGCCGCCGCGGGACGCTGCGTGTCCGGCTCCTGGGCCGCCGGACGCTGCGCGGCCGGGGCCTGGGGCTCGCTGCGCGGGGCCTCGGGCTGCGGCGCGGGGGCCTGCGGGCCGGGACGGGGTCCCGGACGCGGGCCACTGGGCCGCTCGGCGCCCAGTGCGGGCGTCGACGGGGACTGGGCGGGGCGCTCCTGCTGACGGGGCGGACCGGGAACCGGGCCGCCGGGCCGGGGCTGGGCGCCGGGAGTCGACGCGCCGCCGCCCGGACGCGGGCGGCCGCCACCACCGCGACGACGCCCGTCGCCGGAGTCGCCGCCACCGGCGAGCGACTCACGAAGCTTGCGGGCGACCGGTGCCTCGACCGTCGACGAGGGGGACTTCACGTACTCCCCGAGGTCCTGCAACTTGCTGAGGACCTGCTTACTGCTGACTCCGAGCTCTTTCGCGAGCTCGTGCACGCGGGCCTTGCCTGCCACTGCACTCCTTGTTTCCGGAGGCCGGGCGGCGGCACCGCTCGACCTCGAACCTAGTGTCGAAGCACGTTCATGGTGCGATCTTCACGACTGGCTCATGACGGGTCGACCTTGCTTCCTGGTGTGCTGGACCCGGGTGTCTCCCGGGCCCCGTTGTCGCGCACGGTGCCGATGTGGGCCCGTACCGGCGCGGTGTCCAGCGGTCCCGGGACGCGGAGCGCCCGCGGGAACGCCGAGCGTCGCTCGGCACGGTCCAGGCACTCCGGGGCGAGGTGCAACCACGCACCACGCCCGGGGAGCCTGCGCCGCGGGTCCGGGATCAGGATCCCGTCCACCGCGACGACCCTCAACAGACCGTCGGCCACGTCCCGGCGCCGACAACCGACGCATGTCCGGACGGGTCCCGCGGCGGATCGTTGATCCGGGGCGGGGGCCGGTCGTGCGGGGGCCGGACCCGGGTGGTGGGCCGGTGTGGAGTGTAGCGCAGGGGCTGCGCCCGCTCCTGCATCGCGGGGTGATCGACGGCTCAGCCGACCGACTCCGTCTCGGGCGCGTCGATGGCCCCGCGGGGGTCGGCGTCGCTGCGGATGTCGATGCGCCAACCGGTGAGGCGGGCCGCCAACCGGGCGTTCTGCCCTTCCTTGCCGATGGCGAGCGAGAGCTGGAAGTCCGGCACGACGACCCGTGCGGTCTTCGTGCGGGCGTCCAGCACCGTGACCGAAACCACCTTCGACGGCGAGAGCGCGTTGCCGACGAACGTGGCGGGGTCCTCGGACCAGTCGATGATGTCGATCTTCTCTCCGGCCAGCTCGCTCATCACGCCGCGCACCCGGGCACCCACCGGGCCGATGCAGGCCCCCTTGGGGTTGACGCCGGACACGGTGGACCGGACCGCGATCTTGGACCGGTGGCCTGCCTCCCGGGCGACCGCGACGATCTCCACGGAACCGTCGACGATCTCCGGGACCTCGAGCGCGAAGAGCTTGCGCACGAGGTTGGGATGCGTGCGACTCAACGTGATCTGCGTCCCCCGCATTCCCCGGCTGACGCCCACCACGTAGCACCGGATCCGCTCGCCGTGCTCGTAGCGCTCGCCGGGCACCTGCTCCGCCTGCGGCAGCACGCCCTCCGTGCCGCCGGAGAGCTGGACGATCACCACGCCGCGGGCGTTGGCGCGCGCGTCGCGCTGGATCACGCCCGCGACGACCTCGCCCTCCTTCGCGGCGAACTCACCGTAGGTGCGCTCGTGCTCGGCGTCGCGCAGCCGCTGCACGATCACCTGCCGCGCGGTGGTGGCGGCGATCCGCCCGAACCCCTCCGGGGTGTCGTCCCACTCGGTGTCGACGGCCCCGTCGGGCCCCAGCTCCTGGGCGAGCACCCGCACCGCGCCCGTCTTGCGGTCGATGTCGATCCGCGCGTGCGGCTGGTGGCCGTCGGTGTGCTTGTACGCGGTGAGCAGCGCGGTCTCGATGGCCTCGATGACCGTGTCGAACGGGATGTCCTTCTCGCGCTCGATGGTGCGCAGCGCCGCGATGTCGACGTTCACGCCGTACCCTCCTCTTGCAGCAGCGCCACCTCGTGCTCCGGCGCAGGCCGGAACTCCACCTGCACGCCGGCGTGGGCCACGTCGGCGTAGCGCACCTCGCGCCGCCGCCCGTCGACGAGCAGCGTGACGGCCTCCTCGCCGGCCGCACCGACCCGCCCGGTGAACCGGGTGCCGTCGTGCATCCGGACCGCCACCTGGCGCAGGTGTGCCCGCCGCCAGTGCCGCTGCCCCGTGAGCGGGCGGTCGACGCCGGGGGAGGTGACCTCCAGCGTGTACGAGCCCCCGATGAGGTGCTCGTGCCGGTCCAGCTCGGCGGAGATCGCCCGGGAGACGGCGGCGATGTCGTCCAGGCCCACGCCCGCGTCGGAGTCGACCACCACCTTGACGGTGTGGCGGCGGCCCGCGGCCCGGACGTCGAGCTGGTCGAGCTCGAAGCCGGCGTCCGCGACGATCGGCGCCAACACGCCGTGCAGCTGGCCGGGCTCGGCCCCGGCTTCCTGCGCGGGGCGGGGGGAGGGCATCGCGTCTACTCCTAGGAACGGTGTGGGTCTGTCAGGGTATCGCGACCCCGATCGGGCTCCTGCACGCCGTTACCGCCCGTGCACCCCCCGGCACCCGACCGCGCCCGGACAGCCGCCTGGCAGGATGTGCGCCCGGCGCGAGCGGTGGACGAGCCGCGCGCACGGGTCGAGGGGACGTCGAGGAGACGTGGTGGCAGGAGCGGCGTGGAGCCGCCGGCGGGTGCTCGCCGGGCTGCTGCTCCTCCCACCCGCGGTGGCCGGCTGCTCGCTCGGCCGCGCGACCGGGCCGAGCGGGCCCGACCCGCTGATCGCCCTCGCCGACGCCGCCCGCGCCGATGCCGCGCTCGCGGCCGCCGCGGTGGCGGCCGACCATGGCCTCGCCGCGGCGCTGCAGCCGCTCGTCGACGCCCGCACCCGGCACGCCGCCGCGCTCGAGGCCGAGATCACCCGGCTGGACCCGGACCGGCCCACCCCCGCCCCGGCTCCCCCGCCCACGTCCCGCCCGGGCCGCACCGAGGTGCAGCGCGCGGTGCTCGCGTCGGGACGGGCCGCCGGGGAGGCCGCGTTCGGCCTGCCGCCCGAGCGGGTCGGGCTCGTCGCCTCCGTGGCCGCGTGCTGCAGCGCGTACGCGGAGGTGCTCAAGTGAGTTCGGCGAACCCGCGGATCGACGACACCGCCGTGGCGGCGCTGCAGAACGCGCTCGCCGCCGAGCACGCCGCCATCTGGTGCTACGCGCTCGCCATCGCCTTCCTCTCCGGCGCCGACGCGACGCGGGCCCGCGAGGACGAGAACGCGCACCGGGAGCTGCGCAGCCAGGTCGAGGAGACGCTCACCCAGCTCGGCGCCCCGGCCGTCTCCGCGCAACCCGCCTACGCCACGCCGCGACCGGTCACCGACCCGGCGTCGGCCGCCCAGCTCGCCGTGGTCGCCGAGACCGATGCGCTGGCCGCATGGCGGTCGCTGCTCGAACGCACTCAGGACCGGGCCCTGCGCCAGGCCGCACTGGACACCATGAGCGCCGGCACGCTGCGCTGCGCGCGCTGGCGCGCGGCGGTGGACCAGACACCCACCATCCCGGTGTTCCCCGGGCAGCCGTAGCCGGCCCCTGCTCGTGGCCGCGCAGCCGACTTCGCACATCCAGTAGGAACTTCGCACAAGGCGGGCCTTGTGCGAAGTCGGGGCTGGGTGTGTGAAGTCCTATCCGGACGGCTGGAGTGCCTCCAGGGCGCGGGCGACGTCGGCCTCGGTGTTGTAGAGGTGGAACGCCAGGCGGGCGGCGCCCGCGCGGGCCGCGCTCACCACACCGGCGGCGGCCAGCCGCTCCCCCGCGCCCTCCCGGCGCACGGAGACGATCGCCGAGCCGGCCGGTTCCATCCCCAGTCCGGCGCGGAACGCGTCGGCGAGTCCGACGCAGTGGGCGTGCACCGCGGCCCGGTCGAGGCCCGCCAGCCACGGCAGTGCCACCGCCGCGCCGACGTGGCAGTACCAGGCCGGCGACGTGTCGAGTGCCCGCGCGTCCGCCGCCAGGGTCATCGGCAGGCCGTAGACGTCCGACCAACGGTCGGCGCCCGCGTACCAGCCGGCCGCCGACGGGGCGGCCGCCAGCTCCGGGTGGATCGCCATCCACGCGACCCCGCGCGGGCTGAGCAGCCACTTGTAGCCCGCGGCCACCACGGCGTCGGCCCAGGACAGGTCGGCGTCCAGCCAGCCGAGCGACTGCGTGGCGTCGAGGACGACGCGGGTGCCGCCCGCACGGGCCGCGCGCAGGGCGTCCAGGTCGACCAGCCGGCCGTCGGCGGACTGCACCGTGCTCACCGCGACGAGGTCGAACTCCCCCGCGCGCGGGCCCACCTGCGCGAGGTCGACCTCGGTGACCGAGACGCCCCGCTCGGCCTGCGCCGCGAACGGCCACGTCACGCTCGTGAACTCCCCGCCCGCGACGAGCACGCGCGCGCCCGCGGGCAGGGCCGCCGCGACCAGCCCGACGAGAGCGGACACCGCGGGCCCGATCGCCACCCGGTCGGCACCGACCCCGACGAGGTCGGCGAACCCCGCCCTGGCCCGGGCCACCGGCTCGTCGTACTCGCCGGCCCGGCCGGCACCCGCCCGCCACCCGGCGACCGCGGAGGTCACCGCCTCACCGACGGCGACGGAGGGGATGCCGATGCTGGCCGTGTTCAGGTATCCGTCCGGAACGTCGAACTCCTCGCCGAATGACACGCGCACGCGGGGGACACTACGGGCGTGGACAGCCAGCTGATCGAGGTCCGGACCGGCGGCCGCGAGACCCTCGTCGACCTCACCGACGAGATCGCCGCCTTCCTCCGCTCCGCGGGTGCCCGGGACGGGCTGCTCAACGTCTGGGTCCCGCATGCCACCGCGGGCCTCGCGGTGATCGAGACCGGCGCGGGGAGCGACACCGACCTCCTCACCGCCCTGCGCGACCTGCTCCCCGCGGACGACCGCTGGACGCACCGGCACGGCAGCCCCGGCCACGGCCGCGACCACGTGCTGCCCGCGCTCGTGGCGCCGTCGATGTCCGTGCCCGTGCTGGACGGCAGCACCGCGCTGGGCACGTGGCAGTCGGTGTGCCTGGTCGACACGAACGGCGACAACCCCGTGCGCTCCGTCCGCCTCTCCTACCTGCCCGGCTGAGCCCGCAGGCGGAGGGCGGCGAGGCGGTCGGCCACGTCGGCCGCGGTGCGGAGGCGACCGGCGCCCTCGGCGATGCAGTCGCGCACCACAGCGGCTTCCCCCGGTTCGAGGCCGGGCCGAACCTGCGGGCTCGTGGAGCGCAGCTCGCGGATCGCCCCGAGCGGGTGTCCCGGCAGCTCGCCGTAGAGGCCCCCACCGGACAGGACCCGGTGGATCGTGGCCCCGAGCGCCCACACCTCGGTGCGTCGCGACGGGCTCGCGCCGTCGAGCAGATCCGGGTCGCGGAACTCCAGCACGCCGCCGCGGCCCGCGCCCGGCACCACCGCGCCGGGCATCAGCACCCGGGCCAGGCCCGGCTCGGCCAGCCGCCCGCCCAGCGTGCCGTTCGCCTCCTCGGCGAGCAGGACGTTGCCGGGGTGGATCCCGCCGTGGACGATCCCGGCCTCGTGCAGGGCGTGCGCGCCGCGGGCGGCGTGTTCGAGGGCCGCGAGTACCTCGGCGCTGGCCGGCCGGATCGCCTGCTGCTCGGCGAGCGAGCCGAGCGGGAGGTACTCCATCGCGTACGCGAAGTTCTCCCCCAGCACCGCGTCGAATACGGGCACGACGTGCGGCGACCCGACGGCCGCCACCGCCCGCAGCTCCTGTACGGCCCGGTCGAACGCCGGCTCGCCCACGCGCTCGGTGAACACCTTCACCGCGACCAGCTCGCCGGAACGGGCCGGCGGCCGGGCGACGTAGCAGCGCGCGTGCGGGCCCTCGCCCAGCAGGCCCACGACCTCGTAGTCGGCGATCGACGCGGGGGCGAGCGTCGTGGACGGGTCCAACCCGGCGCCCTCCTCTCGCTAGGGCTACCGCGCTCCGGACGGCGCCTCGAACTGGAAGCTGCGGCCCCCGATCCGCACCCGGGTGCCCGGCACCAGCCGGTGCGTCTCCCCCGCGGGCAGCTGGGTCCACCCCTGCTCCCCCGGCGGCGAGACGAACGTGCCGTTGCGGGAGCCGACGTCGACGAGCAGCGCCTCCCACCCGTTCACCACGATCTGCGCATGCACGCGCGACACCGCGCCGGAGGAATCCTCGAGCGCGAGCGAGCGCAGCGCACCGGACGCGACCCGCGGGTCGGCCTCCGGCATCCGGCCCATCAGGTACTCGGCGTCGACGGTGTAGGTGGCGCCGTCGTCGAACACGAGCAGGCCGACGGGCGGCCGCTGGTGCTCCTCCGGCCGGTTCTCGACCACGAGCCCGCTCGTGGCGGCCCCGTCGTCCAGCGGCGGGTGCTCCTGCTCCTCGGGTGCCGCGCCCAGGATCCGTTCCGACCGCAGCGCGGTGGTGTGCGGTGAGTCCACGTCCGGGTCGGCCAGCGGGTGGACCTGTTCCGCCGCCGGTGCCTCCTGGGCCGGGACCCCGAGCCGGGGGGTGCCGTCGCCGGAGTCGTCGAGGGGCCCGTCGTCCGCGGGCGGGGCCGGTTCGGGCGCGATCGGAGGGATCGAACCGATCCGGGTCTCCTCCGCCGACCCCGAGCCGAAGCCGCCGGGGTCGGACCCGGGATCGACGTTCGCGTAGTCGTCCGCCCCGCGCTCGTCGGCGACCTCCGCGCGATCGTCCGCGCCGGGATCGGGCTCACCGCCGGCGGCCTCGGCCCCGGCGGCGGCCTCGTCGTCGGGCAACCGGTGCCGGCGGCGACGCCGGTCGGACGGCCCGATCGCGGTCAGCCCGGACTCCGTGCCGCCCTCGGTGGGGGTGGCGAACCAGCCCTCGATCCGATCCGGGCGGCCGGCGTCCCGGTCGCGGTCGTCGCTCCACGGGCTGCGGTCCGTCTCCTGGGCCGGGGCCTCCGGCCCACCGAGGAGGTCGTACGCGGCGCCGTTGACCAGGCCGCCCGCACTGCGGACACCGTTGCGGCCGCCCTCGTGGGGGGCGTCGGGATCGGGACGCTCCCCGGGACGGTCCTGGTGGGCGTCCCCGGAGTCGTCCACGGGCCCGGCGGGCCGGTCGCGGCCGGTGTCGGACACGCGGCCGAGGTCGCGACCGAGATCGCGGACGCCCAGATCACGGCCCAGATCACGGCCCAGATCACGGCCCAGATCACCGAGGGAGCCGCGGCGCGGGATCCACCCGCGGTGCGCGACACCGTTCGTGCCCGAGGGCACCGGGCGCAGGTGGGGGCGGCCGGACGGACGCTCGGCGGCGGTGCCGGGATCGGCGGCCTGGTGGCTCTCGAGGGAGCCGACGCCGCCCCGGGACGGGAGGCCGTTGCCCGTGCCGTCGCCGGGGTAGACCCCTTCGGCGGACGGGGTGGGCGCGGGCTCCGCGCCCCACTGCCGCTCCGCGCCGCTGACGTCGAGCCACCGCGAGTCGGGCTGGCGGGCGCGCGCCGACTCGTCCGCGGCGTCGACCGAGCCGTGGTCCCCGCTCGGCACGAGGACGGCGCCCGCACCGGGCACGACGCCGGCGCGCAGGTCGTGGACGCCGTCGACGAGGCCGGGTGGGATCGGCCCGCCCTCGAGCGCGAGCACCACCGGGGCGTCGGGGCGCGGCAGCAGCCGGTCGGTCCACGCCACCGACTGGGCGCCCGAGAGCGCCACCTGCCGGTCCGGCACGACCAGCCCCACCGAGCCGTAGAGGAACACCGCCCATTGCTCGCCGCGCTGGGAGCCGCCACGCGGGTCTCCCCCGGTGACGGCCACGGTGCCGAAGCGCAGCCCGTCGCCGGGCGCTTCGGAGCCGCCGAGCCACATCGCGAGCTTGCGCGCGAGCGCCCGGCCGGGCTCGTGCCCGGACGCGGTGGCGCACACGTCGAGGAGCTGGCGCAGGACGTTCCGGTCGGCGCACTCGGCCACGCAGACCACACCTGGCCAGCGCCCCACGACACCGGCACCGGGCACGACTGCGGCGCGCAGCGCGTCGAAGTCCACTGGGTCTACCTCCCCCGCGGAGGCCGCAGGCGGACCGGCGGGACGGCCAGTCCGCCACCGGCCAGGTGACGGTCACGGTCGTGCACTACTGCAGACGATCGACGGGAACGGTACGGGGCGCGTGATCCACGATCACAGCCGCACCACCGTCGTTGCAGGTGGTGATGGTGCGAGTCCGGTGTGTGACCGGACCCGACCCACCGTTGCACGGGCCCAGTCGACCACGAACGGGTGACACCCGACCAGACCGGTCGCCGCTCAGCAGGTGCAGGTCAGCGCGCGCCCGCCACCTCGGCGAGGTGTGCGACCGCGGATTCGACCGCGATCTCCTGCCGTTCACCGCTGCGGCGGTCCTTCACCTCGACGACGCCGTTGGCGAGGCCCCGCCCGACCACCACGATCGTCGGCACACCGATCAGCTCGGCATCGGCGAACTTGACGCCCGGTGTCGCCTTGCGGTCGTCCAGGAGAACGCGCACGCCCGCGGCGTGGAGATCGGCGGCGAGCCGCTCCCCGCCCGCGACGATCTCGTCGCTCTTGCCGGCGATCACGATGTGGACGTCGGCGGGCGCGACGGCGCGCGGCCAGATCAGGCCCGACCCGTCGTGGCTCTGCTCGGCGATCGCACCGACCAGCCGCGACACCCCGATGCCGTAGGAGCCCATCGTGATCCGCACCGGCTTGCCGTCGGCGCCGAGCGCGTCGAGCTGGGCCGCGTCGGAGTACTTGCGGCCGAGCTGGAACACGTGCCCGATCTCGATGCCGCGGGCCGTCTCCAGTGGGCCGGAGCCGTCGGGGGCGGGGTCGCCCTCGCGCACCTCGGCGGCCTCGATCGTGCCGTCCGGGGTGAAATCGCGGCCGCAGACGAGGTCGACGACGTGGTGGTCGGGCTTGTCGGCGCCGGTGACCCACGCCGTGCCGGGCACGATCCGCGGGTCGACGAGGTAGCGCACGCCGTTGGCGGCCAGCGCGGCAGGCCCGATGTAGCCCTTGACGAGGAACGGGTTGGCCGCGAAGTCGGCCTCGTCCAGCAGGGCGACCTCGGCGGGGTCGAGCGCGGCCTCGAGCCGCTTCATGTCGACCTCGCGGTCGCCGGGCACCCCGATCGCGAGCAGCGTCCACTCGTCGGCCCCGGGGTGCCGGGTCTTGATCAGCACGTTCTTGAGGGTGTCGGCAGCGGTGAAGGTGCGCCCGAGGTCCGCCTTCTCGTTGAGGAAGTCGACGAGGGTCTCGATCGTCGGGGTGTCGGGCGTGTGGTGCGCCTGCGCGGCGGGCAGCCCTTCGATCGACCGCGCGGGCGGCGCGGGCGTGGTGACCGCCTCGACGTTCGCCGCGTAGCCGCCGGGGCTGCGCACGTAGGTGTCCTCACCGGTGGGAGCCACCGCGAGGAACTCCTCCGACGCCGAGCCGCCCATCGCGCCCGACGTCGCCTCGACGACGACGTACTCGAGGCCGAGCCGGTCGAAGATCCGGACGTAGGCGTCGCGGTGCAGCCGGTAGGACTCGGCGAGGCCCTCGTCGCTGAGGTCGAAGGAGTAGGAGTCCTTCATGAGGAACTCGCGGCCGCGCAGGATGCCGGCGCGGGGCCGCGCCTCGTCCCGGTACTTGGTCTGGACCTGGTACAGCATCACCGGGTAGTCCTTGTAGGACGAGTACTCGCCCTTCACCACGAGCGTGAACAGCTCCTCGTGGGTGGGTCCGAGCAGGTAGTCCCCGCCCCGGCGGTCCTTGAGCCGGAAGATGTTGGGGCCGTACTCGGTCCAGCGCCCGGTGGCCTCGTAGGGCTCCTTCGGCAGCAGCGCGGGGAACTGGATCTCCTGCGAGCCGATGGCGTCCATCTCCTCGCGCACGACCTGCTCGATGTTGCGCAGCACCCGCAGGCCCAGCGGCAGCCAGGTGTAGATGCCCGGCGCGACGCGGCGGACGTAGCCGGCGCGGACGAGCAGCTTGTGGCTCGGTACCTCCGCATCGGCCGGGTCCTCGCGCAGGGTCCGCAGGAACAGCGACGACATCCGGGTCAGCACCTGGGAAAGGGTAGCGACGCCCGGTGGAGGCGGTTGCGCGCGGGCCAGGACGCTCGCACACCAACCTCTGCGTTCACACACCAACTGCAGTTCGTGTGCCGGCACCACGGTTCGTGTGCGAGCGCCGCTTCCCTCAGCGCGCCTCTCGCAGATGGGTGTTGGGCTCGCGGGCGGCGTCGGCGAGCTCGGGCAGCTCCACCACGTCGACGCCGCCCGCCCGCAGCAGCTCGGCGCCCTCCCCGTCGACGAACACGCCCGGCTCGCGCCAGGCGAACACCACGCGGTCGACGCCGGCGGCGAGGATCAGCTCGGTGCAGGTCCGAGGCCGGGACGACCGCGCGCTGCACGGTTCGAGCGAGCTGTACACCGTCGTGCCGGGCGGGGCGCGCCAGCCCGGACCCAGGTCGGCGAGGGCGGACTCCTCCGCGTGGTCGTGCGGGTGCCGGCGGCGCGACCACCCCTCCGCGAGCACGGTGCCACCCGCGTCGACCACGAGCGCGCCCACCGAGAACGCCGTGTCCGACGGCGGGCTCCGCCGCGCGAGCTCGACCGCCCGTGCCAGCAGTTCCCTGTCGTCACTCATCGGCGTCCCCCAGCAGGTAGCGCAGGAGGACGAGATCGCCGATCGGGCGGGCCTCCGCCAGGCGCATCCGGTGCGCCGCGCCGTGCGGGAAGCGCCCCGGCCCGACGAACCGCGGTGCCCTCGCGTCGCCCACGAAGAACGGGGCGACGACAAGCTGCAGCTCGTCGGCGACGCCCGCGGTGAGGAACAGCGTGTGCATCGCGGTGCCGCCCTCCACCATGAGCCGCCGCACGCCGCGGTCCGCGAGGTCGGCCAGCAGCCGGTGCAGGTCGAGCGGGTCGCCCGCGTCCACGACGTCGGCGACCGCACCCACGGCCTTCCGCGCGGTGCCCACCCCCGGTGTCGCGGCGTAGACGAGCTTCGGCCCGTCGCCGGTGGTGAAGAAGCGCGCCGCGGGGTCGAGGTCCCCGGAACCGGTGACCGTGACCTTGAGCGGGTACGCGGCGCGTCCCTCGGCGACCCTGGCAGCCCGGCGCCCCGCGGAACGCACGTTCAGGCGCGGGTCGTCCCGGCGCAGCGTGGTGGCCCCGACCAGGATCGCGTCGACCCCCGCCCGCACCTCGTCGACCCGGTCGAGATCGGCGGCGTCGGAGAGCAGCAGCGGCTCCGGCCCCGTGTCGTCGATGTGGCCGTCCACCGACATGGCGGCGGAGAGCAGCACGTAGGGGCGGTCGGGCACGGACCGATCCTGCCCCATCCCGCGCGGCCGGGCTCACGGCGGCGCGAGAAGCGTACGGATGCCGACGCCGGACTTGATCAGCAGTTCGGCGCGTTCCGGGTTGGGTTCGCCCGTTCTCGCGCCGAGACATCGATCACGCCCGGGAAGCCCGGCCTCCGGCCCACTCCACGCCACCTGCCGCACCCCTTGTCCGCTCCCCCGCCCCGTTCCGCCGCACGCCACCCGTCGGCGGGCAGCGTCGGCGGAGCCGGTGCGCACGAGCCGGCACGGGGGCGCCGGGCGGCCCGTTCTGGCGGTGATCGTCGCTAGCGTCCGCGCCATGGCTCTTTCCATCGGCATGGTCACGGTCGACTGCGCAGACCCGGCGGCACTGTCCACGTTCTGGTCGGCCGCACTCGACACCACCGTCGCCCAGAACTACGACGACGCGTTCATCATGCTGGCCCCGCCGCCGCGGGGTGGGCCCTTGCTGGCCTTCCAGCTGGTGCCGGAGCCGCGGTCGGGCAAGAACCGGCTGCACCTCGACCTCGGAGCGCCGGTGGGCGGCCGGCAGGCGGAGGTGGAGCGGCTCGTCCGGCTCGGGGCCACGGAGCTCGGCGAGCGCGGGGACCCGTCGGTCTTCGCCTGGACCACCCTCACCGATCCGGAGGGCAACGAGTTCTGCATCGGCGAGCACGAGGGGGTCAGCTCTCCAGCAGCTCCGTGACGAGCGCACCCACGGCGGGGGCCTCCACGAGGAACCCGTCGTGGCCGTACGGGGAGTCGATCACCTGCAGCGGCGCGGCCCGCCGGATGCCGGCCACGAGCTCGGCCTGCTGCTCCGGCGGGTAGAGCCGGTCGGAACTGATGCCGGCCACGAGCGTCCGCGCCGTCACGCGGGCGAGGCCCGCCGTGCTGCCGCCCCGGCCCCGGCCCACGTCGTGGGCGTTCATCAGCTCGGTCAGCCGCACGTAGGACATCGCGTCGAAGCGGCGCACGAGCTTGCGGGCGTGGTGGTCCAGGTAGGACTCCACCGCGTACCGCCCGCCGTGCCACGGGTCCTCGCCGGCCTGGGCGTCGCGGCCGAAGCGCTCGCCCAGCTCGAACGCGCTGCGGTAGCTCAGGTGCGCGATCCGCCGGGCCACGCCCAGCCCGCGGTGGGGGCCCTGCCCGGGCGGGGCGTCGTGGTAGTCGCCGCCCCGCCAGCCCGGGTCGTCGCGGATCGCGGCGAGCTGCGGGGCGGCCCAGCCGATCTGGTCGGCAGTGGTGGCCGCCGGGCAGGCGAGCAGGCACAGCCGGGTGACGCGGTCCGGCTCGGTGGCCGCCCATTCGAGGGCCCGCATCCCGCCCATGGAGCCGCCGATCACGAGCGCCCAGGCGTCCACGCCGAGCGCGTCGGCGAGCACGCGCTCGGCCACCACGGTGTCCCGCGCGGTGACGAGGGGGAAGCGGCTGCCCCACGGCCTGCCGTCCGGGGCGGGCGATGCGGGGCCGGTGCTGCCCTGGCAGCCGCCCACGACGTTCGGCGCCACGACGAACCAGCGCGCCGGGTCGAGCGCCCGGCCCGGCCCGATGAGCGCGTCCCACCAACCGGGGGTCGGGTGGCCGGGCCCGGCGGGGCCGGTCACGTGGCTGTCACCGGTGAGGGCGTGCAGCACGAGCACGGCGTTTGAGGCGTCCGCGTTCAGCGCGCCCCACGTCTCGTACGCGAGCCGGACGCCGGGCAGCGAGCCCCCGGCCTCCAGCGGCAACGGCTCCGGAAGCGTGATCCACTGCCTGCGCCCTGGCTCGTCGCCATCCCGCCACGCACCAGTGGCGAGGGGGAGCTCGGTGTCGACCGCGGTCACCGCGTGGAACCGACGTACCCGAACCCGATCACGTCGACGACGGTAATCGGCGCGTCGTCGGCCGCACAACCTAGGCTCCAGCCCGTGCTGGTCCTGCTTCCCCCGTCGGAGACCAAGCGTGACGGCGGCGACGGGCCGCCGCTGCGGCTCGAGGCGCTCTCCCACCCGGCGCTGGACGCGGTGCGCACGGCGCTGGTGAAAGAGCTCGTCGACCTGGCCGCCGACGAGCGCGCGTGCCGGGCCGCCCTCGGACTTTCCGCCGCCCAGGACGCCGAGATCGCCCGCAACGCCGCGCTGTGGACGTCGCCCACCATGCCCGCGCTGCACCGCTACACGGGGGTGCTCTACGACGCGCTCGACGCCGGGTCGCTGCGCGGCACGGCGGCGGCGCGGGCGCGGGCCCGGCTCGTCGTCGGGTCGGCCCTGTTCGGGCTGCTGCGCGCCGACGACCCGGTGCCGGCGTACCGGCTGTCGGCCGGGTCCGCGCTCCCGGCCGGGGGCACCCTCGCCGCCCGGTGGAAGCCGGTGCTGGAGCCCGAGCTGGCGGCCCTCGCCGCGTCGGACCTGGTGGTGGACCTGCGGTCGGGCTCCTACGCGGCGCTGGGCCGGGTGCCGGGTGCCGTCACGGTGAACGTCCTCGCGGAGCGGCCCGACGGCAGCCGCAGCGTCGTGAGCCACTTCAACAAGGCGCACAAGGGCAGGCTCGCCCGCGTGCTCGCCGGTTCCCGCGCCGAGCCCGCGGACGCCGCCGGCGTCGCGGCGATCGCGCGCAGGGCGGGGATGCGGGTGGAGCGCAGGGGGAACGCCCTGGAGATCGTGATCCCCGCGTAAACCGGTTGTGCGGGACTCCCGGGCTCCGGAAGGCTCCCGCAGCAGGTCGCCGGAGCCGGCGTGATCAGGAGGAGGTGCGACATGTCGATCCCTGTCCGGGACGTGGCATGCCCTCGTCCGATCCCCGCCCCGCGCTGACGACGATCGGCGGGGCGCACACTCCCCCTGGAGCCCCGCGTTGCCCGACCACGAGTCGTATTCCGAGATCTACGGATCCGAGGCGATCTACGAATCCGAGGCGATCTACGAATCCAAGGCCTCCCGCAAGCCGCGCCGTCGCCGCTTCGACGACGACGCCCCCGCGCCCCGGCGCCGCGAGCCCGACCTGTCCACGCTGGACGAGCGGCTCGGCATCGACCCCGACGGCCCGCCCGAGGGCGACCGCTGGTCGACGTGGGACGGCGCCGAGCACGGGCCGGACCCGCGTCCGGACTGGGTGGTCACCGAGCACGCCGCGGTCGACACCGAGCTCGGCGTGATCAAGACCGGCAAGGAGGCCGACGTCCACCTCGTCGAGCGCGCCGTGCCGGGTACCGGGCGGCGCAGCCTGATGGCCGCCAAGCGCTACCGCTCCCCGGAGCACCGCATGTTCCACCGCGACGCCGGCTACCTCGAGGGCAGGCGCGTGCGCCGGTCCCGCGAGACGCGGGCGATGGCGAACCGCACGGCCTTCGGCCGCGAGATCCTCGCCGGGCGGTGGGCGAGCGCGGAGTTCGCGGCGCTCTCGCGCCTCTGGGCCGACGGCGTCGCGGTGCCCTACCCCGTGCAGTGCAGCGGCACCGAGCTCCTGCTCGAGTTCCTCGGCAGCGACGACGGCACGGCGGCGCCGCGGCTCGCCCAGCTGCGTCCCGGCCGGGACGAGCTGTGTGATCTCTGGCACCAGCTCGTCGACGCCCTGCTCGGCATGGCCCGCCACGGACTCACCCACGGCGACCTGTCCGCGTACAACCTCCTCGTGCACGACGGGCGGCTGGTACTGATCGACCTTCCGCAGGTCGTGGACGTCGTGGGCAACCCGCAGGGACCCGAGTACCTGGCCCGTGACGTCCGGCGGATCGGCGAGTGGTTCACCGCCCGCGGGCTGCCGGGCGAGGTCGGCACACCGGACGCCCTCCTCGCGGAGCTGCGGGCGGAGGCGGGAATGCCCGGAGGTGGTGGGGTGTCACAGGAATAGCCCGCCGACGGCAACGTCCGCGGCCGGGCGCTCGGCTACTGTTGTTCACGAGCGCCCGGCCCGTCACGGCTCTGAAGCGGGCGCAGCCCGCAGTACCCATCAGGGCGCGACACCGCGCCCGGGCTCGTCCCGAGATCCCAGCCGCCGTCCGGCGCTGCTTCTCCGTGCGACGTGCCACGTCCCGGAGGTCCTTCTTGTCATCCCCGTCCCCTCGCCGTGCCGCGCCGTCTGCTCGCTCGCAGGCTCGCTCGGAGAACTCGGCGAGCCCGCGGTCGCGTCGCTCCGACGGCGGCCGCACCCGCTCCCCCCGCGGCCGCTCCCGCACCCCGCAGAACCGTCCCGCGCTCGCCCCCGTCGCGCCTGCAGAGGAGCTGTGGGCCGCTCCCGAGTCGGGCATGCCCTCGTTCGCCGAGCTCGGCCTGCCCGAGCCCGTCGTGCGCGCGCTCGCCGCGGGCGGCTTCACGCAGCCGTTCCCCATCCAGGCCGCGACGCTCCCCGACACCCTCGCGGGCCGCGACCTGCTCGGCCGAGGCCAGACCGGCTCCGGCAAGACGCTCGCGTTCGGCCTCGCGCTGCTTTCCCGCCTCGCCGAGCTGCGCGCCGGGCGTCCCCGGCCCCGGCAACCGCGCGGGCTGGTGCTCGTCCCCACCCGCGAGCTGGCCCAGCAGGTCGAGGACGCGCTCGCCCCGTACGCACGGGCGCTCGGCCTGTCCACGGCCGTCGTCGTGGGCGGGCTGTCGTTCAACCGGCAGGCGAGTGAGCTGGCGCGCGGCGTCGACCTGGTCGTCGCCACTCCCGGCCGGCTCACCGACCACACCAACCAGCGCACGTGCGACCTGTCGCAGGTCGCGATCACGGTGCTCGACGAGGCCGACCGCATGTCGGACATGGGCTTCCTGCCCCAGGTCAGGGCCATCCTGAACCTCACCCCGGCCGACGGTCAGCGGCTGCTGTTCTCGGCCACGCTCGACGGCGAGGTGGGCGCGCTGGTCCGCCAGTACCTCACCGACCCCGTCACCCGCGCGGTCGCCTCGGCCACGGCCCAGGTGGCCACCATGGACCACCACGTGCTGCTCGTCGACAGGGCCGCCAAGCCGCGGATCGTCACCGAGGTCGCCGCGCGGGACGGGCGCACCATCCTGTTCGCCCGCACCAAGCACGGCGTCGACCGGCTCGTGAAGATCCTGCGGCGCGAGGGCGTGGCCGCCGGCGCGCTGCACGGCGGCAAGGCGCAGAACGCCCGCAACCGGGCGATCGCCGAGTTCAAGGAAGGCCGCACCCCGGTGCTCGTGGCCACCGACGTGGCCGCGCGCGGCATCCACATCGACGACGTCAGCCTCGTCGTGCACGTCGACCCGCCCGCCGACCCGAAGGACTACCTGCACCGGGCCGGGCGCACGGCGCGGGCCGGCGACTCGGGAACGGTCGTCACGCTCGTCACGCCCGACGAGCGGCGCGACGTCGAGCGGATGATGCGGCTCGCGGGGGTGCGCGCGGCACAGACCGAGGTGCGGGCGGGCGACGGCGAGCTGGCCCGCATCACGGGTGCGCGGTTGCCGTCCGGTGTTCCGGTCGTCGAGCCGCCCCGGCAGGCGCAGACCCCGCGGCGGGGCGGCGGCAGGCGCTCCGGCGGGCCCGGGCGGCGCAGGCGCGCGGCCGCCGCCTGACGCCGTGACCAAGATGTGATCCCGAGGTCGGCCCGCAACGGCCGCTGCGCAGGCGTTTTCTCAGCCGTTCCACAGTGACCGCCTGCCACCTTTCATGACGGATCTACTCGAACCGGACACCGAGGTGCTCGTGCGCGCTCCCCGCTCCCTCGCCGCTGTGCTGGCGGTGCTCACCGCGGCGCTGGCCGCCTGCTCGGCCGACCCCGTCGCGTCGCCGATGCTGCCCTCCCCGAACGCGACGCTGCCGCCCATCGAGCTCGAGGGCGACTGGACGTGGACGAAGCAGGCGGCCCCGCTCGAGCTCGGCGTCACCCACACCCAGAACAGCCTCGACGACACCGAGCCCGCCGAGGCCCGTCAGCGGGGGGTCGACATCCTCGCCGCCGACAGCGCGATCTGGCAGAACCACCACCTCATGGGCTTCGGCACGGACAACCCGGAACCGGAGCCGGGCGAGTACGACTGGAAGACGCTCGACCGGCGCATGAAGCTCACCGAGGAGACCGGGCAGAAGAGCATGCTGACGCTCTGCTGCTCGCCCGACTGGATGAAGGGCGGCGAGGAGGGCGAGACCGACTGGGACGAGCTCGAGGCGGCGCCGGAGCCGGAGCACTTCGGCGACTTCGCGAAGCTCGCCGCGGAGGCGGTGAAGCGCTACCCGCAGGTCGAGCGGGTGATGGTGTGGAACGAGCTCAAGGGCTTCTGGAGCGACGCGAAGGGCCGTTGGGACTACGAGGGGTACACCGATCTCTACAACCAGGTCTACCGGGCCGTGAAGGACGTGCGGCCCGACGTGCAGGTCGGCGGCCCGTACGTCGTGCTCATCAGCCTCGACCAGGGAGCCCAGGACACCTCCACCACCGTCACCGGGCCGTGGGGCGCTGCCGACCAGCGCACCCTCGACGTGGTCGACTACTGGCTCCAGAACAACGTCGGCGCCGACTTCCTGGCGGTCGACGCCGCCTCGAACATCCGGGACAAGGACGGCCTCCCCCCGTTGGACGGCGCCCGCAAGTACGCCGACCTGGCCCGCTGGCTGCAGCAGCGCACCGACCTGCCGATCTGGTGGGCCGAGTACTACCCCGAGGTCCCGGCGGGTGAGAGCGACGACCCGGCCAGCCCGGCCAACGCCGCCGTCAACCTCGCCGCCATCGCCGCCATGGCCGAGTCCGGCACGGCGGGCGCCCTGCTGTGGGGCCCGCAGGCCGACGAGCTCGGTTCCCCCGCGCTGTGGACGGACGCCACCAAGGACGACGGCGGCCAGCCGCTCCCGCTCACCCAGTCCTGGCAGTTCCTCGTGCCGCGGATGGCCACCGGCGACGTCGAGATCGGCCGCTCGCCGTCCCGGCCCGACCTGCTCGCCTTCCGGGCCGACGACGGTGTGGTGGTGGTCAACCTGAGCGCCGACGCCACCGAGCTCGCCCCGGGCAAGGAGCTCGCGCCATGGCAGATCGAGGTCGGCGGCCGCGACTCCTGACCACCCACCCGTGAGCGGATACGGGTGCTGGAGCACTCGTATCCGCGCACGGCGTTTCAGCGACGGCGCGCGGCCCTTCTCAGCTGGAGGATCCGCAGGCCACCCGGGATCGCGACGAGCAGCAGCCCCGCGACGGCCGCGAGCAGCAGTGCGACGCCGATGGGCAGGGTGCCCGATGCGCCCAGGAAGTTGATCTGCACCGGTGTGCCGTTCTGCAGGATGAAGATCAGCAGGAACAGCAGCACCACCGCGGAGAGGATCAGGCCCGTCCACAGGACACCGGAGCGCGAGCGCGCCGCGGGCTCCTCCGGCGGCCAGCCCGCCCGCGCCTTCGGCTCGCTGGGCGTCGGCACCGTGGGGCCGTCGGCGACGACGGGGCGCATCGTCGGCTGCGTGGACGGGTCGGCGTGCGGGTCGGCCGGGCCGACCCTGCCGTAGGCGGGCGAGCGCACGTTCATCGCCCGGGTCGGGTCGTCGGTCATCCGCCCACCTCGCTCGCTCGACACCGTCCGTGAGTATCCCGCAACAGCATCGTTCACGCGACGTTCTGCGATCTTGGTACTCAGGACGATCTTGGTACTCAGGACGATCCTGGTGCTCAGGACCGCCGCATCGGGACGTGCGCGACGCCGTCCCAGTCGTAGGCCTCGCCCACCTGCCCGAAGCCGAACCGGCGGTAGAACCCCGCGAGGTGCTCCTGCGCGTCCAGCAGGCACACCCGGTCACCGACCTCGGCGAGCGCCGCCTCCATCAGCTGCCGGCCGAGCCCTCGTCCGCGCACCGACCGCGCGGTGCAGAGCCGGCCGATCCGGAACTCGCCCGTCGGCTCCCGCAGCAGCCGCACGCAGCCGAGCAGGGGCTCCGGGGTGCCCTCGCCGCCCAGCCAGAAGTGCCGGGTGCTCTCCTCGAGGTCGCGCCCGTCGAGCTCCGCGTACGGGCAGGCCTGCTCCACGACGAACACGTCGACCCGCAACCGCAGCAGCTCGTAGAGGGTGCCCGGCCGCAGGTCCGCCGCCCAGGCGCGGTGCACCGTGGCCGTCTCCGTCTCGCTGCTCATCGCTCGCCCTCGCTGGCGCTCGGGCGGCGCTTCGCGCGGGCGCTGTGCTTATGATTCGCTCGCTGACGCTCGCTCATCCCGAATTGCCTACCAGATCGGGGGAGCGCGCGCCGCCCACGGCCGTGCGACGCTCGCCGGGTGCTCCGACCCGTGATCGTCGCCGCCGCCGCAGCAGTCACCGTCGCCGCCGTCACCGCGTCGACCGCCGAGCGTCCCCCGCTCCCCCTGCGCCCCGACGGTTACGGCGTCGCCCAGCCCACGCCACCCGACCTGGTGGACCGCAGGCTGCCCACCCGCGACATCCTTCCGCCGCCCGCCGACGGGCGGTTCGCGTCCACGGTCGGGCCGGTGCCCGACGACGTGCTCGCCCGCTCGACCTGGAAGCCGGAATGCCCGGTGCAGCCGGCCGACCTCCGGTACGTCACCGTCGCCTTCCACGGTTTCGACGGAGCCCCGCACACCGGCGAGCTGATCGTCGCCGCCCGGGTCGCCGACGACGTCGCGGCCGCGTTCGGCGACCTCTACGAGGCCGGATTCCCGATCGAGGAGATGCGCGTCGTCGAGCCTGACGAGCTCACCGCCCCGCCCACCGGCGACGACAACAACACCACGGCGTTCGTCTGCCGCCCCGCCACCGGCCTCACCCGGTGGTCGGCGCACGCCCTGGGCCTCGCCGTTGACGTGAACCCGTTCCAGAACCCCTACAGCAAGGGCGACCTCGTGCTGCCCGAGCTCGCGTCCGCCTACCTGGACCGCGACCGCGGCCTGCCGGGCATGATCGTCGACGGCGGCCCGGTCGTCGCGGCGTTCGAACGCATCGGCTGGAAGTGGGGCGGGCGCTGGAAGTCACCGGTGGACCGGCACCACTTCTCGCAGACGGGCACGTAGCGTTGGGCCCGTGCGCCACCACGATCTCGTCGTCATCGGCACGGGCTCCGGCAACTCGATCGTCGACGACCGCTTCGCGCACCTCGACGTCGCGCTCGTCGAGCACGGCGTCTTCGGCGGCACCTGCCTGAACGTCGGCTGCATCCCCACCAAGATGTACGTCTACGCCGCTGACATTGCGCAGGCCGTCCGGCACGCGAGCCGCTACGGCGTGGACGCCACGGTGGACAAGGTGCGCTGGACCGACATCCGCGACCGCGTCTTCGGGCGGATCGACCCGATCTCGGCGGGTGGGCGCGAGTACCGCGTGGAGCGCAGCCCGAACGTCACCGTCTACGAGGGTCACGCCCGCTTCACCGGGCCGAAGGAGCTCGCGGTCTCCCGCACCGACGGGTCCGGCACCGACGCGTTCACCGCCGACCGGATCGTGCTCGCCGCGGGGAGCCGGCCGGTGATCCCCGACGTCGTCGCGGCGTCGGGCGTGCCGTACGAGACGTCCGACACCGTGATGCGGATCGACGCGCTCCCCGAGCACGTGGTGATCCTCGGCAGCGGCTACATCGGCGTGGAGTTCGCACACGTCTTCTCCGCGCTGGGAGCGCGCGTCACGATCGTGGGGCGCAGCAGCATTCTCCGCCACCAGGACGAGACGGTCTGCGAGCGCTTCACCGAGATCGTCCACGGCCGCTGGGACGTGCACCTCGGCCACGAGGTCACGGCCGTGCGCGGGCACCACGGGGACATCGCGCTGGAGCTCTCCGACGGCACCACCGTGCGCGGCGACCTGCTGCTCGTCGCCACCGGCCGCCGCCCCAACGGCGACCGCCTCGACCTGGACCGGACCGGGGTGGCCACCCATCCCGACGGCCGGGTGGTGGTCGACGACCGGCAGCGCACCACCGTCGAGGGGATCTTCGCGCTCGGCGACGTCAGCTCCGCCTACCAGCTCAAGCACGTCGCCAACCACGAGGCGAAGGTGGTGGCGCACAACCTGCTGCACCCGGACGCGCCGCGCAGCAGCGACCACCGGTTCGTGCCCTCGGCGATCTTCACCGAGCCGCAGATCGCGGCCGTGGGGCGCACGGAGGCCGAGTGCCGCGCCGGCCACCTCGACTACACCGCCGCGGTCCAGGAGTACGGCGACGTCGCGTACGGCTGGGCGATGGAGGACACCACCGGCTTCTGCAAGGTGATCGCCGAACGCGGCACCGGCCGTATCCTCGGTGCGCACGTCGTGGGCGCGCAGGCGTCCACGGTGATCCAGCCGCTCATCCAGGCGATGTCGTTCGGACTGGGCGCGCGGGAGATGGCCACCGGCCAGTACTGGATCCACCCGGCGCTGCCCGAAGTGGTGGAGAACGCACTGCTCGGTCTCGACCTTTAGATCCGACCCCGACCGGGTAAGGTGACCCTTAATTACTACTGCCCGAGGAGCATGCCCATGACCGTTGCCGACAGCCCGACCCGACCGGCGGGTGCCGCCCGCCCGATCCTCGCCGGGCGGCGCGGCGTTGCGCCCCACATCGGTGTCTACGTCTTCGTCGTCCTCCCCCTGCTGGCGCTCGTCGCCACGATCCCGTTCGCCTGGGGGTGGGGCCTCACCTGGGTCGACGTCGCGATCGCCGGGGTGTTCTACGTCGTGAGCGGGCTCGGCGTCACGGTCGGCTACCACCGCTACTTCACCCACGGCTCGTTCAAGGCGAAGCGGCCCCTGCGGATCGCGCTCGCCCTGGCCGGCAGCCTCGCGATGCAGGGCCCGGTCATCACGTGGGTGGCAGACCACCGCCGCCACCACGCCTTCTCCGACAAGGAGGGCGACCCGCACTCGCCGTGGCTCTTCGGCACCGGCCCGGCCGCCCTCGCCAAGGGCTTCTGGCACTCCCACATGGGCTGGCTGTTCGACCGCGACCTGACCAACCGCGAGCGGTTCACCCCCGATCTGTTGGCCGACAAGGACATCCGGGGCGTCGACCGCCTCTTCGGGCTGTGGTCGATCCTCACGCTGCTCGTGCCGGCCGCGCTGGGCGGGCTCCTGACCTTGTCGTGGTGGGGCGCGCTCACCGCGTTCTTCTGGGCCGGGCTGGTGCGGGTCGGGCTGCTGCACCACGTCACCTGGTCGATCAACTCGATCTGCCACATGATCGGCGACCAGCCCTTCGCCGCCCGCGACCACTCCCGCAACGTCTGGCCGCTGGCCGTCCTGTCCTTCGGTGAGTCCTGGCACAACCTGCACCACGCCGACCCCACCTGCGCCCGCCACGGCGTCCAGCGCGGGCAGGTCGACATCTCCGCGCGGGTGATCTGGGCGTTCGAGAAGCTGGGCTGGGCCCACTCGGTGCGCTGGCCCACCCAGCGCCGGCTGGCCAAGCTGGCCCGCGCCGCCGCGTAACTGATGGCGGTGGGGCGGCGCGCATGATCGTCGTCTGCGGTTGCAGAGCCGTATCGGTGCGGCTCCGCAACCGCAATCGACCTCGCCTTCCCGGCCGAGCGGGTGGCGATCGAGGTCGATGGGTGGGCGTGGCACGTCGACGCGGAGCGTTTCCACTCGGACCGCAGGAAGGGCAACGCGCTCACGCGCAACAGCTGGGACCTCCTGCGGTATCCCTGGCATTCGCTCGACGGACAACCTGCCACCTGCATCGCCCAACTCGTGCGCATGATCTGCGAGGATGGTCACGTACCCGCACCTCTGCGGCTCGACAACCGCACTCGTCGATCACCGCGCATCCGGCGGCCTCAGCTCGCCGGGCGCTCGTCCTCCAGCGAGGGCCCCTGGCGCGCCAGGTCGAACGCGACCTCTGGCGGGGTCTCACCCCGGATCTCGCCGACCAGCCGCGTGACGTCGGACATGATCGCGTTGGTGGCCCCGTCGAGGGCCGTGCGGGTGCGCGGGCCGCCCAGCCAGGCGGACAGGTCGACCGGCGGGCCGGCGACCACCGTGACCCTCCGGCGGGGGAAGAGGCGCGGGCGGCCGCTGCCGGGCGGCAGGACGTCCTGGGTGCCCCAGTTCGCGACCGGGATGACGGGCGCGCCGGTGAGCAGGGCGATCCGGCCGATCCCGTTCTTGGCCTTCATCGGCCAGCCGTCGGGGTCGGCGGTGTAGGTGCCCTCCGGGTAGAACGCCACGATCTCGCCGCGTTCGATGGCGGCGATCGCGTCGCGGAAGGCATCGGCAGCGCGGGCCGAGGCCCGGTACACCGGGATGTGCTTGCCGCCCCCGAGCACCGAGCGGACGACCGGGGTGCTCCACAGCTCGGACTTCGCCAGGAACCGCGGCATCCGGCCGTGGCAGATCGTGAACGCCACGTCGAAGATCGGGTCGGCGAACGACACGTGGTTGATCGCGAGCAGCGCGCCGCCCGAGCGCGGGACGTGCTCACCGCCGCGGAACGCCACCTTGGTGCCGAACATCGCGAACGGCCAGATCAGCGCGATCGCGAGGCCGTACCAGAACCCGGAGTCCCGCCACCGCCGGGTGAACGTCAGGCGCAGCTTCTGCCACTCCGACAGCGGTCGGTCCTGCGTCACGACGTTCTCCTCCGGCTCGACTGGGGTACCCCGATCATCGCACTCGGCCGTGTGTGACCCCGGTCCCACGGACCTCCGCAAAAGCGTCGCCCCCGGGGACCGCCTCCCGCTACGGTCCCGGCCGTGGAGCTCCCCCGCGCCTTCCTCGTCCGCGAGAGCAGCCATCGGATCATCAACCCGCTCACCCCCGAGAAGCTCGCCACCCTCGGCGAGGCGCTGCACCTTCGGCCCGGCACGCGGCTGCTCGACCTCGCCTGCGGCAAGGGTGAGCTGCTCTGCATCTGGGCCCGCGACCACGGCGTCACCGGCGTCGGCGTCGACATCAGCCAGACGTTCGTGGCCGCCGCGCGGGCGCGGGCGGCGGAGCTGGGCGTGTCCGACCGGGTCGAGTTCGGCAACGCGGACGCCGCCGGGTACGTCGCCGGGGAGCCCGTCGACGTCGCCGCGTGCGTGGGCGCCACGTGGATCGGCGGGGGCACCGCGGGCACCATCGGGCTCCTCGAACGCAGCCTGTGCCCGGGCGGGACGGTCCTGGTCGGCGAGTGCTACTGGCGGCTCGACCCGCCGGACCGGGCCACCGTCGAGGGCTGCTACGTGCGCGACGAGGACGAGCTGGGGTCGCTCCCGGAGCTCGTGGAGAGCGTCCGCGACCTCGGGTGGGACCTCGTCGAGATGGTGCTGGCCGACCAGGACGGCTGGGACCGGTACGCCGCCGCGCAATGGCTGAACGTCCGGCGCTGGATCGACGCCAACCCCGACGACGAGCTGGTCGGCGAGATGCGCGCCGAGCTGGACGCGGCGCCCCTGCGGCACGTGCGCTACCAGCGCGAGTACCTGGGGTGGGGGGTGTTCGCCCTCACCCGGCGCTGACGCCCGATCCGGGCCCGATCACGACCTCCCCGCCCGCGACCGGGAGACTCCCGCCCATGACATCGACCACCGGACGGGCGGCATGAGCGACGACGACCGCGCCACCTTCGTCGGGCGCACCGTCATGGCATCGACCGTCGTGGCCGCTCCGCCGCACGAGGTGTTCGCGCTGCTCGCGAACCCGCACCGGCACCACGAGTTCGACGGCTCCGGGACGGTCCGCGGGGCGGTGTCCGGCCCGGAGCGGCTCGCGCTCGGCGACCGGTTCGGCATGCGCATGAAGATCAAGTTGCCGTACCGGATCACGAACCGCGTGGTGGAGTTCGAGCCGGACCGGCGCATCGGGTGGTGCCACGCCGCCAGGGCCATCTGGCGCTACGAGCTCGAAGCCGTTCCCGGCGGCACCCGCGTCACCGAGACGTTCGACTACGGCGGCTCGCCGGTGGCGAAGGGGATGGAGCTCCTCGGCTTCCCGAAGGGCAACGCCAGGTCGATCCGGGACACGCTGCGCCGGCTCCGCGAGATCTTCGGCTCCCCCGCGGCCTGACCTTCAGGGGCCCACCGCGCGCCACGCCCGCACCGTGAGCCGCCACCGCAGGACACCGTCGGCGTCCAGCCGCGCGGGCTCGCCCGGGCCGGACGGGGTAGCGGCCGTCCCGATCATCGGCTCCACCCCGATCGAGCGGTAGGGTGCCCCGGCCGGCCAGCCCCGCAGGTTGCGCCACAGCAGGAGCGCGGGGTCCGCGGCACGCCAGGTGAGCTCGAGCGCGTCGGGGCCGTCCACCACGGTCACGGCCGCGCAGCCGGGCAGCACGGCGGCGGTCGCGGTGCCGTCGTCCGGGCCGAGCCGGTCGAGGCCGCCGGGCCACGGCACCACCGCGTCCTGATCGATGAGGTGTGCGGCGCGAACGCCCGGGGCGTCCAGCCGGGCCGCGGGCGAGACGTCGAGCAGGGCGTGCACCGCGTGCACGACCGGCGCGTGCGGCGGCCCGGTGATCGTGTAGTCGACGGTGACCGCCCCGTCGGCGCGGATCCGCCGGTCGAGCCGGAACCCGCAGGCGCTGACGCCGGTGGCCGACCAGGGGCGGCTCCAGACCGCGCCGTGGTCGGGCTCGCCGCGCACGGTCGGGAGGCACTCCTCCACTCCCCCGGCGTCGACGAACGCGGCGCCCGGCCCCACCGCGGCCCGCGCGGCCCCGACCGCCGGGTCGGGGTGGCGCCACAGCCACTCGCGCTCCGGGGTGCGCAGCGACGTCCAGCGACCGCCGTGGGCGAGGTCGACCTCGACGGTCAGGGGGCGGGGCCGCCGATCCAGGTCAGGCACGGTCGAGGACCACCACGTCGCAGTCCGGGGCGAGCCGGAACGGCACCTCGACGACCCCGTCGGCGGCCGCGCCCCGGCACCGCACCCCGGTCCGCACCCGGAGCGGGCCTGCGCCGGGGCGGGCCCACGCGAGCAGCACGACCCGGTCGTCCATCGTGTACTGCACGGCGTACGCCGGATCGCCCGGCGCACCGTGCCGGGTCACCTCGCCGCCGTGCACCACCGGCCGGATCTCGCGGTACAGCGCCACCAGATCGCGCGCCCGCGCCCGCACGGCCGGCGACCAGGCGAGCAGGTCGGCCCCGATCCCGAGCACCCCGGCCATCGCGACGACGAACCGGAACTCGAGGCTCGTCCGGGCGGTGTCGAGCCGGTCCGCTTCGTCGGTCACCCACGAGCTCATGACGTGCGGCGGGTAGGCGGACAGGAAGCCGTGCTGGATCGCGAGCCGGTCGCGCGGGCCGGTCTCGTCGCTCGGCCACACGACGTCCGACAGCGCGAGCACGGCGTTGTCGACCCGCCCGCCGCCGCCGGCGCACGCCTCGACGGTGACGTGCGGGAACTCCTCACGCAGCATGCGCATCAGCCGGTGGTAGGCCCGCGTGTGCGCGATCGACCCGCCGAGGGTGATCGCCCGGTTCATGTCCCACTTCAGGTAGCTGATCGGGTGCTCCGTGAGCAGCCTGCGCAGCATCGCACCGGCCCAGGCCTCCACCTCCGGCCTGCCGAGGTCGAGCACGTACTGGTTGCGCAGGGTCAGGAGCGGCTGGTGCACCCAGTCGGGGTGGGCGCGGTAGAGGTCGCTGTCCGGGTTCACCGCCTCCGGCTCCACCCACAGCCCGAACCGCATCCCGCGGTCGAGCACGCCCGTGACCAGCGGGCCGAGGCCGTCGGGGAACTTCTGCTCGTCGACGAACCAGTCGCCGAGCCCGGCCCGGTCGCTCGTGCGCCCGCGGAACCAGCCGTCGTCCACGACGAAGACCTCGACGCCGAGGTCCGCGGCGACGTCGGCGAGCGCGAGCTGGTGCTCCACCCGCACGTCGAACGTGGTGGCGTACCAGGAGTTGTAGACGATCGGCCGGTGCTCGGGGCCGCGGGCGAGCCCGCGCTGGTAGGCGTGCCATGCGCGCGCGACGCCCGCCGGCCCGTCCGGGCTCCACACGCCGAGCAGGTGCGGGGTCTCGAACTCCTCCCCCGGCCCGAGCATGATCGGTGCGGCCTCGTCGTCCACCCCGCCGCTCACGCGCACGACCTCGCGGAAGGGCACCGCGTCGACCGTGAGCCGCCACGAGCCGCTCCACGCGAGCGCGATCCCGTAGGCGTCAGCGGCGTCCCGGGACCGCAGGGTCACCACCGGTGCGTAGGTGTGGGAGGTGATGCCCTGGCGGCTGCCGATCGACAGCTGCCCGGCCGGCAGGTCGACCTCGGCCGGTGTGCACTCGCGCGACCAGGCCCCGACCAGCGTGCCCACCCGCGCTCCCGGCCCGACCGGCACGTTCCAGCCCGCGCCGAACGCCCGCGTGATCGTGACGTCGCGGGAGGCCCGCAGCAGCGCCCACCGCTCGACGACGTCGTGCCGCCGCGACGTGCGGACGTGCAGCTCCACCTCGAGTCCGAGGTCGTCGTCGCGGAGCAGCGCCTGCAGCCGGCAGCCGGAGTGCACGACCGAGCCGGGCACGAACCGCAGCGCCGCGCCGCCGGGCACGAGGAGCTCGCTCCCCTGCGCGTGCCGGGTGCCCGCCGCCGCGAACTCCAGCGGCGCGATGTCGGCGGGCGTCTCGAACGTGCCCCGCGGCGGGACGACCCGCACCGGTCGCCCCCAGTGGGCGAGCACCGGCCCGGCGTCCGTCGCGCGCACGACGTAGGCCGACGTCGCCGTCGGCAGCTCCCAGTCCGTCACTTGCCGGTGCCCACCAGCAGCCCGGACACGAAGTGCCGCTGGAACACGAAGAACACGATCGCCGTCGGCACGGCCGCCACCAGCGAGCCGGCCGCGATCACGTTCCACGAGTTCGAGTAGCCGCCCTGCAGGTTGAGCAGCGCCGCGGTGATCGGGAACTTGGTGTCGGTCTGGAGGACCGTCATCGCCCAGATCAGGTCGTTGTAGATCCAGGTCGTCGCGAGCGCCGCGAGCGCGGCGAGCGCGGGACGGCAGAGCGGCAGCACGATGCTCCAGAACGTCCGCCCGGCGCCCGACCCGTCGAGCAGCGCCGCCTCGAACACCTCCGATGGCAGCCCGCGCATGAACCCGTGCAGCACGAACGTGTAGAACCCCAACCCGAACCCGACCTGCACCACGACCAGCGCGAACAGGGTGTCGTAGATCCCCATGCCCTGGGCGATCCGGGACACCGGGATGAGCAGGATCTGCGGCGGCAGGAGGTTGCCGGCCAGCATCACGAGCAGGATCGTGCGCCGGGCCGGGATGCGGTGGCGGGAGAGGGCGTAGGCGGCGAGCGCCGCGAGCGCCAGCGACGCCACCACGGCGCAGACCGTCACCACCGCGCTGTTCACCAGCGCGGTGGCCACCTCGCCGCCGGCCAGTGCCGTGGCGAACCCGTCGAGCGTCAGGCCCGCGGGCAGGGCGCCGAGGCCGCGGGCGGCGATGTCGTCGAACTCGCGCAGCGCGACGAGCACGACGAAGATGATCGGTGCCAGCCACAGCAGCGTGAACGGGATCATGACGGCGTGGAACCAGGGCGATCGACTGCGCACGTCAGCCCTCCTCGGCCCGGGCCTGGCGCACCAGGTAGGTGATGATGAACGCGATTGCGAGTACGAAGATCACCACGGCGAGCGCGGAGCCGTAGCCGAGGTTCACGAGCGTGAACCCCTGCTGGAACATGTAGGTCGAGAGCAGCTGCGTGGTGTTGTAGGGCCCGCCGCGGGTCATCGCCCACACGATGTCGAAGGTGCGCAGCGAGTCGATCACCGTGACCGCGAAGACCACCGTGTTGACGCCGCGCAGCTGCGGCATGACGACCCGCCAGAACCGCTGCCACGCGTTGGCGCCGTCGACGGCGGCGGCCTCCTCGAGCGACGGGTCGCAGCCCTTCAGCCCGGCGAGGTAGAGCACCATGATGTAGCCGACCTGCCGCCAGACCGCGGCGATGAGCACGGCGTAGAGCGCGGTGTCCGGGTTGGCGAGCCACTGCTGCTGCAGCGAACCGAGCCCGATCGCGCCCAGCCCGGCGTCGATCGGCCCGCCCGGCTGGTACATGACCCGCCAGAACAGGCCCGTCACCGCGAGCGAGATGACCATCGGCAGGTAGATCGCGCTGCGGTAGATCCCGACGCCGCGGCCGGGCCGGTTGAGCGCCACGGCGAGCGCGAGCCCACCCGCGACCGAGAGCCCGCCGAACCCGATCGCCCAGATCACGTTGTTGCGGAAGGCGGTGGCGAAGATCGGATCGGCGAGCATGCGCTCGTAGTTCTCGAACCCGACCGGCTTCGCCGCGCCCACGCCGTTCCACTCGGTGAACGACAGCGAGAAGCTGTTCAGCGCGGGCCAGAACACCCAGAACAGCTCGACGGCGAGCGGCAGCAGCAGGAAAGCCCAGACCAGTGGCGGCACCCGCCGCCGCCGACCTCCGTGCCGCGGCGGCGCGCCCGTCCGCACCGGGGCGTCCTGCACGGCGGTCATGACGTGAAGACCTGCTGGGCGGCCGCCTGCCAGTCCCGCAGCTGCCCCGGGATGTCGCTCGGATCGGCGAGGAACCGGGTGAGCGCGGTGTCCGCCGTCGTCTGGAGGGCGTCGCTGGAGTCGCGGTTGAAGAACTGGGTGATCTCCGATGTGGAGTTGAGCAGCTCGATGCCCTTCTGGACGATCGGGGCGAACTGCGAGGTGTCGACCTGCGGTGACGTCGGCAGGTTCGACGTCCCGGACTCGGTGATGTAGCGCTGCTGCACCTCCGGCGACGCGAGGTAGGACAGCAACGCCTTCGCGCCGTCCGGGTTGTCCGTGCGGGCCGCCGCGAAGTAGCCGTCGGTGGGTGCCTCCTCGGCGCTCGGCACGGACGGGTTGATCGGCGGCACCGAGAAGAAGTCCAGGTCGTCGCGCTGGTCCTCCGGGAAGTACTGGGTGGCGAACGCCCCGACGAGGTACATCGCGGCCTCGTCGTTCACCATCGGCGTCACGGCCTGCTGCGAGTCCCACGAGGTCTGGTTCGGGTGGAAGTACGGGATCAGCCGGGCGTACTCCTGGAGCACCGCAACGACCTCGGGATCGGTGAACGACCGCTGCCCGGCCAGCAGCGCGCGGTGGTAGTCGGCGCCGTTGATCCGGAGGTTCAGGTAGTCGAACCACCCGGACGCCATCCACGGCGTGGTGCCGATCCCGTTGGTGAGGGGGTGGATCCCGCGGCGCTTCAGGTCGTCGCAGAGCGCGATGAACCCGTCCCACGTCGTCGGGGGCTCGATGCCCCACTTCGCGAACGCCGACTTCTTGTAGAAGACCGACCACCAGTAGTACGTGGTCGGCACGAAGATCGCCTGGCCGTTGGCCGACGTCGACAGCGACCGCAGCGCACCGGAGAAACCAGCGCACGCGCCGTCGCCCGTCCACAGGTCCGACACGTCCAGGAGCAGGCCCTCGGCGGCGTAGGAGTTCGCGACCGATCCCGCGTACCAGGTGAGCACGTCCGGCGGTGTGGCCGAGGACAGATAGGTGGACAGCTGGGCCCGGAACTGCTCGGTGGCGACCGAGTTCATGGTCACCGGCGAGCCTGCGCCGGAGTAGTCGGCCACGATCTTCTCGAGGGCGGCCTTCGGCGCGGTGTCCTGGACCGATGACTGCAGCGTGATCGTCGCGGACGCCTGCCCGCCGCCGGTCTCGCCGCCGCCCGAGCCGACGCAGGACGCCAGCAGCGGCACGCTCGACAGGCTCGCGGCCCCGAGCAGGAAACGGCGACGGGACAGCTCCGTTGCTGCCATGACTACCTCCGGGTTCCGGTGAAAAGGGAGTTGCATTCCTGCTGCAGGGTGATGTCCGCCCACATGGGGTGCTGGGGCGCGGCGTTGGAGCAGACGACCGTGCCCCATGCGCCGCGGTCGCGGGCGTAGCGCACCGCGTCGCGGCAGATCTGCGCCCCGACGGGGCCTTCCTCGAACGTGCCGTACAGCGGCGTGTAACCGACCCAGCCCTCGCCGAGGACGAGCGGCACGCCGTGCGCGGCCGCCCAGTCGGCGGCGACGTCGAGCCACAGGCGCAGCTTCTCGTCCATCGCGATGCGGTGCTCGCCGTAGTGGTCGTAGAGCCAGCGGTCGAACGCGTCGGGGTCGGCCCAGTCGTGGACGTAGACCTCCGCGGCTCTGACGATCGTCGCGTCGAGCCGCCAGCGGTGCTGCGGTTCCACGGTCCACTCGGCGACGGGTGGCGCGCCGGGCCGCAGCAGGGCGGCCGCGGACTCCTGTGGGAAGTCCTCGACCGGGCCGCGCAGCCCGAACTCGTCGATCAGCGCGCCGAGCACCCCGTAGACGTAGGGGTGCACGACCAGCACGTCGATGTTCCGCGGGATCCCGCGCATGCTCGCGTGCGGCACGCCGCCGTAGTTCACGGTGCACGGCCGGTCGGGGTGGCGTGCCTTGAAGGCGTCGACCGCCTTCTCCAGCAGCGGGCCGAGCTCGACCACGGCGTGCTCGCGCTCCATGCCCTCCGCCAGGTGCCCGACCTGCACCTCGTTGTGGATCTCGGTGAACGCGACGCGGTCGTCGAGGCCCTCGGCGATCAGCAGGTCCATCAGGTCGGCGTGCGCCGCGGCCAGGCGCTCGGGGCGCTCGGCCGGCGGCACCGCGCGCAGCGCGTCCCACCAGGCCGACTCGGCGGCGAACGACGAGCTCTGCTGGTACTCCCACGACGAGACGATCACGTAGCAGTCGTGCCGGCGCGCGGCGCGGAACAGCTCCAGCAGGTGGGCCTTCGCGTCGATCGTGGTCGGCGCCTTCACGTCGTACCAGCGCATGCGCTGCGCGTACTCGCCGCCGAGGCGTTCCAGCGCCACGGCGGACGTGTCCAGGCCGGACCCGAAGAGCAGGAACGGCATCGCGCAGATCCGCACCGTGTTGTAGCCGCGCTCGACGGCCTGGGCGAAGGCGGCGTCGAGGTCCTCGAACGGCTCTCCCGGCCCGGTCCGCACGTACCAGGAGAAGTCCCACAGGGTGATCGTCAGGCGTTCGGGCAGGTGCGTGGGGAGTGTCATCGAGCCTCCTCCAGGAGGGGGTGCAGGGCGCCGGCGAGCTCCAGCGCGTCCAGGTGGTGGGGGTCGTCGTGAAGCAGTGCGTCGAGGCGCTCGCGGGCCCGCTCGGGAGCTCCGTCGAGGACGTCGAGCTGCGCGCGCAGGAACTGCACGCGTCGCCTGCGCGCCTCCACCGGGTCCTCGGCGAACAACAGCATCGACGGCAGCGACGTCGCGAAGTAGTCGACGGTGACCGGCGAGGCTTCGAGGGCGTCGGCCCACGCGCGCAGCGACTCCGTGCGGCGCGCGGCCTCGGCGTCGCGACCGAGCCTGCGCAGGGCCAGCACCGAGGAGTAGGTGGCCTCGGAGTGCGGGGCGGCGGACATCGCGAGGAAGTCGCCGTCGCGAGCGGCGAGCTCCCACGCGGCGCGCGCGGCGTCCTCGTCCCCCGCCGCCGCGAGCGCGTCGCCGCGCAGCAGCTGCAGGGCCGCGGTGCCGGCGAGGGGGTGCCGGGCCTCGCCGAGGGACGCGGGCGGGTCGAGCGCGGCGTCGAGCGCCGCCACGGCGCTGGCGCCGGGACGGGCCGCCGCGAGCCGGCACAGCCGGTCCCAGACCCGCAGCACCTCGCCCTCGCCGCCCTCCCACGGCTGGAACGTGCGCCCGAGCAGCAGCGCGCGCGCCTCCTCGAGCCGGCCGGCGGTGAGCAGCAGGTGAGCCAGCGCGACGGTGGCGTCGTCCCGGGTCTCGACGAGCCCGCGGACGTCCAGCAGCCGGTCGAGCCGCCGTTCGGGCGGCACGCCGCGGCGGGCGTCGAGCTGGTCGCTCTCGAAGACGAGCCGGGCGTCGTCCCCCGCCACCGCGAGGGCCCGGTCGTACGCGGCCCGGGCCTCGTCGGCGTCGCCGAGGTGGTTCCAGGCCGCGAGGCCGAGGTTGCGCCACACCACGGGATCGGACGGGTCCAGCGATGCGCTCGCCCGCCAGGCCGCGATCGCGTCGTCGGCGCGGCCCACGGCGTACCGCCAGTGCCCGAGCAGGGCGAGGGCCCGCGCGTCGCGCGTACCCGCGTGCTCCAGCACCGCGATGTCGTCGAGGCGGAACGGGAAGCACCAGGTCGCGGCCGCGGTGCGGGCCGTCCCGCCCCCGAGGAACGCGCGGTGGTACTCGATGAGCGGGCCGGCCGCGGTCTGCCCGAGCGGGCGATGCGCCTCTCGTTCCGCGGCGACGTCGAGCACGCGCAGCGCGGCCTCGGTCTCGCCGACGCCCGCGTACTCGAGCGCGACGTCCACGCAGGTCTGGGCGTCGGTGGTGAGCGGGAGACCGGCGAGGTCGCGGCTCCACCAGTCGAGGGGGTCGAGCGCGAGCGTGTCCCGCAGCAGCTCGGCCGCCTCCGCGGCGCGGCCGGTGTGGCGCAGCAGCAGCACTGTGAGCGCGCGGGCCTGCAGGTGCTCGGGCTCGGCGCGCCGCACGTCGGCGAGCCGGGCGAGCGCGGCGGCGTCCCGGCCTGCTGCGGCGTCGATGCGGGCCATCCGGTAGCCGGCGGGCGCCCGCCAGACCCGCGCCCAGGCCGCGGCCCCGTAGCGGGCGTAGGCCTCGTCCGGCCGGCCCAGCCGCTCCAGCACGAGGCCGAGCAGGTAGAGCGCGGTGGTGTCGGCGGGGTTGGCGTTGCGGCTGGTGAGCCGGTCGACCGCGGCGCTCAGCAGGGCCTCGGCCTCGGCGAACTCGGCCCGCCGGTACGCCCGCCCGGCCAGCCCGACGCTGCTCGCCACGTGCCCGGGGTCGCGGCGCAGCGCCTCCCGCCAGTACGGCTCGGGCGAGCGAGTGGCGTGCCGGTACTGCTCCAGGTGGGCGCCGATCAGCGCGAGCTCCTCGACGGAGGCCACGTCGGCCGGAGCCGGAGGCTCGGTGGCCGGGACGACGTCCGGCGTCTCCGGGACGCGGGAGTCCCAGGCGACGAGCTCCGCGTCGCCGTGCAGGACCCGCACGCGGAGGCGGTCCGGCACGTCCAGCGCGATCCGGGCCCGGTGCGGCGCACCCGGCGCCACGTCCGCCGCCACCTCGGCCAGGACGACGCCGGAGCCGTCCTCCACGCGGATCCGGCAGCCGGGGCGCTCCGCGGTCACGGCCAGCCCGACCCGCACGCCGTCCGGCTCCACCTCCACCCGCGCCGCGCCGTCGACGGTCGCGGCGTGCACCGGGCCGATCTCCTGGATCGGGTACCAGACCTGCGAGAACACCTTCGTCTCGCCCGGCGCGATGAACGAGAAGTCGGGCTGGTTGTCGGTGAACACCCCGGCCATCAGCTCGACGTACGCGGCGCCGTCGTCGCTGAGGTTGCGGTCCCACGCGTGCCCGAACGCGGCGTTGCCCCACGTCCACTGCTTCTTGCCCACGGCGGTGTGCGGGTCGGCGACGTGCACGAAGCCGGCGCGGGCGGCGTGGTCGTAGCCGCCGAAGAAGCCCTCCCGGCTGCCCACGCACATGTACGAGGTCGGGACGGGGATGTTGCGGTACCAGTCGAGGCGGTCGCCGCCGGTGGCGCGCCGGGCCGCGTAGTCGATCCCGTAGTACGGGCGATCAGCCGCCGGGAACCCGGTGACCGCCCGCTTGGCGTGGTCGGCCACCTCGCGCACGTCCCGCGGGAAGAACGACTGGTACCGATCGTGCACGCGGGCCGCGACGTTGGCCCACCACAGGAACGTCTGCGTGACCTCGCTGCGGTTGTACAGCCGCACCCGCAGCTCGACCGTCGCGCGGTCCGGCCGCAGCCGGATCCCGTGCATGCCCTTCATGCGGGCGAACGGGTCGTGGTCGGAGCACCAGACCGTCACCGCCCCGTCCGGCTCCTCCTCGATCTCCACGTCCGTGGGCAGGAACGTGGCCGGGCGGTGGTGCTGCGGCCAGTTGAACTCGACCCCGCCCGCGATCCACGGCCCGGCGAGCCCCACGAGGGCGGGCTTGATCACACCGTTGCGGTAGAAGAAGTCGTAGCCCGCGCTGCGGTCGTACCCGACGTGGATGCGCCCGCCCATCTCGGGCAGCACCATGACCCGCAGCCAGCGGTTCTCCAGGTGCACCGCGTCCCACTCGTGCGGCACGCTCGTCGCGCTGATCCGGTCGTGGAACGGCAAGGGGTACACCCGGCCCGACGAGCCCTGGTAGACGCGACGCTCCAGGTAGGCGGGGTAGCGATCGGGCGGCTCGGGCAGGTAGCTGTCGATCGTCACCCGCTCCCGCCACGCGGCGACCCCCGTGTCCGCCAGCGCGGCGGGCCGGTCCGGGAGCTGCAGCCGGGACTCACCTTCGAGCACGCCGCGACGCTACGAGCGCGCGCTCCGCAGCGGCATGGGCGAATCGACCGAGATGCCTGGACGATTCGACGACCCGCCTAGGCTGGGCCGGTGTTCCTGCCCGACGGCTTCCCCGGCCAGCGGCTGCGCGTGCTCCCCCGGCCGCTCGTCGCGTCGGCCCTGCGCAGGCCGCCGACGTCGGGGTTGCTCGTCACCGACGCCGGCTACTTCCCCCGCGCCGCGAACCACGGCCGACGTCGGGCGGAAGGCGCTCCAGAAGCGATCGTGATCGTCTGCGTCGACGGGAACGGGCGCTGCGAGACCGACGGCCGCACCACCGTCGTCGGGCCGGGCCATGCGCTCGTGGTGCCGCCCGGCCGGCCGCACGTCTACCTCGCCGACCCGGACCGCCCATGGACGATCTGGTGGTTGCACGCGGCCGGCACCCAGGTGCCGGAGCTGCTGGCCGTCATCGCTCCGGACGAGCGGGAGGTCCTCGTGGAGCTGCACGACGCCTACCGGGCCGTAGCGACGATCGACGACGCCATCACCTGCTTCGAACGCGACGAGACGCTCCCCAGCCTGATCTCGGCGGCGGGCGCCGGGTGGGCGCTGCTCGCCCAGCTGGCCGCCGACGTGGTGGCGGGCGGGCGCCAGCGCACCGAGCCGGTGCGCCAGGCCCAGGACTACCTGCGCCGCAACTTCGCCAAGCCGCTGAGCGTCGCCGAGCTCGCCCGCACGGCGGGCCTGTCCCCCTCGCACTTCTCGGCGCTCTTCCGCGCGGCCACCGGCGGCGGGGTGGTCGAGTACACGAAACGGCTGCGGATGGCCCGGGCCCGCGAGCTGCTCATCACCTCGTCCCGCGACATCGGCGACATCGCCGAGGCCGTCGGCTACGCGGACGCGTTCTACTTCTCGAGGCAGTTCCGCACCGTGCACGGCTGCAGCCCCAGCGAGTACCGAGCCGCCCACCGGGAGGCCTGACCGCACCGTGGAGCCGTACTGCACTCACAGCGGCTGCAGAACAGCGCTATTGGCTCCAATGTGCGCCTGGCGCAGGACGTCATCCGATCAGGGCAGCGTGAGGATCTCCACCCCGTCGGCGGTGACCAGCACGGTGTGCTCGAACTGCGCGGTGCGGGCGCGGTCCTTGGTGACGACCGTCCAGCCGTCGTCCCAGATGTCGTAGTCGATCGAGCCGAGCGTGATCATCGGCTCGATCGTGAACGTCATGCCAGGCTCCAGCACGGTGTCGACGCTGGGCTCGTCGTAGTGCAGCACGACCAGGCCGCTGTGGAACGCGCGGCCGATGCCGTGGCCGGTGAAGTCGCGCACCACCCCGTAGCCGAACCGCTTGGCGTACGACTCGATCACCCGGCCGACGACGTTGAGCTCGCGGCCCGGGCGCACGGCCTTGATCGCCCGCATGGTGGCCTCGCGGGTGCGCTCGACGAGGAGGCGGTCCTCCTCGCTCACGTCCCCGGCGAGGAACGTGGCGTTGGTGTCGCCGTGGACGCCGCCGATGAACGCGGTGACGTCGATGTTGACGATGTCGCCGTCCTGGATGACCGTGGAGTCCGGGATGCCGTGGCAGATCACCTCGTTGAGGCTGGTGCAGCACGACTTGGGGAAGCCCTTGTAGCCCAGCGTGGACGGGTAGGCGTCGTGGGCCACGAGGAACTCGTGCACCACCCGGTCGACCTCGTCGGTGGTGACGCCGGGCGCCACCGCCTTTCCGCCGGCCTCGAGCGCCTGCGCGGCGATCTTCCCGGCCACCCGCATGCGCTCGATCACCTCGGGCGTCTGCACCCACGGATCGGTGTTGCGCTCCGGGCGCTTCCGGCCGACGTACTCCGGGCGGGCGATGTGCGCGGGCACCGGCCGGATCGGCGACACGGTACCGGGGGCGAGCAGCGTACGGGCGGGCATGGCGCCAGTCTAGGCAGGCCCGCGCGACCCCGGAGCGGGTCGCTCACCCGGTGACGTCCACGGGCTCCGCGCAATGGTCATCCGGCTCGGCACCGATGCCGATCGAGGCACTGCGTCGACGTCGACCAGGCTCCGCACCGGCAGAACAAAAGCCGCAGAAAGGGCAATCCCGATGATTGCCATCTGACCGGCAGGACAGGCAGAAGTATCGGGTTCATTCGCGCGAGCATCGGGTAAGCGGCGCGCAGGGCGGCATCTGACCCGGGGGGACGAATCGAGCAATTCCCCATCGGGCGACCGAAGGGAACGACGACCGAAGGGAACGACGCAGTCACCGGACCGGGACACAACCGGGCCGCACGACGAGAGGAGCGGCCCCGCCCGGCCCGCCGGACCACCTGCCGCCCGAGCAGGCAGCGGCCAACGTCGGCCGGGTACAGGAGGTCCAGCGATGGCTGACATCGCAGGCAATGTCAGGAACGTCGGGAACGCGCGATGGTGGCGGATCATTCCCATCGCGATCATCGTCTACATCATCTCGTTCATGGACCGCACGAACAACGGATTCGCGTTCGCGGGCCTGGGCACCGATCTGGGCATCAACAAGGCCCAGCAGGGCCTCGCCGGTGGCATCTTCTTCATCGGCTACTTGTTCCTGCAGATCCCCGGCGGGCATCTCGCCGAGCGCTGGAGCGCCAAGAAGTTCGTCGGGATCATGATTCTCGTCTGGGGTGTCTTCGCGGTCGTGTCCGGGCTCGTGCAGAACTTCGAACAGCTGCTCGTCGTCCGATTCCTGCTCGGCGTGGCGGAGGGGGCATCTGGCCCGCGATCCTCGTCCTCATCAGCCACTGGTTCCCGGCGCGTGAGCGGGCACGCGCCTACGGCGTGTGGATGATGAACATCGCGATCTCCTCGATCATCACCGCTCCCCTCTCGGGCTGGATCCTGTCCTGGTCCGACTGGCGGATGCTGTTCTTCGTCGAGGGTGTCTTCCCGTTCGTGATCGCCGCGCCGCTCTGGTTCCTCCTGATCACCGACCGGCCGGCCGACGCCAAGTGGTTGTCCCGGTCCGAGCGGGAGTACATCGAGACGGGGCTCGCCCGGGACGAGGCCGACGCGCCGCCTGCCGCCGGTCTCCGCACCGTGTTCAGCAGCAGCGTCGTCTGGCGCCTCGTCGTGGTCTACTTCCTGATCCAGGTGGGCTTCTACGGCCTGAACCTCTGGCTGCCGCACGTCGTCACGACCATCACCGGGGGCAGCTCGACACTCGTCGGCTTCGTCACAGCCATCCCGTACATCTTCGCGATCGTCGGGCTCTACCTGAACGCGCACGCCGCCGACCGCAACGGCCGCTACGCCTTCCACGTCATGCTGCCCATGGCCATCGCCGCGGTCGCACTGGTGGCGTCGATCCTGCTCGGCGACATCCCGTGGCTGTCGATCCTGCTGATCAGCTTCGCGATGGCGGGGGCGCTCGCCTACGACGGCCCGTTCTGGGCGAGTGCGTCCCGCGCGATGCCGGTGGCGCTGGCGGGCGCCGCCATGGGTCTGATCAACGCACTCGGCAACCTGGGCGGGTTCGTCGGGCCGTACGTCGGCGGCGCCCTGCAGGACCTGAGCGGCGGCAGCTTCCTGTCGACGTCGATCGTCCTGGCGGTGGCGTTGCTGCTGGCCGGGGTCGTCATGCTGACGCTGCGTGGGCGCAGCAACCCCGCGCGCCAGCCCGCCGAGACGTCGGCGGAGCGCGGCGGGCCGTGAGTCTCGGGGCGTCCCCGGGCTGATCGGGTCAGCGCAGGGCGCGCTGGCGGGCCCGTAGCGACACGGCGGCCGACAGCGCGCGCCACCCCATCAGCAGCACGCCGAGGGCGACGGCGGTGACGACGGCGAAGCTGAGCGGGAGGCTCCAGGTGAACCCGGCCCGCACCAGCAGCCCGATCACGACGGTGCCCGCCCAGACCGTGAGGGTGGCCCCGATCCCGATGGGGTTGGCGCGCACGACCGGGGTGACCCACATCGCCGCGACGCCGACCAGGAACGGTGCTGCGGTGGCGAGGAGGCCGAGCACGTCGTCGGGTTCCGCGTGGCTCATCCGGCCGATGGCGGCGAACACCACGACGGCGACGACGTCTGCCACGATCGCGAGCGCGGGTATCCGCCGGGGCGACATGGCATCCAGCGTAAGCGCCGGGGCAAGACCCCCGTTGGTGTCGCACGACACGCTTCAGCCGATCGCGGACAGGAAGCGCTGCGCGACCTGCACGGCGGGCGTGGACGATGCCCCGTCCACGACGAGCACGGCGAAGGCCACGTCGCCCCGGTAGCCCATGAACCAGCCGTGGGCCCGGCCGTCGGCGGTGAACTCCGCGGTGCCGGTCTTGCCGTAGACCTCCCCCAGGCCCGCCAGCGCGGTGGCCGTGCCGTCCGTGACGACCGCGCGCATCATCGATCGCAGCGGCGCGAGCGCCGCCGGGTCGGGCGCGGTGGCGGGGACCAGTACCTCGGTGGGTCGTCCCCGGATGAGCTGGGGCACCACCGGCTCGCCGCGCGCCACCACCGCGGCCGCGAGCGCGAGCCCGAACGGGCTCGCGAGCACCTGCCCCTGCCCGAACCCGTTCTCGGCCCGCAACACCTCCTCGGCGGACGCCGGCACCGAGCCGGTGATCGTGGCGACGCCCGGGACGGCGTAGTCGGCTCCCAGCCCGAGCCGCAGCGCGGCCGCCGGCAGGGCGCCGGGGTCGAGCTGCACCGCGAGCTGCGCGAACGTGGTGTTGCACGAGTGGGCGAAGGCCGTGAGCAGCGGGACCGTGCCGAGGTCGAACCGGCCCGCGTTGGGCACCAGCCGCCCGCCGATCACCGTGGTGCCCGGGCACGCGACGGGCGTGTCGACGGTGACCCCGTCCTCCGCCATCGCGGCCGTGGCGGTGACCACCTTGAACGTGGACCCCGGCGGGTAGCGCCCGGTGAGCGCGAGCGGCCCCTCGGCGTCGGCGGCCGGGTTCTGCGCCACGGCCAGCACATCGCCGGTGGACGCCGAGACGGCCACGAGCATCGCCTGCTGCACCACCGGCTCCACGGCGTCCTCGGCGGCGGACTGGATCGTGCGGTCCATCCCGACGGCCACGGTGGTGCCCGGCTGCGGCGCCTGCTCGGCGAGCGTGCGGACGGAGTCGCCGCTGCCGTCGACGATCGAGACGGACCACCCGGGCACGCCCTCCAGCTGCTCCGCGGTCTCGTCCCGGACGCCGGGCAGCACCTGCCGTCCGAAGTCGGAGTTGGGCGCGAGCAGCCGCTCCGACGTGGTGAACCGGACCCCGGGCAGGTGGTGGATGGCGGTCTTGACCTGGGCGTAGTCGGTCTCCCGCAGCACGGCGACGGTGTAGGCCTGCCCGTCGGGGGTGCGGGCGGCACCGTCGGCGATGGACGCCTGGGTGATCCGCGGGTCGAACGGGGACAGTGCCGCGGCGAGTGCACCCGTGACCGCAGGCAGGTCGCCCGTGGCGCGCCGGTCCAGCAGCACGGCCACCACCGTGGTGGCCGCGAGCAGCGGCGCCCCGGACCGGTCGACCACCGGTGCCGGAGATGGCTCGTCGGTGCGCAGCGCGAGCCGCTGGCCCGCAGCAAGGTCGGGGTGCACCACGGTGGGTGCCCAGTGCACCCGCCAGCCCTCCTCCGTGTCGGGTGCCGGGCTCAGCTCCAGCTCGCCGAGGTAGTGCCAGCTGCGTTGCCTGCCGAGCTGCCACGTGACGTCGACGGCCGCGGTGGCGCCGTCGGCGTCGGTGCGGACCTGGCCGAGGGTGGCGGCCAGGCCCTCGGGGGCGAGCGCCTTGCGCGTGGCGGCGAGCAGCTCACCAGCGCGGGCCGGGTCGTCGGTGAGGGAGGCGGCGCGCGCGTCGTCGCCCGCCGACCACGCCGCGAGGAACGCCGTGGCGGTGTCCTCCGGCCCGGTGTCGGTGAGGAGACCGCAGCCCGTTGCGGCGAGCAGCACGCCGAGCACGGCGGCCAGGGCGGTGATCGGGCGGGCGCGCGGCACGGGGCGAGTATGCCGATGGGCCCCGACGCCGCCGGGCTTCACCCGGCCGTGTCGCGGGCCTCGAAGACCGTGCACCGGCGGGTGAGCGTGCGTCGGACGTCGCGGAAGCGGGCGCGCAGCGCATCCTCGATGCGGTGCAGGAGCTCCTCGCGGAGCACGAGCGCGCGGGCCGTGCGGGCGGGCCGCTCCCCGCCGTGCCAGCTCAGCACGAGCCGCCCGTCCGGGCGCAGGACGCGCCGCAGCTCGGCCACCCCGGCGTCCAGGTCGGGCCAGATCGCGACCGTGTTCACGCTCACGACGAGATCGACCGCGGCGTCGGGCAGACCGGTGGCGGCCGCGTCTCCGGCCCGCACGTCGAGCCGGTGGGCCGCGATCGCGCCGGCATGCGCGCGGATCGCGAGCGCCCGCATCTCGCGCGAGGGTTCGACGCCGGTGACGTGCCGCGCCGTGCGGGCGAGCATGCCGAGCAGCACACCCGGCCCGGGGCCGACCTCGAGGACGTCCAGCCCGTCGAGCGGCCCCAGCAGCTGCGCGATCTCGCGCTGCTGGGCCCGGTTGAGCAGCCGCATGAGCTGCCCGCCGAGCGTGCCGAGCCGCCCGGCCGGCAGCGCGGCGAAGGAGTTCGGCACCGTGCCGGTGGTCCAGGACGGGGGTGTCGATGCAGCCATCTCCCCACGGTGCCGTAACACGACCGCCGGCGACGACGGATGAAGGGGCATCGCCCGCCCGGTCTAGTCTGCGGGCGGACCAGAAGGACGACGTGAAGAGGACGAGCCTCCCGACATGCAGATCCACACCACCCCGCTCCCCGGCTCGGCGCTGGTCGACCTGAAGCTCCTGGAGGACGACCGCGGCTTCTTCGCGCGGGCCTTCTGCCGTCAGGAGTTCATCGACGCGGGCCTCGAACCGCTGGTCGAGCAGGCCAACATCTCGTTCAACCACAAGGCGGGCACGCTGCGCGGGTTCCACTACCAGCTGGAGCCGAACGCCGAGACGAAGTTCATCCGCTGCTACCGGGGCGCGATCTGGGACGTGATCGTCGACCTGCGCCCCGAGTCGCCCACCTACCTGAAGTGGTTCGGGGCCGAGCTCACCGAGGACAACCGGACGGCGATGTACGTGCCGCGCAACTTCGCGCACGCCTACATCACGCTCACCGACAAGGCCGAGGTGATGTACCAGGTCTCCACCGCCTACACCCCGGGCGCGGAGCGCGGCCTGCGGTGGGACGACCCGGCCATCGGCGTCGAGTGGCCACGCCCGCCCGCGGTGATCTCGGAGAAGGACGCCGCCTGGCCGCTGCTCTCCGAAGTTTCGGTGGAGGCCCGCTGATGCTGATCCTGGACACCGCGCTCGCCCGGCGCGAGGCAGAGGACCGCCCGATCCGCGTCGGCATGATCGGCGCGGGCTTCATGGGGCGCGGGCTGGCCAACCAGATCGTGAACTCGGTGCCGGGGATGCGGCTCGTCGCGATCGCCAACCGGACCCTCGCCAACGCCGAGCGCGCCTACGCCGAGGCCGGCGTGGAGCCGGTGCGGGTGGAGGGCGCGACGGAGCTCGACGCCGCGATCGAGAAGGGTGCCCCGGCCGTCCTCGAGGACGCGTTCGAGCTGATCAAGGCCGTGCACCTGGACTGCGTCGTCGACGTCACCGGCGCCGTGGAGTTCGGTGCCCGGGTCACCGTCGCGGCCATCGAGCGCGGCCTGCCGATCGTCACGATGAACGCCGAGCTCGACGGCACCGTCGGCCCGCTGCTCGCCCACCGGGCGCGTGCCGCGGGCGTGGTGCTCACCGGCTGTGACGGCGACCAGCCGGGCGTGCAGGCCAACCTGATGCGCTTCGTCAAGGGCCTGGGGGTCACCCCTCTGGTGGCGGGCAACATCAAGGGCCTCCAGGACGAATACCGCACGCCCACCACCCAGAAGGTGTTCGCCGAGAAGTGGGGCCAGGACCCGTACATGGTCACGAGCTTCGCCGACGGCACCAAGATCTCCTTCGAGCAGGCGATCGTGGCCAACGCGTTCGGGCTCACGGTGCCCAGGCGCGGCATGAACGGCTGGGACCACGAGGGCCACGTCGACGAGCTCACCGGTCGCTACGACGTCGACGAGCTGCGCGAGAAGGGCGGCATCGTCGACTACGTGGTGAAGTCGAAGCCGAGTCCCGGCGTGTTCGTGCTGGGCACGCACGACGACCCGAAGCAGCGCCACTACCTGAACCTGTACAAGCTCGGCGAGGGCCCGCTGTACAGCTTCTACACGCCCTACCACCTGTGCCACTTCGAGGTGCCCAACTCGGTGGTGCGCGCGGTCGACTTCGCCGACGCCGCGCTCTCCCCGCCCGCGGGCCCGCACGTGGACGTCGTCGCGACGGCGAAGCAGGACCTCAAGGCCGGCCACACCCTCGACGGGCTGGGTGGTTACGACACCTACGGCGTGGCCGAGTCCACCCCGGTGACGCGCGCGGAGCGCCTCCTGCCGATGGGGGTGGCCGAGGGCTGCGTGCTCACCCGCGACGTGGCGAAGGACGAGGCACTGACCTACGCCGACGTCACGCTGCCCCCCGGGCGCCTGGTCGACCAGCTGCGCGAGGAGCAGGAGAAGCTCTTCGGCTGAGGCCCCTGCCCCTCGAGTGGCAGCATGGTGGCTTCACCGGCCGAATCCGCCGGTGGAGCCACCATGCCGGCGTTCGGGGGCCGGGCGCTCAGACCGTCGCCGGGCTGCGGCGCGACGCCAGGGCGTGGTCCACGCTGTAGCGGCCCGCACCGACCGCGGCGATCACCAGCGCTGCCGCGGAGATCACGCCGACGAGCTCCCAGCCGCCGTCGGTGACCAGCACGCCGTTCCCGACGTGGACGATCAGGGCTGCGCTCAGCATGTCCAGCACGACGAGGACGCCGACGACGGTGGTGGCCGCGCCGACGAGGATCAGCGCCCCGCCGACCAGCTCGACGACGCCCGCGTACGCGGCCGAGACCGGCGCGAGCGGGACGCCCATCTTCGTGAAGCCCTCGGCGGTGGCGCCGAGACCGTTGGTGAGGACCTTCTGCCAACCGTGCGCGACGAGCACCACGCCGAGCAGCAGCCGGGCCACGAGCAGCGCGGCATCGCGGGCGGACGGGGGGAGCGCACGGATCACGGAGGTCTCCTCGACTCGCGTAGGTGAACGTTGAACAGTTGCGCGTTCATCTTAGGCGAGCCTTTGTGACAGCGGCGTGTGATCCCGCTCCGCCGTACCCGAGGCCGCCGCACGTCGTGTCCGCTCCCGCATCCGGGCCCACATGATCACCGGATCGGTGCATCGACGCCGCGGCGAGGGGTGGCTGGGTTGGGTGCCCGCACCCGGCGCAACGGGCGGGTGTCGATCGCATCCGTCCCGAGGCGCGCGGGCTCGCCCACGCGAGCCGGGGCGCGTGCGCGGGTCGCCGGGGCATCGCCGCGCATCGGGTGGGCGGCGGCGGCCCACTGATCGATTCGGAGATGCTCGTCTAGCCTTCGGTCGGCCGCCTGTGCTCGATCAGCACCTCGAGCCCGTCGAGCACGCGCTGGAGCCCGAACTCGAAGTGGTCGAACATCGAGTTGAACGCCCCGGCCTCGCCGACCTTCGTGAGCATCGGCAGCTCGCCCGCCACCACCGCGGGCCCGACGTACTCGGACTGGATCTCCCACCACTCCTCGTCGCTGATGCCGGTGCGGTCGGCGGCCTGCATCGCCTCGATGGTGGTCTTCGCCAGGCCGGCGACGAACGAGCTGAGCACGACGACGGCGCCGAGCATCTCCTCCTCGGAGAGGCCGATGCCGTCGATGGCACGCAGTGCGATGTCGGTGGAGCGCATCGAGTTCGGCCCGAGCATCGGGCGCCCCTGCGCGATCTGCAGCATCCACGGATGCCGGAGGTAGAGCGCCCATTCCTGGCGGCCGCAGGCCTCCAGCCGCTGCCGCCATCCGCCCTCGGCGGCCTCCGCGTCCGCGATGTCCTCGCTGTAGACCTCGTCGACCATGAGGTCCACGAGCTCGGACTTGCCGGGGACGTACCGGTAGAGCGACATGGCGCCGACCCCGAGCGCGCCCGCGATGCGCCGCATGGACAGCGCGACGAGCCCCTCGGCGTCGGCCAGGTCGATCGCCGCGCGCACGATGGTCGCAACCGAGAGGCCCGGCTTCGGACCGCGGGTCGGCTCGGGCGCGCCGCCCCACATCAGCTGCAGGCTGCGCCGCACGGCCGCACCGCCGTCGGTCCGACGCGCCGTCTCGTCTCGTGGCATTGCCGGACATCCTAGAATTGAATACGTTGTACGACTCGAGCAGTACGCTGTACACAGTAGAGCACGCTCATGGTGCTGCGGCAGCCGACCGCAGGTTCCCCGCGAGTGCCGACACCGCCGGCGTCCGCTCCGCGGTTCCCCAGGCCAGCAGGTGGTGGCGGCGGGACCACAGGTCCTGCAGCGCACACACGTCCAGCCGCCGGTCGCCCTCCACGGCCCGGCGCGGAGCGATGGCGAGCCCCACACCGGCCGCCACGAGGCCGACGAGCACGTTGATGTCGGCCACGGTCGTGCGGTAGCGCGCCGCGGGGGCGTGCGGGCCGAGGTTCTTCTCGATCCAGCGCCGCAGCGACGACTCCGCGTCGAGCCCGACGAGCGGGTGCTCGGCCACCTCCCGGTAGGCGAGGGAGGTCCGTCCCGCGAGGATCCCGCCGGACTGGCCGATCACGACGATGGAGTCGTCGCCGAGCAGCTCGGTCTCGACGCCGCCGTCGCCTGCCTCGTTGTCGATCACCACCCCCAGGTCGGCTGCGCCGTCGGCGAGCATCCGCAGCGTGTGCGGGGTGCGGCTCTCGTGGACCTCGACGTCGGTGTCGGGGTGCTCGCGCAGGAACGCGACCAGCGCCCGGGGCACGAGCCCGTACATCGCGGAGCCGCCTGCCAGCAGCGTCAACGACGCGGCCGGACGGCGGCTGTAGCTGCCGACGGCCCCCTCGAGGCGCGCGGCCTGGGTCAGGACGTCGCGCGCGTGGCGGGCCAGCGTGGTGCCCGCGGGCGTGGGCCGCACCCCGCGCCGCCCGCGGACGAGCAGGTCCACCCCGGCGTGGTGTTCGAGGGCCCGGACCCGCGCACTGGCCGAAGGCAGACTGAGGTGCATCCGCCGCGCGCCCGCGGTGATCGAGCCCTCCGCCACGATGTGCAGGAAGAGCCGCAGGTCGTCCAGGTCGTACCGCACGCGGCCAGCCTAAGGCGCTGACTGAGGCTGGATTCGGGGATCGCGCATTGTGGATCTCCCCGCCCACGGGCGATCCTCGGCCGGTGTCCGCGATGGTGCTCGTCCTGGTGGCCGGGATCGCCGCAGGCGCCCTGAACGCGGTCGGCGGGGGCGGCACGTTCGTGGCGTTGCCGGCCCTCGTAGCCGCCGGGCTGCCCCCGGTCACCGCGAACGCCGCGTCGACCGTCGCCCTCGTGCCCGGTTCCCTGGCCAGCACGTGGATGTACCGCCGGGACGTCCGGCCCGTCGGCGCGACGGCCACGTGGGCGCTCACGGCGGCCAGCGCGGGTGGCGGCACGGTCGGGGCGGTCCTGCTGCTCGTCCTGCCCTCGGCGTCGTTCGACGCCGCGGTGCCGTGGCTCCTCGCGTTCGCCACCGTCGTGCTGGCGTTCGGCCGCCACGCCCTCCGCGCCGTGAGCGGCGTCCTGGGACGTCCCGTCGGCATGGGCCCCCGGGCCGTCCTCGCCTGGCAGTTCGTCCTCTCGGTGTACGGCGGCTACTTCGGGGGCGCGGTCGGCATCCTCATGCTCGCCGTGTGGACCATCGGGGTCGGCCTCGACCCGGCCGCGAGCAACCCGACGCGGGTCACGCAGGTCGCGGCCGTCTACGTGGCCGCCACGGTGCTGTTCCTGTGCGCGTCCGACGTGCTGCGCGCCCCGCTCCTGCTGGTCGGCATGCTGGTCGGCGCGGTCGCCGGCGGCGTCGCGGGCGCCGCCGTCGCCCGGCGCCTGCCCGCCGGGCTGCTGCGCGCCGTCGTGCTCGGTACCGCCGCTACCATGACCGTCCTCTACTTCCTGCGCGGGTGAGCCCGTGACCTGCGCCGACGTGTCCCGGGCCAGGCTCGCGACGTCCTTCGAGGCGTGCGAGCTCTCCGACCTCGCCCGCGGGATGGTCCCGATCGACGACGTCACCACCGCGCTCGCCGACGCCGCACAGGTCCTCGTGGCGGCGCGCCGGTTCCTCGACGCCGCCGTGGTCGTCGAACGGGTCGGGGGCGCGAGCTGGCAGCGCATCGGCGACATGCTCGGCCTGTCCGCGTCGGCGACGCGGGACCGCCTCACCCCGGCCGAGGCCCGCTTCCGGCGACGGCTGCGCTCCGCGGACGGCGGGTGGCGCGCCCACCTGGTGCGTGAGCCGCTCGAAGCGGCAGAGGACCTCGACGAATGGGTAGGTCGAGGTGCCGCACCCGTGTCCGGCGGCCTGAGACGGCCCCGTCCGGTAGCGGCCGAGAAACCCTACGGCTTCCGGCCGACGGCCCCGAACTCGTCGACCGCCACGGCCGTACCGATCCCGCTCGGCTCCGGACGCCACAGCGGGCAGGAGACAACCCCCGGCTCGAGCAGCTCGAGGCCGTCGAGGTACTGCGCGATCTGCTCCGGGGTGCGCAGGACGTAGGGCTGCGACCCCGCCCGGTTCCACATGTCGACAGCCGCGTCGAACGGGCCGCCGTCGGTGACACCGTCGGCCACCACGAGGTAGCTCCCGGCCGCCAGCGCGGACATCAGCTCATGGACGATCCGGCGCGCGTCGCCGAACCCGGGGACGTGGCCGAGGATGTTCATGAGCATCAGGGCGACCGGGCGCTCGAACGCGAGGCTCCTGGATGCGACGTCGAGGATCCGGGCGGTGTCGTGGAGGTCGGCGTCGATGTGCGTGGTGGCCCCCGGCATCCGCGCGCGGGCGTGCGCCAGCACGACGGGGTCGTTGTCGACGTAGACGACGCGCGCGTCCGGCGCGGCCCGCTGCGCCACTTCGTGGGTGTTGTCCTTGGTGGGGAGGCCGGTGCCGATGTCGAGGAACTGGCGGACGCCCGCCTCCCCCGCGAGGTGCCGCACCGCCCGGCCGAGGAAGCTGCGCGACCCACGGGCGATGTCGGTGATGGGCGGGAACATCCGGCGGAAGTGGTCGCCGACCCTGCGGTCGACCTCGTAGTGGTCCTCGCCGCCCAGCCAGTAGTTCCAGACCCGCGGCGAGTGGGCCACCGTGGTGTCGATCGCGGGCGGCTCGTGGATGCTCACCCGCGGAACGTTATCGCTGGTCGCCGCCCGTGGGTCAGAAGAGGACGGTGGCGAAGCTGCCGATCTGCGTGAACCCGATCCGGGTGTACGCGGCCCGCGCCACCCGGTTGAACCCGTTGACGTAGAGGCTCGACACCCGTCCCATGGCGGCCAGCCGCTCGGCGACCGCGGCCGTGCCGGCGGTGCCGAGCCCGTGCCCGCGCCGGTCCGGGTGCACCCACACGCCCTGGATCTGCCCGACCTGCCCGGACAACGCCCCGATCTCGGCCTTGAACACGACCTCGCCGTTCTCGAACCGGGCGAAGGCCCGCCCGGCCGACACCAGCTCCGCGACGCGCGCCCGGTAGCCGACCCCGCCGTCGCCCAGCCGCGGGTCGATGCCGACCTCCTCGGTGAACATCGCGACGGCGGCCGGCAGGTAGCTGTCCAGCTCGGACGGGTGCACCGGGCGCACGTACGGGTCGGGCACGACGGCGGGCGACCCGGCGAGCGCCATCAGCGGCTGGTCGGCGCGCACCTCCCGCGCAGGCGCCCAGTGCGGCGCGAGGTCGTCCCACAGCGGCAGCACCAGCTCCGCCCGCCCCACCAGCGACGAGCAGGTGCGGCCGTGGCGGCGCGCACGGTCGGCGAAGCTCCGCAGCGCGGCGCGGTCACCGCGCAGCGGGACGAGGTTGGCCCCGGAGAAGCAGAGCCCGTCGAAGCGCGGGCCGACGGCCCACAGCTCACCCCCGAGGCGCCACGGGTCGAGACCCGCCAACTCGACGCGAGCGGCGACCATGCAGGCGGCCACCGGATCGTCGTCCAGGACGGCACGCACACCTGCGCGGTCCCGGTCGTCGAGGAGCCGCGCTCCGGCGAGACGAAGCACCCCCCAACGATGCCAGACGCTCGTGCTCGTGCCCACGACGGGATCGGCCCCTTCAGCCGACGGTGACCTGAGGGGCGCCCTCGCCTTCCACCGACTCGGCGATCTTCATCGCCTCCTCGATCAGGGTCTCGACGATGGCGTGCTCCGGCACGGTCTTGATCACCTCGCCCTTGACGAAGATCTGCCCCTTGCCGTTGCCGGACGCCACGCCGAGGTCGGCCTCCCTGGCCTCGCCCGGGCCGTTCACCACGCAGCCCATGACGGCGACGCGCAGCGGCACCTCCATGCCGGTGAGGCCGGCGGTGACCTCGTCGGCGAGCTTGTAGACGTCCACCTGCGCCCGCCCGCACGACGGGCAGGACACGATCTCCAGCTTGCGCGGCCGCAGGTTGAGCGACTGCAGGATCTGCGCGCCGACCTTGATCTCCTCGACCGGAGGGGCCGAGAGCGAGACCCGGATCGTGTCGCCGATGCCCTGGCGCAGCAGCGCCCCGAACGCCACGGCCGACTTGATCGTGCCCTGGAACGCGGGACCGGCCTCGGTGACGCCGAGGTGCAGCGGGTAGTCGCAGGACTCGGCGAGCAACTCGTAGGCCCGGACCATGACGACGGGGTCGTTGTGCTTGACCGAGATCTTGATGTCGTGGAAGTCGTGCTCGGCGAACAGGCTCGCCTCCCACAGCGCCGACTCCACCAGCGCCTCCGGGGTGGCCTTCCCGTGCTTCTCCATCAGGCGCTTGTCGAGCGAGCCCGCGTTGACGCCGATGCGGATCGGCGTGCCGTGGTCCTTCGCCGCGGCCGCGATCTCCTTGACCTTGTCGTCGAACTTCTTGATGTTGCCCGGGTTCACCCGCACGGCGGCGCAGCCCGCCTCGATCGCGGCGAACACGTACTTGGGCTGGAAGTGGATGTCGGCCACGACCGGGATCTGCGACTTCCTCGCGATCGCCGGCAGCGCGTCGGCGTCGTCCTGGCTCGGGCACGCGACGCGGACGATGTCGCAGCCCGCCGCGGTGAGCTCGGCGATCTGCTGGAGGGTGGCGTTGACGTCGGCGGTGAGGGTGGTGGTCATCGACTGCACCGAGATCGGGAAGTCCGATCCGACGCCCACCGCCCCGACGTGCAGCTGCCGGGTCTTGCGACGGGGGGCAAGGGTCGGGACGGGCGGTGCGGGCATGCCCAGTGAGACGCTCACGACCCCAGTATCCCCGCCGCCCCCGGGGCCCGCTTCCGGCGGTGGCCGGGCCCACGCCTTCCCGCAGGAATATGATTGTGACGTGGGCCACCCCACACACCGTCGCGGGGGCTACGCCGGCGTCTCGCCGGCGCTGCTGGTGTCGGTTCTCGTCGCGTTCGGGCTGGGATGGGTCGGCGCCACACTGGCCGGCGCCGGCACGCGGGCCGCGGACGTCGCCGCACCACCGCCCCCCGCCACCGCACCCGCCGCCCCGACCACGACGTCGGCGCCCGTGGCGCCGGTCGGGTTCGCGCAGCCGACGGTCAACGTCGAGGGCCTCGAGGTGATGTCGGTGCTCACCAAGATCAAAGGCGGCGTGGACGTGACCCTGTTGGTCCAGAACCACGGCGACACGCCGATCACCGTCGACAACGCGACCCTGGGCCCCCACGACGTCACGTTCCGGGGACAGCCGGTGGCGATTGAGATGGCGCCGGCGCGGAAGAAGCTGAGCCCGGGCGAGGCGCTCGTGTACCCCTGCCGGGTGCACCTCCCGGACATGAACCTCGGCGAGCTGTCGTTCACGGTGGGCGGGGTGCCGGTCAGCGGGCAGGCGGCCGGCGACTAGCTGTACTGACCACAGAGGTTAGGAACGACACGACCGGGATGATCTTGATGTGAGGGAGGGCCTCCAGGTCCGGTGTGGATTGCGACATCTGCACCGAGCAAGGAGGCCCTCGTGCTCCACCGTAACGCCCCGTTGTCCCCGGTCGGTCGTGAGCGCC